>JAZURO010000156.1:0-17279 GCA_045606265.1 Eubacteriales bacterium
ATTTAAGGGAGTATTTGACGGTCAGAATCATACAGTTTATAATCTCAAGCAAAATGGTTGGGACCTTGACCCTGACAAGGAAAATTACAGCACATATACTTACAGCACAGCGGGTGGCGGTCTGTTCGCTTCCATTAAGGATGCAACAATCAAGAACCTTGCAGTAAGCGGTGCAAATATCGTTTTCGAATGTGTTGATATAGGTATCGTAGTTGGCTATGCGCAAGGCACCTGCCACTTCGAAAATATCGTTGTTACAAATTCTAAAATTGCAAACTATCAGCGCGCTACCGGCGGTGTAGTTGGTGAGGTTTGCTTTGGTCCTTACGGTACCGACGTAAGCCAAGGATACAGCCACACGTTCAAAAACATCACTGTTGACTCTTCCGTAACAGTAGGTTCCCTTTGGGGCGACTTTGACAACCTCAGTGGCGGTGTTATCGGCGGTAAATGGGGCAACGCAACAGTTAAAATGGAAAACGTGAACGTTGCTTGTACGCTCGATGTTTACAGTGACGTAACTGCGGCTTATCAGTGGTACGCATACCGTCGTTGCGGAATGCTTATCGGTCATACTGAACAGAACAGTCCCAAAAAAGCGCTCAACGCAGCAGCGGAATTCTTGACCTGCGAAAACGTTAACGTTTATTATGGCGACTGGGTAAATTACCACTACTATCAGTTCGCAAATCAGGATAGTGCCACAGGCAGAAGATATCCTTGGGTAAGAGCAGAAATAGGTCTAAATAACGGTGCTTTCTCCAACCCGAGATACGGAGTTCCCACGCATAACGGTGTAAAGGTTACCGAATTGACCGAAGAAGAACTTAATGCGGTAAAAACCGACTCCACCCCAATCGTATTCGACCAGCTCTATGGCGGCGGTCAGGGTGTTTACGGTGCAGCTACACACGAGGGTGTAAACGTATCATATAAGAACGCAAAGACAATCTATATTCACAATAATGCAGGTTGGACAAATCTTAAACTTGACTATTGGTTCCAAAACGGTGATGATACTTGGTCAACTCTTGTTGAACCAATAGTTTTGGAAGAAGAAAACGGTGCATATAAAATTGAACTTCCAGTTTATGCGGACGGATTTGAGATTTCTGATGGCGGTGAAAATACCAGCGGCGAACTTTCGCTCTCAGATGTAGTTGATGGTGAACATATCACACTTAATGGCGAGCACGTACACGCATTTGTTGAACAAGAATGTGTATGCGGAGCAGTTATTTTCGAATTCGGTGCAAATGAAGATCCCGGTCACAGTGACGGTTCCGAGACATCTGAATATACCGAAACAGTAAATGAATATACACTTACCTTAACCGGAATGTCAAGTGTATATAAATCAGCAAATGATGCATTGGGCAATTCCTGCTTGAAGCTTGGCACAAGCAACAAGACAGCAACATTTACATTTACAGTTCCCGATAATGCAAATCAAGTAATTATCTACGTTGCTAAATACAAGGATAATGCTTCTACTATTAAAGTTAATAATGTAGAATACGAGCTTACTAATAATTCTAATGACGGTTTGTATGATGAAATTATTGTAGATACAACGGAAACCAAGACAATTACTCTTGCTACAACTACAAGTGCAAAACGTTGTATGGTTAATTCAATCGTATTCGTTGTTGAAAAGCTCGACCACGAACACGATTATTCATCAGTTATTACTCCTCCTACTTGTATAGAAGACGGTTACACAACCTACACATGTTCAATTTGTGAACACAGTTACATAGAGGCAGGCGAAAAGAAAACAGGACATTCCTACAATGAAGAAATCACAACACCAGCAACATGTACAGAAAAGGGCGAAAAAACACTCACTTGTGAAGATTGTGGCGATAGCAAAACAGAGGTAATTGATGCACTTGGACACACTTACGTTGATGGTGTATGTTCAGTATGCGGTGATGAGTTATCTCAAAACCCCGAATGGCAACTTGTAACTGATGCTTATTCTCTTGCAGTAGGTGACAAAGTAGTTATTGTTGCAAAAGACTATAATTATGCTTTGAGCACGACTCAAAACAACAATAACAGAGGTCAGGCAACAGTAACAAAAGAGGGTAGCATAATCACATTTGGAAACGACGTACAAATTTTGACACTTGAAGTAGGAACTGTTGACGGAACGTTTGCATTTAATACAGGTTCAGGTTATCTCTATGCAGCAAGTTCAAGCTCCAACTATTTAAGAACAGAAACTACATTGTCAGCAAATAGCAGCTGGAAAATTACAATTTCTGACGGTACAGCAACCATTGTTGCACAGGGTACAAACACAAGAAATACAATGCAATATAACCAGTCTAACTCGCTCTTTGCTTGTTATGCAGGTGCATCACAAAAAGCAGTTGTAATTTACAAGCTTGAAGGTAGCGAAGGCGGTGAAACACCTTGTGAGCACATTAACACAACCACATCAACAGTTGAAGCAACTTGTACAGAAGCAGGAAGCACAACAGTTACTTGTAATGATTGCGGTGCAACTGTAAGCACAGAAACAATTGATGCAACAGGACATACATTTGTTGATGGTGCTTGCTCAGTTTGCGGTGAAAAAGATCCTAACGCAGGCGGCATAGAAAAAATGGAAACAACTAAGTATTCATTTAGTAATTTTAGTGCAGGCACACAGTATGCGCAGGGTGAAGAACATCAGCTTGACGAAAATACAAAGTTGATTATCAACGGTGCACATTTGAACACACAAATAAGATTGTATGCAGGTTCAAACTGTGTATTAGAGTTTGCTAAAACAGTTGAAATAATCGAAATAACCGCTGGCAACAAAGCCGCAACACTGACAGTCTATGTTTCTAACGATGGAGAAACATGGACAAAAGCCCAGGCAATAACCACAACCACATCATACACTGCATATAATGTTGATTTAGACGGTTCTTATCAATATGTAAAACTTGAATCTACTGGTGCACAAATTAGAATATCTATGCTCACAGTTAATCCTTAATAATTCAACCATCTCAGCACGCACCCTCGGGTGCGTGCTGTTTTTGTTTCCCGCCCCGCGCCGAGCTTCATATTTCCAAAAAAAGAAGGCAAACCACGTGTTCGCCTTCATAAAATTTATTCTTTTGCCTTCGCAAATGACGGTCTTTTGTGTTGGATTTTAATCAAAATCAAATCTGAATTTTTGTGAAATACAAATCAAATTCTAATCAAAATTTCTTGCAAAAATTCGTCAAATAAATTTTTAACGCTTGCTAAACGGCAAGCTATACTCTCCAAAAACGATTATCTGTTAGGATTGTTCGCACCAAGAGAGTTTTCGTAGGATTCTACCATCTTCTTAACCATCTGGCCACCGATACTACCTGCCTGACGAGATGTCAAGTCACCGTTGTAACCGTTGTTGTTAAGTGTTACTCCCACTTCGTTAGCTGCCTGCATCTTGAATTGTTCAAGTGCCTTTTTAGCTGACTTCTTTGCCATAACGTTCTCCATTCTGTCGCTTTTACGACTGATTTTTCCCTCTTTCATAAAAAGGAAATTAATCTATATTATCGAGAGGCGCTGCACACGATCCTTGCAACGCACTCTCGCATCGCACAACCGTTTGCTTCGCTTCTCTGCTATTATTTTGCTCAATCGAAAAATAAATATGAATGGAAAAATTTGTTTTATTTTGATATAAAAAAGCGAGCTTTCGGCTCGCTTTTCTTAATCAATATTACGAATTGCAACAATCAGCGCTTTAACCATATCATCAATGCTCATTGACGGATCTTTTCCCTGCTCGGTGCAGTACGGAACGTGAATAAATCCCACTTTTGTATCGGTGTTTTTATATTTTTCAAGCAAAATATACAGCAAATCGTTACAAACGTAAGCACCTGCCGAATACGACACCTGCGATGGAATCTGACACTCATTTATCGCATGCGCCATTTTTCGCACGGGGAGTGTGGAAAAATATGCCGATTCTCCGCCCTCACTTATCGGCACGTCCTTGGGTTGATTGCCAATATTATCGGGAATTGCTGCATAACGGTAATTTATTGCCACAAGCTCGGGGGTTACCGCCTGCCTTCCGCCCGCCTGACCTATGCAAAGAATAACATCGGGATTTATTCTCTCTGCAAGTCCCATAACTTTTTGTGCGGCATTCCCAAAAACAACGGGAATTCTGATTTTGCACAGCGAATAACCGTCAATCACATCGGGAAGTCTGCTTACTGCCTCCCAGGACGGATTTATCTCTTCCCCGCCAAATTTCTCAAAGCCGCTTATCAGAATCTTTTTCATTTTTCTCTCCTTTATTCTCAGCCACTCAGCACGTGTAATTGCATACACCGCCAAATGCTCATCACCGTCGGAATACTCCTTGATTTTTGTCATTCCCATTGATTTTGCGGTTGAATATGACGCGATATTTTCTGAATTCATATACGAATACGCAACCTCATAGGCAGTATTTTCAAACAGCCAGTCACGAGCTGCCTCAGCCGCCTCCCTTGCGTATCCCTTTTTCCAATGTCTTTTATTAATATGATAGCCGATTTCAGGTAATAATTCACCGTCTATTTTTTGCAGTGAAATGCCGCAATCACCAATAAATTCACCGCTTTCTTTCAGTTCAATCGCTAAAAGTCCAAAACCGTTTTCCCTGTAACTGTTTATACACCAATCAAGCCACCTTTTTACTCCGTTTTCGTCATAGGGACAAGTGTAGTATTTCATTGTTTCGGGATCTGTGATAATAGCTTTCAGACCGTCAAAATCATTATACGTGTATTCCCTTAAAATTAATCTTTTTGTTTCTAAAATCATAAAAAACCTTTTGTTTGCTCACAATATGTATGAGAATTCGCTCTTATCCTGAATTCCCGTTTTGTTGATAACACGCACGATTGTTTGCTTTACCGTGGAGTCGGAAACGTGCAAGAGCTTTGAAATCTCGGGAACACTGAATCCAAATGCTGTCAGCTTTGCAATTTCGTGCTCCTTGGGAGTAAGATTTGTTGCCACGTATTTCTTTTTTACAAGTCCCGAAAGACGTGCCCAGCCAAAGCGGTATATATCGTTCAGTTCAAGCACTCTTGCAAGTGCCTCCTTGTCTTGAAGCGAAATTCGCTCTTCAAGTAAGCCGTCAAAATGACGGACGTACTCGGTGAGAAATCCATACAAACGGTCGGAAAGAGCCAAGGATATTGCTTTATCCATATGCACTATTGCCTTATTCCTCTGCCCCGAGTTGTGATATGCAACAGCACAGGACATTCTGAGATAAATTTCCGGAATTACCGTTTTATCAACCACGGCTTGCGTAATAAGTGGCTCTATGATATTGGGAATCATTCTCATAAGAGCAAGTCCCTGCATACCGTCAAGGTTCATTTGTCCCGATGCAATGGCGAACGCAGCCATATACAGATACTTAACGTAAAATACCTTTGCAGCAGGATGAGCTTCGCTTGGCAAGGTCTCAAAATTGCCCGATGTAAACCATTCGGGGTAGTCCTTGTTATCGTATATTGAGCTGTCTATAATGGCAAGTGTCAGTGACATTATCTCTCGCTCCTGATCCGTTTTGTAAGGCGCCTCACAAATGTGACGCTTTGCCTCGTTCCAAAGATGAATATCTCCCTGCCAGATTGAGCAAAGTGAGAGCAACATCCCTCCTCCGATTACAGCATAAAAGCCCGAATGAGCATCAAGAAAATAACGTGCGTGGTCATATACCTTGTCTATCTCACCTCTGCGATATGCAATCTGCGCCTTGAACAGCTCGTATGCCTCGGGATTGTTTACGAGCTTTTCTGCGCAGACATCTGCCCTGCCGGGTGTGTCGTAAATGTTCGTCATATCAAGAAATGGACTCTTTCTCGGCATTGGGAGATGCGGTTCCTTGTCCTTTTTTGCCGAGCTTGGCAAAATAGCTCTTTCCGGAATCATCCACGATTTTCCGAATTTAACAACGCCCTTTATTTTATTTTCATTGCAAAGCTTCTGCACCTGACGGGGTGTAACACCCCATTTTTCTGATGCTTCTTTAACTGAAATATATTCCATAACTGCTCCAAAATTCGTTTTTGCGAACCTGTTTTCGCATTATTGTTCGTTTTTGCGAACTCTTTTTATTGATTTTAACACATTTTTCCTATAATTTCAATAGATTTATAAAAAAGAATACGTAAATAATTTAAGGATTTATATGATAAAAATATTACATTTTATATCTGACACCAATATTGGCGGCGCAGGCGTTTTGCTTTGCCAACAAATAAGAGGGATTGATTGCGGCAAATTTCAATTCACCGTTGCGCTGCCACGTGGCAGCGCATTGATTGAGAAGCTATCATCTCTGCCCTGTAAGATCATTCAGCTCAAATCGGGCGCAGATAGGTCGTTTTCGCTTGATTCCGTGGCTGAAAGCTATCGAGTAATCAAAAGCGAGCGCCCAGATATTGTTCATTCACACGGTTCGCTATCATCAAGAATAGCTGCAACACTTTTGCAAGTGCCCTGCCGAGTTCTGACTCGCCACTGTGCGCCCGAAATACCCAAAGCTTTGAAAAATCCATTTGTCAAATCCGTTTTCGGATGTTTGACAAGTCTGCTTTCAACGTCAATTGTCGCTACTGCTGATTGTGCAAAATCAGACCTTGTGAAAATGGGGTGCGACGGTAAAAAAATAATAACGGTTATCAACGGTTCACCGCCTCTGCGTTTGTTAAGTGACAACGAAAAGGCATTTTTTCGTACTAAATACGGTTTGAGTGAAGAAAATTTCGTTATAAGCATATTTGCCCGTCTTGATGAGGGTAAGGGTCATAAAACTTTGCTTCAAGCTGCTCAGATATGCAAAAAAACACATCCGAATTTTCGCTTTTTTATCGTTGGCTGTGGATCATTCGAAAAATATTTGAAACGCTTTGCTCACTCCCTGAACATTGATGACGTTGTGCATTTTACGGGTTTTTGTGATGACGTTTCTCCTATTTTTAATATCACCGATATAAACGTGAACTGCTCGTATATCAGCGAAACGTCCTCGCTCTCTCTTTCTGAGGGGATGAGCATTGGTATTCCCTCGGTGGTGAGTGACGTGGGCGGGAATCCCTATATGGTGAAAAATGAGGAAAACGGTCTTGTTTTTCCTGCAAATTGCCCAAGGGCTCTCACAAATGCCCTTATCAGACTCTATGAGGATAATGCACTGTATAAAAAATGCTCGACAGGTGCGATCAGACGGTATAAAAACGAGCTGAACGATAAAATAATGTGCAAAAAAATGGCATACTTTTATTTGAAAATTTATAGAGAGAAAAAATCAAAGTAACAATTGATATCAAGACGATTCACCTAAAATCCTTCGCTTCGCTCGAGAATGATGCCCCAAGCCAAGGTTTTTCGGGAGTGTGGGGACAGTTTTTCAAAAATGTCCCCACATTTTCACCTTGTAATTTCTCACATCTTCACTCTGTAACTTCCAACTAAACACAAAAGAGAGAGACAAATGTCTCTCTCTTTTTATTTTGTCACGACGTTCTCGTCACCAAGAATATCTTTAAGTTGTTTAATTGTATAGTCAGTTAAATCAAAGCCAAGTCCGGCTGAATGATACTCTTTTGAGGAATTATCAAAGAATACCACCTCAGTTTCGCCCTCAAATATTTCAACGAGATTCTTTGCGTGGGCAAAGGAATTACAAACGAGGTCTGGCACTCTCAGATAGAGTTTTTTCGCTCGTTTGGTTGTTCCTCCAAAGCTTGAAGCTTTCTGATCGTGTTTTAAGGAAGTCTCTTCTTTATCGGATTTAGAACGGTATTCACCGTTCTTTTGAAGTGGCTCGACAGTTGAAACAATGAATCTGACGTCCTCGTCCTCACGTGCCTGAACGTAACCTCCGACGATAACCGCATTATCCTCACTTATTCGGTAAGAAATCTGCGAATATGTGCGTGCAAAGGCGATACACTCAATCTCTCCGTATCGGTCGCTGAGCTGGAAAAATGCCATTTTTTCACCGTTTCGGGTATGCTTTACGGTCACCGTGCCAATCATACCGACGATATTTTCGAACTTGCGCTCGGAATTATCCTCCCTTTCCGCAAGGGAAACTATCTCGCTGTGGGAAACGTTATCGATATGCTCACGGTATGAATCAAGCGGATGCCCTGAAAAGTAAAGTCCGGTTGCTTCCTTTTCCTGAGCCAGCTTTATTGACAAAGGAATCTCAGCAAGATCGGGGTATTTGAAATCAAGCCCTCTGTCAAGTCCCTCAGCCATTGAGAAGAAATCAAGCTGACCTGCAATATTATTACCTCGCTTGCTCGTGGCACCGTCAATTATCGTTTCAAATGAGGCAAGCAGCTGTGACCTGTGCTTTCCAAGACGGTCCATAGCACCGCTTTTTATAAGCGATTCGATTTGCCTTTTGTTCATATCGTAATCGCTCATTCTGTCAATGAAGTCGTCAAATGATGAAAAAGGTCTTCTCTTTCTCTCTCTTATTGCATTTGCAACAAAATTCTGACCAACATTCTTTATTGCCAGAAGTCCAAAACGAATATTGTTCTCGCTCACGTGGAAATACATTTCACTCTTGTTAATATCGGGCGGTAAAACTCCGATTCCAAGCTTGGAGCAATCTGATATATATTCGGCAATCTTTGGCATATTGCCAAGCACACTCGTAAGAAGTGCAGCAAAGTATTCCTTGGGATAGTGAGTTTTCAGATACGCCGTTCGATACGAAATGATGGAATACGCAGCTGCGTGGCTCTTATTAAATGCGTAATTTGCAAAGCTTATCATATCGTCAAAAAGCTTTTCGGCTTTTTGTCCATCAATGCCACGCTCAACAGCTCCCTTAATAAAAGCACCTCGCTCGGCTTCAAGAACTGCGTGCTTCTTTTTAGACATTGCTCTGCGAACAATATCAGCGTGTCCGAAGGTATATCCCGCAACTATACGGAAGATGCTCATTACCTGCTCCTGATAAACCACAACTCCCGAGGTCGATTTCAACACGTCTTTAAGAATTTCAAGAGGATATTCTATTTTTTCGGGATTTTCACGGCACTCAATATAGTGAGGAATTGAGTCCATCGGTCCCGGACGGTAGAGGGATATTGCAATAATTATATCTTCAAGATTCTTTGGCTTAAGCTCCGATAAAAACTGTCTCATTCCTGCGCTTTCAAGCTGGAAAATGCCCTCAGTCATTCCCGTTGAAATAAGATCGTAGGTATCTTTATCATCAAGTGGAATCTTTTCAATATCAAAGTCGGGATTTTGCTCCTTTATCTGTAAAACCGCATCATTTACAATTGTAAGATAGCGAAGTGCCAAAAAGTCGAATTTGAGCAGTCCCAGATCGGCAACTGCATCCATATCATACTGAGTTATGGTCATTCCGTTACTGAGCGCCAAGGGTACGTAATTATACAGCGGCTTGTCCGTAATAACGATTCCCGCTGCGTGAATGCTCACATTTCTCGGCATTCCTTCAAGAGCCATTGCCGTGTCAATCAGCTTTTTGTTTTGCTCACTTTCATCATATTTTGCCTTGAAATCCGAATCAAGCAGAGCATCTTCAAGTGTTATGCCAAGCACACGGGGAATCTTGGTTGCAACTGCATCAACGTCGGCATAACTCATTCCCATAGCACGCCCCGTGTCACGAATTGCTGCCTTTGCAGCAAGAGTACCGAAGGTCGCAATCTGTGAAACGTGATCGCTTCCGTACTTCTCTTTTACATACTCTATTATCTCATCACGCCTGTTGTAGCAAAAGTCCATATCAATATCGGGCATTGAAACTCGCTCGGGATTGAGAAATCTTTCAAACAAAAGATCAAATTCAATTGGATCAATATCGGTGATTTGAAGCAGATATGCAACAAGACTTCCTGCTCCCGAGCCCCTTCCCGGCCCGACAGGAATCTGCTTTGAACGGGCAAAGGCAACGTAGTCCCAAACAATCAGGAAATAGTCGCTGTATCCCATACTTTCAATAACTGAAAGCTCATAATCTATTCTTTGAATATACTCGTTTTTACCGTAATTTTTATAAACAACAGTACCGTTTTTCTCACGCTTTTCAAGTCCTTCAAGCACGAGTGAGCGCAAATACTCACCTGCTCCCTTACCGTTTGGTACGGGATATTTAGGCAAGATGAAACCGCTGCTTTCTATCTCAAAATTACATCTTTCGGCAATTTTCACCGTGTTTTCGATTGCACCCTCGTATTTTTCGAAAAGGAGCTTCATCTCGTCTGTATTTTTATAGTAAAATTCATCGGTCTCAAATCCGATGGGGCGACCGTCAGTTATCACCTTGTTCATCTGAATACACATCAGAATCGCCTGGGTGTCCGCATCTCTGCGGCGCAAATAATGACAGTCATTGGTCGCTACAAGCGGCAGACTGCACTCGTCTGCCAGGCGAACAAGGTCGGGTAAAATCTGCTTTTGCTCCTCAAAGCCGTGATTTTGTATTTCTATATAGAAATTATCTTTTCCGAAAATTTCGGCATAGTCGAGTGCCGCCTGCTTCGCAGTGTCAAAATCTCCCGATGTAAGCATCCTCGGAATCCTGCCCGCAAGACAGGCAGAAAGGGCGATAAGACCTTCGCTGTATCTTTTCAGAAGCTCCATATCCACCCTCGGCTTTGAATAAAAGCCCTCGGTATATGAAAGGGAGACCATCTGCAAAAGGTTTTTGTAGCCCACCTCATTTTTGCAAAGCAAAACAAGATGATAGGGCTGACCGTTACCCTGTGTTTTGTCGAACCGTGATTTTGGAGCAACGTAAACCTCGCAGCCGACAATTCCCTTTATTCCCTCTTTTTTACAAGCAGAAAGAAAGGCAGGCACACCAAAAAGAACGCCGTGGTCAGTTAAAGCCACCGCATCGTGACCGCATTCCCTTGCCCTTTTCGGTATCTCTGATATTCTGCAAGCACCGTCAAGCAAGCTGTATTCACTATGCAAATGTAAATGTACAAAATCGCCCATGGCGTTCTCCTTTCGTGAAAGTTTTTATATGGTATTTTTTGTAGGTTACAAAGATAGGGATTTTCTTGTTCTTTTTCGAGAAAAGTTACAAAAGTAGGGATTTGCCACTTTTTGAAAAAAGTGGCGCAAAAACTTTTTTGTGGGACTTCGTGGCAAAATCTTACGCAAATCGTGTTGCGTTGCAACACATAACGATTTTTGAGGCATTTTAACAGGCGCCTCAAAAATCTGTGATTTGCTGTTTTGGAAATAGACACATTATTTGCACAAATGATATTATTTTGCACAAATTATAAGTTTAGTTTACAACTTATGGCTACGAAGAAAGTAAGTAAATTTTAGAAAATCACTCTGAAAGAGTTATTTTCGTAGTACAGACAATAAAATCCTTGGCGAAAATTTATTTTCGTAAAAGGATTTTAGTGGGTGTACCGATAATTCACCCGTGAATTATCGAAAATTTACGCACCACCAGCACAACCCCAAGCCATCAAAGTTTTTCGGGGGCGTGGGGGCGGTTTTTCAAAAAAGCCCCCGCATCTTCACTTTGTAACTTTCAAAAATGTCCCCACAGTTTCAGTCTGTAACTATCCCTGCAAACCTTAATTTAGCAGTAATATATTCAACACTGTGATATTTTATAACAAAATTGAATTTTTGTCAATAAAATCGGTAAAAATATATTGAAATTTTCAATTTGTTAATATATAATATAGCTGTAAATATTTTTCAGGAGGAAAAAACATGGAACTTAAAGGAACAAAAACAGAACAAAATCTTAAAACCGCCTTTTCAGGCGAAAGTGAGGCAAGAAACAAATACACTTACTTTGCATCCGTAGCTAAGAAAGAGGGATTTGAGCAACTCGCTGAAATTTTCCAGAAGACAGCTGACAACGAAAAGGAACACGCAAAACTGTGGTTCAAGCTCCTTGGCGGAATCGGCAACACAGAAGCAAATCTTAAAAGTGCGGCAGCGGGCGAAAACTACGAATGGACCGATATGTACAAAACCTTTGCAGAAGAAGCCGATGCAGAGGGCTTCCACGATATCGCACAAAAATTCCGTATGGTAGCTGCCATCGAAAAGACACACGAAGAAAGATATCTTGCGCTTCTTAACAACGTTCAAATGCAGACAGTATTTGAAAAGGGCGAGCAGGTTATGTGGGAATGTCGCAACTGCGGTCACCTTGTGGTTGGCACAAAGGCGCCCGAGATGTGCCCCGTTTGCAATCACCCCAAGTCCTATTTTGAAGTAAGAAAGGTGAACTATTAATTTTTCGCCCCATTTGTAAAGTATAAGTTTTTTGCCTTTGTATCTTAAAAATCAGAAAGGCAGAAACGACAAATGAAAATGGTCATAAGACAGACAAAACAGGATGAATATGAGTCATCCGCAGAATTTGTAAAAGAAGTATTCACAAACAGCGAGGACGAAGAAAGCGGTGCCCTTGTTGGCAACCTTGTAAGAGAAATAAGGAGCAAAAAATATCATTTGCCCGAGCTTGATATTGTAGCGGTAGATGAAAACGGAGAGATAATCGGACTTGCAATCTTTTCACGCTTTCATCTCGAGGGAAAATATGAGGACGAATTGCTTTTGCTTTCTCCCGTTGCAGTAAAAACAGAGCTTCAACGTCAACATATTTCAAAGGAAATGATCGAATTCGGATTAAAAAGAGCCCGTGAGCTTGGCTTTTCCGCGTGCATTGTTGAGGGGAATCCTCAGAATTACAATTCACGTGGTTTCAAAACAAGTGCTCCTTTTGGAATCTATGCCCACGAAAGCATTGGCCTCCCCGCCCCCGAGTGCCTTATGGTACAGGAGTTAAAGGAAGGCGCACTTAATCACATCAAGGGCGAAATCGAATACAGCTTTTACGAAGCACTCAGATAATAAAATCAAAACCACCTTCGCTTGAAGGTGGTTTTTTGTTTTTATTGAGGATTATCAACGACAAAATCATCTTGAAGCTGCTGAATCTCTTCTTGAATCAAGTCGTCATACGCAGGAGCATTCGGCACCGAGGAGCCCTGATTTTTTGAAATCACAAACAATGCCACGCCAAGAAGAGCATATTCAAGATTGCCAACCAGCAAATCTATCAATCTTGACGGAACGAAGGTTCCCTCAGACACCATCAGAACAACTGTTGTCGCACCGAAAACGATGAGATTTGTAATCATAAAAATCTTGCAATTCTTCTCAAAATTGACGAACTTCATTCCGTGCGACATAGAGGCGATAAAGAGCAAAATCAATCTTACAATCACGTAAACTCCAAATGCGGGAAGAAAAACCTGAGTCATAAGAGTTTTCAAAATAAGTCCCCAGGAAACACTTCCCATCAGAGTAAACACCATACTAAAAAAGTTTAACAGCTGTCTTACGTACAAATCAAGCTCAAAATCCAGAGAATTGAACATAAACATTGCCGCAACGATCAGCACAAACGTTGAAATAAGCGGAGCGAAGATGCTATCTGCCAAATGTCGCTTTACAAGAATCACCTTCATAGAATTAAGCGCAAAATGAATCAACACAAGCAACGCAAAAACAAGATTTGCGCCAATGCTGAGCTTATACGAATCCAAAACGTAAGATGATGCCGCAATAATTATGAACTTCACAAAAATATCGTTATACATTCCAAGGCAAATCGACACGGACAATCTTGCTCTCTTTGTATCGTGCTCATCCTTTGACCACTTTTTTACCGTTTTTGTCATCGTGATAAAATCTTTAACGATAAACACTAACAAGGTAAAATAAAGAGCCGCAAATCCGAATCGGAGCAAGCAGAACAGGATCGGCTCCGAGGTAATGTTAAATATTTCAAACAGGTTATATATCATTTTAATAAGATTTGAGCCCTGTTTGAAAATCGGGATCCCACCGAACACAATAATAATCATAATTACAACGGAGAGAATCAACGAAAGTATGCCAATGGACTTTCTTAAAGAAATCGCAGATTTTTCGGATAAATTAATACGGGTTTCCATCGCTGACCTCCTTATAAATCTTTATTTCAAACAATCTTTCAATGTCTTCGGGCGACTCGATTTTTCCTACCATACTACGGTCGCTCACGTTCCAATTAATCTCGGTATTATTGACGTTGGAAATAACTATTTCCATTCCCATAGCAAGCTTTGTTTTCAAAGTTGATTTCGAACCGTAGTAAGAATTCGGATTTACAGGAATGTCTTTCTCGTTATCGTAAATGGCACTCAAAAGAATATATGGACGTGTCTTATCGGAAATATCTATTTTGAGATTTTCTTTGTAATCGTCATAGTCGATAACCAATTCCTCAGCTCCGGGCAGCTCAACGTGAACCAATTCGCCCTTGTCAAAGAATACGGACGTATCACTCTCATTTATATCTCCACTGTCAAGCAGCGCCTTGAACAGCATTGCAAACGTATCAAGGGTGAATTCCATTTCTTCTCCAAGAGTCAGAAAGCCGAGGGCTGTCTCCCGTGGAACTTCTATCCATTTATTAACGTACTGCGCCTTGATGACCATTGACATCACGTCGCTTGCAACGTTATAATCAATAACGTTTATATACGCATTTTCCTCGGCTAAATATACGTGAACGTTATATTTGCCAAATGCCCTTACGGGCTCACTCTCATATTCAAATTCGTTTTTTGCGCTTGTAAAGATTGCCGCCTGAGCTTCAATATACATTCCCTCTTTTGCAAGATAACAGGTGATATCCTGCTCGATTGTTATTTCCTCAGCAGCCTCCTTCGACTGATATTCCTGCTCCACCTTTATGGTCTCCGACACAGTCATATGCAGCGTTGCGCTTTTGTAGTTCGGGCTTTCTTGAATATTGCCCGAATTAAGCCCACCTGAAACCAAATCAACGACCTCGTAAAGCTCGCCCATATTATCAATGCTTTCGTTTGCTCTTAATCCTGCGTGCGCAACATAGTCGTTTCCTCTGAATGCAAACAAAACCACGCACACAACAAGCAATACTGACGCAACAATTGAATTTATCAGCTTTTTATTCATAATGGATCTCCTTTCGTTTAATTATATCAGACAAGATATATTTATCCTTCCCTCTCGTCCTTATCACGCAGCTTTTTTCCAATTTTAACAAGAAGCGACGAAGCAACAAGCATAGCCGCAACTCCAAGAACGAGGAAGGTCGCCCAGTGAATGCTTTTCAGAAAAAGCAAAACAACGGACGCAACAAACAATATGGCTGATGCAATATATATCAATATTGCGGGTAAATACTCTTTTCTCATAAGTCACCTTAGAAAATTCCGACGATTTCACCGTTTTTGTCAACGTCGATTTTCTCGGCAGCGGGAATTTTGGGAAGCCCGGGCATTGTCATAATATCACCCGTAAGGGCTACCACAAATCCTGCACCTGCGCTTATTTTAACACTCTTTATTGTAACAGTGAAATTCTCAGGTGCGCCGAGAAGATCCTTATTGTCGGAAAAGCTGTACTGCGTTTTTGCCATACAAACGGGCACACGGTCAAATCCAAGAGCGCTGAGGCGCTCAATTTGTGCCTTCGCCTCGTCTGTGACAAAAATTCCGCTTCCACGGTAAATATTTTTGACAATGGCTTCGATCTTATCTTCAATGGGGCCGTCAAGCGAGTACGAGAACGCAAAATTTGAATTATCCTCTTTACAAAGGCGAACGACCTCACGTGCAAGCTCAATTCCTCCTTCGCCGCCCTTTGCCCAGACGTCGGAAAGAACTACGTTGACTCCAAGCTCCTTACATTTGTCGATTATAAATTCAACCTCACGCTCCGTGTCGGTCGGGAATTTGTTAAGCGCAACCGCACAGGGAAGATGATAAACGTCCTTGATGTTGGAAAGGTGGCGCAAAAGGTTAGGTATTCCCTTTTCAAGTGCCGTAAGATTTTCCTGACCAAGCTCGGTCTTATTAAGTCCACCGTGCATTTTAAGGGCACGAATAGTGGCAACAAGCACAACGGCATTGGGTTTAAGTCCCGTCATTCTGCACTTTATATCAAGGAATTTTTCGGCTCCGAGGTCAGCGCCAAAGCCCGCCTCGGTTATAGTGTATTTTGCAGTTTTAAGTGCCATTCTCGTCGCAATTACGGAGTTGCAGCCGTGTGCGATATTTGCAAACGGGCCGCCGTGAACGAAGGCGGGTGTTCCTTCAAGCGTCTGAACAAGGTTTGGGAAAAGCGCATCACGAAGAAGCGCTGTCATAGCTCCCGCCGCTTTGAGATCTCCCGCAGTTACGGGCTCTCCGTCAACGTTGTAAGCAACTATCATTCTGGCAAGGCGCATTTTAAGATCCTCAATTGATGAGGCAAGGCAGAAAATTGCCATAACTTCACTCGCAACCGTAATGTCGTAACCGTCCATTCTCGGAACTCCGTCAACGCGTCTTCCAAGTCCGTCCCGAACGCAGCGAAGCTGACGGTCATTCATATCAACGCAGCGGTGCAAAGTTATCCTCTCGGGATCAATGCGAAGCTCGTTTCCTTGATAAATGTGATTATCAAGCATAGCGCAAAGCAGGTTATTTGCCGCACCGATTGCGTGAAAATCGCCCGTAAAGTGAAGATTTATATCCTCCATAGGCACAACCTGTGCGTATCCGCCGCCCGCGGCACCGCCTTTGATTCCGAAAACGGGGCCCAAGGACGGCTCACGGAGTGCTGTTACAACACTTTCGCCTATTTTTTTGAGTCCGTCTGCAAGACCTATGGTCGTTGTGGTCTTTCCCTCGCCTGCGGGTGTGGGAGTGATGGCGGTAACAAGTACGAGCTTTCCGTCGGGTGTATCTTTTTTTGCATTGAGATACGAAAGCGAAATTTTCGCCTTGTGCTTACCGTATGGCTCCACAAAATCCTCGTCGATACCCGCAGCACGTGCTATATCGTAAATGTTTTTCATTTTGCATTGTTTTGCAATTTCAATGTCGGTTAAATATGCCATAATAAACCCTCCTTTGAGGTTGATCTTTGTTTTCAAATTTTGATTTATAGAGCTGTTTGTTTGCACTTGCCAAGGCGATTAAAAAAGTTTTTGCGGAGCTTTTTTCAAAAAGCGACCGAGGGTACGGGGCGAGTAGCCCTGTATTTCGGCGTTTCTTTGGAGCTTTCTTTGCGCCTGTGCTGTCAAAGAAAGCGGCTAAACGGCTTTGCTGTCAAGATTTGTTAGACGCTTTTTCTTTTGCCACAAGAGGCACAAAAGAAAAAGCTTTGCAAAAAGAAAATGCCGTTTTCTTTGCGCTCGT
>JAZURO010000157.1:0-3470 GCA_045606265.1 Eubacteriales bacterium
CAGTATGTTCACGCCATCACCTCTGTTTATACTGTGTATATCTATTATATACAGTTATGATATAGATGTCAATAGGTTCTGCATAAGTTCACAGAAAAGTTAAAAGGCACCGCTCGGTGCCTTTTATAATAACTCAATTTGTTCTTGGTTCAGTTTCAACGGATATCTTTCCGAGCGTATTTCATATAGGCGGTGGCAATTCCGATTACACCTATTGCGATACCAATAGTAAGCATAACACCGTCGAGGTTGCCATTTGTCACGATATCGGCACCGTCGCAGTAGCCAAAGGGGGTTATGTATTTCAAAAATCCCGCCACCTCAGCAATATTGGCGATCAGGTTCAAAAAATACATCATTGCTGCAATGCCGAGTCCGATGCCTGCACTTCCTTTTCGCAGAAAAGCGGAAACGCCAAAACAAATGCCTGCCAGCTCCAGCTGCAGCAGATAATAGGCAAGATGCAAAAGACTGACCTCTTTCCAAGGAATAGACTCACCAATTATAGCCATAGAACCGATGGAAAGTGCGTATATAATAAGATTCAGTACGGTTATCTGAATGAAAACGGCAATCAATTTTTCGGTAATGATTCTTGAGCGGCTGACAGGGTGAGCAAGTAGGAACTCAGCCGTTTTGTCCTTTTCCTCTTTACTGAGAACACCGACAGCACAAAGAGACGCATAGAATGCGCCGCCGAGGCCCAAGACGTTGCCGCACTCAATAGCATAGAAGCCCACAAGGGTACCAAAATTCAGCCGATCCATTCCAAATGCTTCGGTAAAAGAACCCATAGAGGCAAAAACATCGCTGACACCATCCATTTGTCCTTTCATTTCGGGAAAGAGGAAAACGCAAACGGTGAGCAAAAAACCAATGGCAGAAGTCCAAATCAAAAAGGAATTTCTACCCATCTTCAATTCGTGCTTTACCATCGTCATACGGTATCGCCTCCTTTTTCATAATAATGCAGGAATATCTCTTCCAAATCAGGCTCCGAAATTGTCAGATCCCTAAGAACAAACGCGGATAAAAAACGAATCAAGTAGTTGATATCTCCACCAAAAAGAAAGCTCGTTGCGCCTTGCGTATTCTTGATATCCCGAACGCCGTCCAATTTCTTGAGTTCCACCTGACCTTGAACTGTGATGCGCTTTGCATTTGTTTTAGAAAGGGCATCCACGCTGTCGCAGGCAATGATCCTGCCGTCACGGATTATTGCCGCACGGGTGCAGTTGTGCTGAATTTCGGAAAGAATGTGGCTGGACAGGAAAATCGTTGTGCCTTTTTTATTCCTCTCCTGCAGGATATCAAAGAATTCCTTTTGCATCAGCGGATCAAGACCACCTGTAGGTTCGTCAAGTATTAATAGCTCCGGACAATGCTGCAGCGCACAGACGATGGCAACCTTCTTTTTGTTGCCAAAGGAAAGCTCATCCACCTTCCGGGACATATCCAGCTGCAATCGCTCACAGAGGATTTTTGTCTCTCTACAGCAATCCTTTTTACGCAAGTCAGCAGACAGTTTCAGTGCATCCTTCACTTTCATACCAGGATAAAATGCTGCTTCAGAGGGCAGATACCCAACCTTCTTCAGGATAGTTTGTTTATCTTTGACTATGTCCAACCCAAAAATCTGTGCACGACCTCCTGTGGGTGCTATCAAACCAAGCAACGTGCGGATCGTTGTGGATTTACCGGCACCATTCGGGCCGATAAAGCCAAAGAACTCTCCTTTGTTTACCGTAAGGTTAAGATCGACAATACCTCTGTTTTTGCCATAATATTTTGTTAATTTTGAAATCTTAATTGCATCCATACGACTCACTCCTTCCGCAGATAGACACTTTTCCAAAATGCCATCAGCTTCTTAAAATCTTTCTCCATTTGATCAATGTCCATATTACCCCGCTGAACTGTTTCCCAGAGATACCCCTCGGATGCCCAATACATTTCACGGTACATCATAGCAACATCAAGTCCCTCGATAAATTGGGCAGGATCAAGATTCAGTCGAGTCTTATCCGCTTTTAGGTTAAAATATTTATGGTAACTTTCTTGAATAGCGGCACAAATATCTTCGTCCTTTTCGTAAAAAGCTTTAATTGTAAAGGTGCCCATATCGGGGTACATCCGAATAATCTCCATTTTGGCCCGCATTCCGCGTTCCATACTCTCAAACAGTTCGGTTTGACCGTAGCATCCATACTCGGTCATATATTCAATAGTCGTTTCGGCACACTTGTCCCAAAGAAAGAGATACAGTTCCTTCTTGTTTCTAAAATAGTGAAACAGCAGAGATTTGCTGATACCTGCTGCATCGGCAATCTCGCTCATTGGACTATTCTTATATGAATTTTGAGAAAACACCCGATAACCTGCATTGATGATCACTTGCTGCTTCTCTTTTGGCAGATTATAAAAACGTTCGTTCATTGTAAAACCTCCATTAACCGATTCGGTCAATACTATTATAATTCCGTTGACCGATTTTGAGAAGACTGTTTATGCAAATTCCTTAAACTCAACATTTCGAGAAGAATTGAAGGCACCGCCGAAGCGGTGCCTTCAATCATAACTGTTTCTTATTAAAGATTGGAATGCTGATTGCAAAGCAAATTACTCCAGTTGTAATCGCAATCATAAGTGACGGCATATATGTCTTTGTTTCTGCCAAGCCGTATATCAAAGAGTTTCCGTCTGTCAGGAACGTGGGCAAATACTTGTTGCATTTAGGCAACAACCCAATCAAATAAGAAACCAGTACCACGCCACCGGTTCCCAAAAGCACACCGGTATTTGACTTAGCCACCGTGGAGAATAACACCATCAGCGCAACAACCATCATACCGAAAAGCCACCAGCATACCACAGAAAAAACGAGATTTTGTGCGATAGAATTATCCCAGAAATATGCATTATAACCATATGTGATTTCAAAACAAAGCCAATAGCCAAGCGACCAAAGAACAGTAAGCACAAGTGCTTTCGAAATCACAACCTTATAGCGTTCCAGTCCCTTTGTTAAAGATAAGACCAGTGTGCCGGAAGTGTATTCTTTCGTGAAGATACTGCTTTCCAGTAAAACGAAGGCAATCAAGCCCATTGGCATATTCTTAAAGAACTGCACCCACGAGTCCATTGCGCTGACTTTCACGTCCGTTATGATCATTCCGCTTTCAGCAAGGGAGTCAGCCATAGTTTCCAATAGCCACGGTGTTAATTTCGCGATCGCAGGGTTCATAATACCAAACAGAACAAATAAAAGTCCGAGAATTATCAATCTACCGGAACGAAGCTGCTCGGTGAATTCTTTTTTTATAAAGGCAATCAGAGATCTCATTTCTGCGTCACCTCCATAAACAAAGACTCCAACGTAGGCTCCACTCGTTCAAATTTCAGCAAAGCGATATGCTGGTCTGACACAAAGCGAAGTACATCAACCGCAGAGAGCACACTTTCGCAAAATG
>JAZURO010000158.1:0-3822 GCA_045606265.1 Eubacteriales bacterium
GCGCATCAAGGCGCATCTGGAGCGGCACGGCGTGGAGGTGACGCTGACACGCAGCACCGAGCACGATGTCAGTCTGAGCGACCGCGTGAAGATCTCCAACGAAGCCGATCCCGACCTGTTTGTGTCCATTCATTCCAATGCCAGCGGCAACGGAAAAGACTGGACTGACCCGGACGGCTACGGCATCTATACCAGTGCCGCCGGTGATGCCGCCGGGCGCAACAAGGCGGCCAAGGCCATTCTTGCCCGCGTGAAAGAGAAAGGGATCACCCTCTGGGGCGGCGGCCTGTTCCATGACATCAGCCTGTAAGTGCTGAAAAATACGGCGGCACCCGCTGTGCTCATCGAACATGGCTTTCACACAAACAAAGCCGAAGTGGAGCTGCTTAAAAAAGACGCTTATCGTGCTCTGCTGGCCGAGGCGGACGCAAAGGGCATTCTGGACTATCTGGGTATCTCTTGGGAAGACAATCCCGCCACGGAGCCGGAGGCGGACGTTGGCGGCATCTGCTGCCCTCATTGCGGGAAATCTTTGAAAATTGTAAAAGGGTGATAAATATGAAGAATTTTTTTGCTCGTTTTAAGTCTTGGGCTGTTTGGGTTTCCATTGCCGCTCTTGTCGTTTTTTGTGCCAAGGAATTTGTTGGAGTGGATATTTCCGAAACTGTCGATGGACTTTTGAATGTTCTTTTGCCTGTTTTGGTTGCGTTTGGAATTGTGAATAACCCGACAGATAGGGGGCACTTTTAATTGGCACTTGAAGATGTAGATATTGAGCGTCTGAAAGAAATTTTTGTGACCCGCCAAGAGTGTCAGTCGCAAACAGACTCTTTTGAAACGAAGCTGAATAAAGACCTTGTTCGGCTTGCTGTAATCGAAACAAAACTTGGTCAAATCACTTGGCTTTTGGGCGCTGTCGCTGGTGGTGTAATCACAATGATTGTCAAGATGTTTTTCGGTGGTTGACAACCATATTTTTGGGTGTTAAAATTTTTGATGGGGGGCGGCGATTGCAACGCCGAGGGAGTGGATTGCCTCCCCGCTCCCTCCCCCTTTTGGATGCGGAGGCAAAAACAACACAATATTTGGGGGTAGGCTATGTCGAATTGTGATACGTGCAAAACAAAAGAAACGAAAGCACCAGAAAGCGTACCTTATATCGTGCATGAATCCGCAATGGCGCGAGCGGAACGGACTGCAAAGCGGTTGTGGATTACTATTCTAACGCTAATTTTCCTGCTTGTCGGCTCCAACTGCCTTTGGTTGTACTATGAAAGCCAATGGGAAACTGTATACCAGGAAGTAACGCAGGAAGCCGACAATGGCACAAATAATTTTGTCGGCGGTGATGTAATTGGCGAAACAGACTATCAAAACCCGTAAACGTGTCCGAAAAACAGGCGGTAATTCCGGATATATGCAATGCAATATGTGCCACGGCACAGGCAGGCAGAAGAAGCCGAAAAAGAAAAAGTGAGGTAAGTGCTATTGCTGAATGATTTTGAAATCATTACTCGGCACTTTCAAGAAAATAATGATATAAAGATTTATCCCATTTCGGATGTCCATCTCGGTGCAGCCGAGCATTTGGCAGCGGAATGGGATAATTTTTGTAAGCGGATTCTGGAAGAGCCGAACAGTTATTTGATTTTGGGCGGCGATTTGCTCAACAATTCCACCCGGTCAAGCGTTGCGGACATTTTCGAGGAAACAATGCGACCTCGTGAACAGAAACGGCGAATGGCTGAGATGCTAAAGCCAATCAAGCATAAAATTCTCTGTGCGGTCAACGGAAACCACGAACGGCGAAGCGGCAAAGATGCAGACGATGACCCAACCTATGACATTATGTGCAAGTTGGATTTGGAGCATCTCTATCGGGAGAATATGGCTTTCCTCTGTTTGCGGTTTGGAAAGAAATATGGCGACGGGACACGCAATCCAACATATACATTTGTCGTAACACACGGCGCAGGCGGTGGTGGCTCTACTGGTTCAGCCGTCAATCGTGGCGAAAAGTTCGGCTATGTGGTAGATGGTATGGATTGCCTCGTTTTGGGGCATACACACAAAGCATACACTACGCAGCCAAGTAAGATATATATTGACACGCACAACAACAAAGTCAGCGTAAAGCCGTTCAAAGTGGTTTCTATGACCAGTTGGCTCGCCTATGGTGGATATGCGGCAAGGGCGATGCTCGCCCCATCCAGTTATGTGCCGCAGGAAATCATCTTGCGAGGCAACCGAAAGGAAATGAAGGTGATTATGTAATGGCATTGTGTTATGTTGCTCACAAATACGGTGGCGACCCATACAATATCAAGGTCGCAAAGAAAATCACCCACGACCTGCAAATAAACGACCTCCAGAACACCTATATTTGCCCTCTGTTGTCTCTTTCTCACTTGGGGTATAAAGAGATAGGCTGGGACGAAGAAATGGAGCTGTGCCTTGACATTCTGTCCGTATGCGATGTTTTGGTGGTTGCGTCGGAAATTTCGGAGGGCGTACAGATGGAAATTGACTTTGCACACCTTGTCGGCATGGAGGTTATATATCTTGAGGAAGAATACGGAAGCATATAATCTGTCAAGGTCTGAACTGCAATACCTCATTGACCAATGGATTTTCAACGAACGGCATCGGCTGATTTTGAGCGACAGGCTATTCAATGGCACAACCTACGAACGGCTGGCAGAGAAATACGACCTATCCACCCAGCAAGTGAAAAACATCGTTTACAAGGCGATGGACAGGCTGGAAAAACACTTATAAAGAAAGCCCCACTTTTTGTGGGGTTTTTCTTGACTTTATGGGCATATTGTGGTACAATTAAGTAAACGGAAGTAGCAGTTCTGTTTATTGATACGAATATATATTTTCATATATATATAGAAAGCGATGATTTGGCACTGCTACTGTCAAATTGTCGCTTTCGCTTTTTTAAGGGAGATTTTATGACTTATTTGTATGTACACACAGCACCAAACGGAAAAAGGTATATAGGAATTGCGGATAATTGTGAGGCACGATGGGAAGTCGGCGGTCACGGCTATGCTGAAAATGAAGATTTTTATAAGGATATTTTATTTTACGGTTGGGATAATATTACCCACGAAATTATAGAAAAGTTTACTGATCGTAAAGATGCCGAAAAATATGAGGCTCTTTATATTGTTTTGTTTAATACCGAAAACCCGGAAATGGGTTATAACAGAACAACGATAAAGCAAAACCTGTATCATAAATACGAAAAAAAGCAACTTACATATCCCAAAAAGAAAAGCAAAACATTCAAAGAATATACAACCGAGCGTAACGATGTTTTGGAAAAATACAATATGCCTTGGTCTGCTTTGTCTGTTATGCTTGACGAATGGATATTTAACGAAAAACACAGAAAGATATTAACGAGAAGAATACACGATGGGTTGTCTTTCTCTGAATTAGAAAAAGAGTTTGGTCTTTCTTTGCAACAATGCAAAAACATTGTTTATAGAGGCATTGCAGAATTGGACAGACATATGTAATCGTTCAAAAATATTACTAAAAGTTGGCTACCACTTGATTGTGGTAGCCTTCTTTTTTTGTTATGCTTTCAGCAGAAAAGGAGGCGATTTTTTGACCATCGAAGAATACATCAAATCTAAAGAAAAATTCAATCTAATGCCATTTGTGACTATTTACACCGCAATTTTGGAACTTATAAATGACGGAATTATTGAAGAAAGTGCATTTGAAAGAGACGGTGAATCCGATGTGGAAACAAGTGAACCCGAATCCCAATGGGAAAAGTGTCGGAGATTGTACGGTTCGCGC
>JAZURO010000159.1:0-11806 GCA_045606265.1 Eubacteriales bacterium
GAAATCAAGGATATTAAGTCTTTAAATGCTGACGAAGTTATTATTGCGACCGGTTCAACAGCAAAACACCTACCGGTAAAAGGTGCAGACACAGTGATTGAGGCAGTGGACTATTTGCTTGGCAAAAAAGAAGTAGGACAGAATGTAACCGTTATCGGCGGTGGTCTTACTGGATGCGAGATTGCATATGAATTGTATTTACAGGGCAAGAATCCAACCATCGTGGAAATGATGGACGACTTAATTGTTACAAAAGGAATTTGCCTTGCCAACACAAGTTATCTTCGTGACTTCTTTAAGACAAATAAGGTTCCCGTTCACCTTGAAACATCCGTTACTCAGATTGTTCCAAGAGGTGTTATGGTTAAGCACAAGGACGGAAGCTATGAAACTATCCCCTGCGACAGCGTAATTCTCTCAGTTGGATATAAACCTGCTCCCATAGCCACCAAAAAGGTTGAAATTATCGGTGATGCCAAGGAAGTTGGCAATCTCAGAACAGTTATCTGGGGTGCTTGGGACGTTGCAATGAAGATTTAATCGCTTATACTTAGTGAAAGGATTTTTCGAATATGATTTTGACAAATGAACAACAGGCCATACTTAATGGCGAAAAGGGTGAAACTCTTGCCAAGGTTATGGAAACAGTGGTTCGTTACGGTGAGCTGTTCGGCGCTGAAAAGCTCGTTCCCGTAACAAGCAAATATAATCACCTTGTAACAAGCTTCGGTCTTAAAATGATGACTCCCGTTTTCGATCTTATGCAGCAGCTTATTGATGCGGGTGTTGTTTCCGAACAGCAGTTCTCTGCCGACCCACGTCCTCTTGATAAAAACGTTCCCCAGAACCTCTTGCAAAAGATAGTTTTCAACGTTGCTATGTATTCAAAGCAGGATTTCTATGAGGGTCAGCTTAAAACTCTCGGTCTTATGGATCAGAATGCATTTACCTGCGCTTGCTATCTTGATCAGGTAGGCAACAAGCCCCAGAAGGGCGAGGTACTCTCCTGGGCTGAATCAAGTGCGGTTGTATATGCCAACTCCGTTCTTGGTGCAAGATGTAATAGAAACTCAGGTATTATTGATATTATGGGCTCAATTGTCGGCTACGTTCCCTATTTCGGACTCCTTACCGACGAGGGAAGAAAGGCAACCTGGATTATCGAGATCAAAACAAGCAAAAAGCCCGAAGCTCAGCTTCTCGGCTCTGCAATCGGTATGAAGGTTATGGAGGACGTCCCCTATATCAAGGGGCTTGACAAGTGGCTCGGTGACGACCTTAATGATGCTGCCTGCTCTTATCTTAAAGACTTTGGCGCAGCAACAGCTTCTAACGGTGCTGTAGGTCTTTACCACGTTGATAATCTTACTCCCGAAGCTAAGGAGCTTGGTGAGTCCCTTATCGCTGACGGCGCTCAGGTTTACGTTATCGACGATGCTGAGCTTCAAAGAGTATATGACTCTTATCCCGTAATCTGGAAGAACAAGGACGCAAAGCCCAAGCTCTGCTTTATGGGTTGTCCCCACATGAGCTTGGAACAGCTCAAATCCTGGACGGTGCGCCTTGAAGATTCTCTTAAAGCCGCAGGAAATAAGAAGGTTCTTGTTCCCACGGTGTTCACCTCTGCTCCCGCAGTAATCGAGGAGTTCAACAAAACGGAATATGCCGCACGTCTTAAAGCAACCGGTGTTATTCTTTCATACATCTGCCCTCTTATGTATATGAACAATCCGCTTTCAAAGTCGATGCCCGTAATTACGTCATCCAACAAGCTCCGTACATATACAACAGCCCGTTACTACACGGATGAAGAGATTCTTGAACAAATTACAAAGGGGGTAAAGTAAGATGAAGGTTTTCAAAGGTAGAATAGTTGCTCCCGGCAACGTAAGTGCAGAGGCAGTTGTTTCTCACGGCGGTCTTAACACTCTTGCTTCGTTCCAGGGTGCGCTCCAATTCGGAGATAAAAAGGCAACCTGCGGCGACCAGAACAATCCCGATCTTTATAATAAGCAGATGGCAGGAAAAGCACTTTGCCTTCCCCAGACTATCGGCTCAACAACGGGCGGTCTTGTACTCTACTGCGCTTGCGCAATGGGACGTCAGCCCGCAGCTATGCTCTTCTCTCAGCCCATCGACTCGCTTGCGGGCGCAGGCGTAGTTATTGCTGACGTTTGGCTTAACGACGAAAAGGCAAAAATGGTTGTTGTTGACTCGCTTGGCGAAGAATTTCTTAATTACGTTAAAGACGGTATGTCAATAACCGTTAAGGAAGACGGAACAGTTGAGGTTGCATAATATAAGAATTACTGCTTATGCCGAATATTCGGCATAAGCATTTTTCTTTTTGCTATTGATAATACTGATATTTTATGATATACTTAATCCACAAAGAATAACACTCAAAGGAGATATCTATGGACAACAAGAACAACATAAAAAACGTGGTATTCAGTATACTGTCAATGGTGCTTGGCGCATTGACGATAGCACTATCCTTTGCATTAGGTTCATTTTTCAGATCGGACTCCAATTCAAAGCTATTTGCTAACGTTACCAACGCATTAACAGCATTGACCTTCATCATTCTTGTGATCAATATCATTTATCGCATTGTCTGGACAAGCAGAATGAAAAAAATGAAGGTCGCAGAAATGAATGATATGCTTTTGAAGCGCAAAGAAAACATAAAAGAGAATTTCGAGCTTGCAACATCACGTTTACATAAAACATCAGTTTTTTGCAAGATTTATGTTGTATGCATTACCGTTTTTATGCATATCACAGCTTTTTTCCTTGGTGCGTCCCTGATTAAAATACGATTTTTGCTCTACCTTATTTTTATGACAGGCGGAGTTTACATCAGACTGATCGGTGCAATAACTGACAAGCCAAAGATCGATCCCAATGATTTTTTGCCAAGAGAAAAATATAAGGAGCTTTATTCTATTGCGGAAAAAGCTATGAAAGAAGCGGGAGTAACAGGAAAAATATATATTTCCTCTGCCAATTCCTTTGATGCAGGCATCGCGAAGCAAGGCAACACATATCTTTTGCTCCTTGGCGCGATAATGGTTAACTCCCTTTCCCGTGAAGAGCTTTTCAACGTGCTTCTTCACGAATTTGCGCATCATTCAGAAGAATACACCCCAAAAAGCACATATGGGTTCTTTAACCGCTTTATTGAGCACGAGACCGATGGCTCGACCATAACTGATATTATTATTACTCTTCCCATGATGAAATACGGAGAGGAGTTCGTCTATTACAGTGTTTTGGCATCGGAATATATCGAGGCTATGGCGGATTCCATCACAAAAGAAAAAGGTGATCCTCTCTGCTTTGCTTCTGCAATAGCAAAATGTAATTTCTATGAATCATATGACAAGGTTTTGCACAAGTACCAGGACAAGCCCCTCTTTGAGCCCGAAGCATTAGCTGAAAATATAGCAACCTTGAATTTCAATGCATTCCTCTCTGCCGTTAATGAAAATGGAGATAAATGGCTCTCGTCTTATGAAAAAGAGATTCAGCCAAGAAATGCTACTCACCCCATTTACCGCTTGCGCAGAGATTCGGTTGGCGTAAAGGCAGATGATGTTAAGTATACTTTTGACGTAAACGGAGACGGTCTTGATGAGGAAAGAATTGCAATTCTTGACTATGTAAATGCAGAGATCGTTAAGGGATTAAGCGAAAAGTATGCGGAAATAAGAAAAGAAAACTACTTAAATCCTCTTGCTATTGTAAATGAGTGGAAGGATAATCCCGATAAATATTCTTCTGCCGATCTTATCCCTGTAATCGATGCGCTTGCTTCAATTATGCGATATGATGAGGCAGAGGCGCTTTGCGATAAAATAATAGCAGAGGAAGAAAATAAATATGCCACGGCTTATCCCAAGCATTTTAAAGGAGCTATGTTGCTTTTAAGAGATGATCCCCGAGGTATTGATTTACTGTATGAAGCAATAGAGCTGAACTCCAATCTGATGGAGATCAGTATTCAGCAAATAGGTGAATTCGCATGCCGAAACGGATTGCAGGAAGAGCTTGACAAATACAGAGAAAAGGCAATCGCTATGACTCAAAAGAGAATCGATGAGGACGAAAAAGCAAACTCTCTTACACAGTTTGACAAGGTCATAGAGGACGATCTGAGTGAAGAAGCGGTAAGGGCGCATGTCGACTACATTTGTTCAACCTGCGAGAATATCAAGTCCATCTATATCGTAAAAAAGGTGATCAGCGATTCGTTCGGCTCACACGTATTTCTTATAGAATTTGATAAAGCTGCTACACCTGAAACAGTTAACGAGGCTATGAATAAAATATTCCGTTATCTTGATACGCTTGATGACGATCAATATTCCCTTTTCCTTTATAATAGCCTTTATAAAAGCATAGTAAAAAAAGTTAAGGGATCCCTTAAATACAGTAAAGAATAATTATATAAAAAATGCGAGTCCGCAAGGACTCGCATCTTTTATTCCTCAAGCTGACGTCCGAGAAATCCCGCGGCGGTGCTGACAAGTCGGGTCTCAACCTCTGATGAGAGATTATTCTTGCCGTAACCGTCAAGCGTTTTGAGAGATGCCACACAGCCGATAATATCTCCGCTGCTTATAATCGGCATAGCGCAGCTGACATAATGCGCAAGACTTACGTTAAGGGGCATCATATGCTCGCTGCCATCCTTGTGAGTATAGATGCTTCTTCCCTCCATCACTCTTTCAAGCTCGGGCGAGAGCGATTTGTCAAGATACTCTTTCTTTGAAACGCCTGCGCAGGCGATAACTGCGTCCTTGTCGCAAATAATCACGTCCATCATACAAACCTTGTTGAGTGTGTCGGCATATTGAGAGGCAAAATTCGTCAGCTCTCCAATCGGCGAGTACTTTTTGAAAATCACTTCGCCCTCTCTGTCAGTGTAGATTTCAAGCGGGTCGCCCTCGCGAATACGCATAGTTCTTCTTATTTCCTTAGGGATAACTACTCGTCCGAGGTCATCTATTCTTCTTACAATTCCTGTGGCTTTCATAAATCTATTAATATCTCCTTATAAATAATCCAACTTTGCAATTTTCTTGCTTTTTTAGTTTTTGTCTTATTTTGAGATTTATTCATATTTTTTGAAGATAAAACAACAAAAGAGCAGGTGCAAAAGCACCTGCTCTTAAATTAAGAATTAATTATTACTTAAAGAGTGCAAGGAATTTATTGATAAGATCCATAAACCAAGCAAGAATCTTTTCGAAGAAGTTGAGTTCCTTCTCTTCTTCCTTTCCTTCGTCCTTGGGTTCTTCTGTGGGCTCATCAACGGGAGGCTGAGGAGCTACGTAGTCAGGATCTTCTGCGCCACAAGCACACTTGCCGTCAACGTATGTATGTCCAAGAGCTTCGCCCTCTGTTGCACCACATACTGAGCAAGACTTAGGAGCTTCACATGTAGCATCTACCCAAGTGTGTCCAAGAGCTTCGCCCTGTGTTTCGCCACATTCACACTTAGCGGGTTCTGTGCAAGTTGCATCAGACCAAACGTGTGTATGAGGAGCTGCAACGTCAACTGTTACCTTGAAGATGTAGCTACCGCCACCGGAAGAAGCTGATCCGATAATGTATGCACCTGCAGGAACTGTAACTGTTGATACAACAACGTCATTCTTCAATCCCTTTTCCTCAGTAATAGCTACAAGCTCGCCTGCCATATCGTAAACACCAAGCTCTCTGTCATCGCCACCGATTACCCAGTGGAATGTGATGGTTGTTTCTTCTGTTGTTACGATCTGGATGAAGTTTCTAAGACCGCCGTTGCGAACTGCATCTTCGCCTTCACCGATATTGCAGAAATTGGAAGCGCCACCAAAGTTCATTCTATGTGTGGATGTCCAGTCGTCAGCTGCGAATGTCTTAATGTTGGGGTCTGTCTTATATTTAGCACTGAGATGGCAAGCAAATACGCCGCCAACAATTCTTACCTGTCCGTCATATGCCTGACCGGATACAGAAATATCTGCCAATTCCTTAGCATCAAGTACGTATGTACCGGGTGTCATTACGTTGAATGTACCGTAGTCGATGTCTTCATTACATACTGAGCAATGAGCTTTAACACCGCCTGCTGCTTCAAGTGTAGGAACTGTGTTTACGAATGTAAGTGTATGACCAAGAGCTGCAACTTCTTTCTGTTCAACCTTATAGTCACATCTTGAGCAATGTTCACCTGCTTCAAGACCTGCTGCTGTACAAGTAGGAGCTACTGCCGGATCAACTACGATATCGTGGCCGAGAGCTTCACCCTCTGTGTAACCGCACTCACAAGTTGCGGGAAGCAAGCAAGTTGCGGGAGCCATATTTGCGTGGTTGCAAATACTGGGGTCGGGCAATTCACATACTGTGCACTTGCCATCAACGAAATTGTGGTCATCTGTAAGATCGCCATAGGGCTGGCCGCACTTTGAGCAGATTGCCTGCTGTGCGCAAGTAGCTTCGCCGCCTTCGTGTGCGCAAAGCTCAACTGTCCAGGATACTTCTACCTTATAGAAGTAAACTGTACCTGCCATATGAGCCAAATAATATGTACCTGCTGCACTTACTTCAAAAGTAGAGATATACAAACCTGTTGCATCGGGAGCAATGCTTTCAACCAATGTAAGGTCTGTGCCATACAAATCAAGTGTTCTGCCTGCATTACCCAATTCCCACCAAACTTTAACAGTTGCAGCACCGGGAGTTGTAAAGCCAATTGATCTTGTAATAGCTTCATTTTCAATCTTAGAAGTACCATTCAAAGAAAAACGGTATGTAGAAGTAAATCCGTCTTCAAAAGACTTTGATTTAGCTTCATTCTTAGATTTAGAGAGATTAAGTGTAAAGAAACCGTCTGTACCGGCGGTTTGAGTACCCGCGAGGTCAGAAACAACACCAAGTTCATCAGGATCAAACACCTTAGTAACCGTAGCAGTTTCTGCACTTGCTGTAATTGCGCTCAAGCTCATAAGTACTGTCATAACTACGAGAACGAGAGCTAAAATTTTGCTTGTGTTTTTCATAAGCTTTCCTTTCAAATTTTGTGCCTTTCGGCAATTTAGTTAATAAATCAAACTCAAAAAGCACGCACTTTCCAAGTTATTTTTATTACAGTATTAAGTATAAATCTTTTTTTTATGAATGTCAATATTTTTTAGTTATATTTGCCATTTTTCTACCATTTGCACAATTTGTTTTATCCTTTTTGTACAAATCGCAAAGAAAAATGAGTTTTGTTCATATAAAATTGATTTTTTTGATATTGCAAAAAGAAAAAGATGAACCATTTCAGTCCAACTTTTATTTAGGTGCCGGTGATCGGGGCAAAGAACTCACGTTTGCGCAAGCGTATGCAGGTATATAATGTCACAGAACGCAAACGGGTGTTTACCTGCAAACACCGAGTTCTCAGTATAACTTGGTAAGAAACAAATAAGACCGAAGCATTTTGCTTCGGTCTTATTTGTTTGGTGCCGGTGATCGGGGTCGAACCGATACGGTATCGCTACCACTGGATTTTGAGTCCAGCACGTCTGCCAATTCCATCACACCGGCGTTCAACAAATGGTATTGTATCATATCTTAAAGAAAAAATCAAGTCCTTTTTTAACTTTTTTTGAAAATTTACATAATTAATGTTGACATTGTTCAAGAAAAAGTATAAAATCATAATATGCTATAAAAAGAAGGGAGTGTTAGTATGGAAAATAGAGAAGAAATTTTTGAAAAGCTTAATTCTCTGCTCTCAAACAAAAAATATGCCGATTTTATGCGTGAGATCGACGAGCTTAACGAAATAGATGCGGCAGAATATCTTATGTCACTCCCCGACGAGCTGATGTTAAGTGCTTTCAGAATGCTCAAAAAAGACACCGCTGCCGGTATCTTTTCATTTATGGATTTTGAAATGCAGGAAGCCATTATCAACAGAATGAGCGATACGGAAATCGCTATGATTATCGAGGACCTTTTCGTCGATGACGCAGTTGATATTCTTGAAGAGCTTCCCGCAATTATGGTAAAGAGAATTCTGAAGCTCTCCCGCCCCGAAACAAGAAATCTTATCAACAAGTTCCTCTCCTATCCCGAGGACAGCGCAGGCAGCGTTATGACTGCCGAGTTTATCGACCTTCATAAAGAAATGACCGTTGCGGAGGCAATCACCAATATCCGAAAAAAAGGTGTTGACAAAGAAACGGTTTACGTTGCTTACGTTACCAATGAATCACGTGTGCTTGAAGGTATCGTTTCCCTTAAAGACCTGATTTTTGCCGATCCCGATGCGTTTATTGACGACATTATGGAAACGGATATTCTTTGTGCCAATACTCTTGACCATCAGGAAGAGGTTGTTGCAATGATTCAGAAATACGATATGCTCGCCCTTCCCATCGTCGATAAGGAGAACAGACTTGTCGGTATCGTTACGGTTGACGACGCTATCGACGTTATTGAAGAAGAGGCAACCGAGGATATCGAAAAGATGGCTGCTATCGTGCCCTCTGACAAGCCGTATATGCGTGCAGGCGTGTTTGAAATATGGAAAACGAGAATTCCGTGGCTGCTTCTTTTGATGCTTTCTGCAACGTTTACAGGGCAGATAATAGCAAGCTTTGAAAGCCGCCTTGCAGCAATTCCCGTTCTTATCGCCTTTATTCCTATGCTGATGGGCACGGGCGGTAACAGCGGCGGTCAGTCGTCAGTTACGATTATTCGTGGTCTTGCAGTCGGTGAGATTGAAAACAGCGATATATGGAGAATCATCTGGAAGGAAACACGTGTTGCTCTTCTTTGCGGTGCCGTGCTTTCCGTTTGCAATTTTATCAAGATCATTCTGGTTGACAATCTTCTTTTCCACAACGACGTTTCCCTTCAAGCTAATATCGTCGTTTCACTTACGCTTATAGCTACCGTCGTGGTGGCAAAAATCGTTGGATGCGCTCTCCCCGTGGCAGCCAAAAAAATCGGTCTTGACCCTGCGGTTATGGCAAGTCCGTTCATCACCACCATAGTTGATGCGGTTTCACTTCTAATCTATTTTGCAATAGCAACAATGATTCTTTTATAAAACAAAGGGCTGAATTAATCAGCCCTTATTTTTATACGTACATTTTATATTTTAATCTCAGATTGTCGGCAATCATAGCGATAAACTCCGAATTTGTGGGTTTTCCCCTGTTATTCTGTATCGTGTATCCAAAATAAGAATTAAGAACCTCAACGTCGCCCCTGTCCCAAGCGACCTCGATTGCGTGTCTTATCGCACGTTCAACACGGCTTGTTGTGGTCTGATACTTTTTGGCTACCGTCGGATAAAGAATCTTAGTAACCGAGTTTATGATATCGCTGTCATTAACCGTAAGAATTATTGCTGTTCTTAAATACTGATAGCCCTTAATATGCGCAGGCACTCCAATTTGATGAATTATCTTCGTAACCTGCGATTCAAGATCGTTTGCAGAATTCTCCTCGGAATAATTCGCCAAAGAATCAAAACTGCTTGGCAAAAGGTTTTCAATGTGATATACAAGACTTTCGGTATTAACGGGCTTTATCATACACATTGATGCGCCCGCATTATTCGCTTCAAGAAGCATATTGTGATTGCTGACAATCGACGTAACAATAAACAGCGGTGCGTCCTCCGTAAGCTCTCTTTTTGCCTGACGGATAACCCCTATTCCGTCGAGCTTGGAGAGTAAAACGTCGATAATCACTATATCGGGCAAAACCGTGCTAATCATTGTGAGTGCTTCTTCCCCGTTACCCGCTTCGTAGATATTTGTGTATCCCTGTGCCTTTAATTCATCACGAAGCGAAGTTCTTGCGCTGTTATTCTCGTCGGCAATAAGTATTTTTGTGGTATTCATTTCTTTTCTCCTTTTAATTGGTAAATTTTGACAGTAATATTCTACCATATTTTACCAATGATTGCAATATAAAACCAAAACAAATATTAACCAAAATTTATTGGTAAAATTTGGTAATATTTTACATTTTTGCTATTTTTGAAACAAAAAAGGACGGCAATGCCGTCCTTCTCTATTAAGTTTAAGGTTTCTTTACACTGATGTTGAGTACGAGTCCTGCTCCCGCAAGTGAGAGTAGCAAAACGAACGGTGCAATATATCCGCCACTTGCGATCTGCAAGCTCGAGCAAGCTGTTGCAATAAAGGATGCCGCCATAAGATTGAAATTCACTACACCGAGATTTGATGCGAAATGCTTTTGTCCGTAGAATGCAGAGGTAAACGCAGATGCCACCGTGGGAGATGAACCGTATGACATACCCGTAAGGCAAAGACCGACTATGCAAAGCGGAAGTGATGCGATGCTGACTGAAAGAAGTGTCATTCCCGCTGCAAAAATTGTGAGAATATTTGCTGCAAGCATTGTAAATCTTCTTCCCATCTTGTCAAACACGATACCCGTAAGGATTCTTCCAAGTCCGTTGAATATTGCAAGAACTCCGACAAGAGTTGTTGCAAGTGCCGCCTCTGCTCCGACTGACAACGCAAGGTCGCGTGCAAAGCTGATTACTGCACTACCGACTGCCGTATTGAATACGAGGAACAAAAATGCTCTCCAAAACGTAAAGCGCTTAATCATCTCGCCCGAAGTATAATCTCGCACTTCAAACTTCTCTTCTCTCTTACGGGATACGGTTTTGGGTGCGGGAAGCTCCGCATTGGCATCGGGCTTTTCTATAAACAATGCCGAAAGTGAGATTACCAGAGCTATGGCAATTCCTATGATAATGTATGTCCATCTCCAACCCAAGCTGGAAGCAAACAAGGCATCTGCAAGATTTCCGAGAAGAAGCGAGCTTGCACCAAAGCCCATCATAAGAGCGCCCGATGAGAGTCCCCGTCTGTCGGGGAACCACGCATTTACAGTTGATATTATGATGATATAAGCCATACCGATTCCAAGGCCTGCAAGGAGTGCGTAGGTCACGAACAAAAGAAACGAGCTACTGTTTGAAAGCATACTTGTTAAAACGAAGCCAAGACCTGCAAACACACCCGAAAGCACGATCATTGGCTTTGTGCCGTAGCGCTTAACGAGATAACTTGACAAAAGTCCGCCCAAGCAGAAAAAGCACATTGTAAGTGTGAAATTGAGCGAAAGCGTTGAAGCTTGATATCCAAGCTCCTGAGCAAACGGAACTTTGAGAATGGACCAAGCGTACAGTATTCCTGCAAAAAGCATAGTGAAAACGCCAACAACAAGCATTCTTGCCCTGTTTTTCACTGTATTTGTAATTTTCATTGAATTATCTCCTTTATAATATAGATACATCATTATATCATATATATTTCAATTTGTAAAGGGGGATAATTTTGGAGTGGTTTATCTGTGAGTTATTAGCACAAATATTGCACCGGTGTTTTGCACCGTTTTTCAAAAAGCGTCCATATTCCAGCAAAAAGAGGGCCGCTTTGCGACCCTCTTTTTGTGAGTAATCTAAAATTCTAATACCATTTTACAATGGGTGCAAATTTTAGAGTTATGGGTGCATCTTCCTACAAGGGTTTGCACCCATTTTAGTTCGATAAATTGGAATTTGTAATGCTGTTAAGCGCAGTTATCTACCTAATAGTTGTTCGAGTGTGGGAGTTATCGTATTTGTAAGCACCTCGTATCCTGCGGATGTTAAGTGACCGCCATCGGTCGTATATTCTGCATATATTTCACCTGTTTCAAGATTCAAAAGTGGAGAATACAGATCGACAAATTCGTATCCGTATTTTTCTGACAGGAGCTTTATTTTAAC
>JAZURO010000160.1:0-6352 GCA_045606265.1 Eubacteriales bacterium
CACAGCCGAGTTTTGGGGAAAAGACCGCAGCTACGACAGCAGGAAGTATTATCACTTCAAGTTTTCGCCCGACCCGAAGGATCACGTCTCAGCCGAAGCTTGCCACGCCGCCGCCTTAGAGTTCGCAAGAACCGTCTTGAACGACTACGAGTGTATCGTATCCACCCATACCGACACGGACGTGGTACACAGCCATATCGTCATTAACGCCGTGTCCTTCGAGACGGGCAGAAAATTCCATAACAACAACAAAGAATACGGTGAGCTGAAAGACCTCGCCAACGAAATCGGTCTTAAATACGGAATGACACCTCTTGATTGGAGAAAGCTCGCAGAGGAGAAGCGCATGGCGTATCTCGCCGGCGACTTTTCTTGCGAGGAGTCCGTCACCGAAAAACGGATAAAGCTTCGTGGCGGAATCAGTTGGAAGGAGGAGCTGAGAGAGGTTATCGACCTTGCCAAAGCGAGCACGGACAACATTATCGCATTTGAAGAATTTCTTGAAGAATACGGCGTGGTACTGCCACGCTTTACAGACAAAACCATTTCATATAAGCATCCTTGCAGAAAGAAGCCCGTTCGTGGCGGATTGTTGGGTGATGCTTATACGCTGAAGGCTATCGAGGACCACTTTATTAAAATGGAGTTCGAGGAATACGAGAGCCACGAATCCACCTTGACCCCTCAAGCCATGGAAGCTTTAGAAAAATCAAACGTGCCAATTTTGGCACGTTCGGAAAACGCAAGCTATTTTGACACGCTGGCTGCGCTTCAAGTCGGAATGACCATAATCGAACGCCGTGAGCTTTACACGGAAATAACACGGTGCGAGCAGATGAAGCTTGTCATAGCCAACGCACGTATCAGCTCAGACGGTTTTACAGAGTTCGCCGTCTATCTGTCTGAGTACGGCATCGAGGTAAGATTTAACGCCGACGGTGAGCTTGAGTACAAGCACCCGTTACAAACCGTATGGTCTACTGAAGAAAACATAGGAAGGGAGTATTACAAGAATGTCATTGGTAAACCTCAAAACGGGCTTAACAGCCGAGGAAACGAAATCGGAGCTGTCGGAGGAACAGCTCGAAAAGATGATGAAAAAGGAACAGGACAGCGCAGAGCTGATGATGCTTCGCAGTCTGAACAAACAGTTAGTGCTTCGCACGCAGGAACAGACAGAGCTCTATCGGGAGAACGCAGAGGAAACGAAAGCGTTGCTGACGGAAATGAAAGACTCAATAGAACGCTGTCTGATGGAAATGAGGGAAGAACTAACGAAAGCGCAGTCGCTGACCGACGAGGAGCTGAAGCTGCAACTCCGAAGTTGCACGGAAGTGCTGACGGAGAAAATAAAACAGCAAGAGACGGCAAACACAGCGTTTCTAACAGAGATGAAAGCGGAGACCGTAGGACTCACAACCATTCTTAAAGAAACCGTTGACCCGATAATAATCTCCTATGAGAAACGTCTGTCGGAGGCAACGAATAACGCACATCGGGTTATACGTAAATCACGAAGTCTTACGTGGCTTAGCGCCGTCTGCGCCGTAACTTCCCTTGCATCCTGCGCCGGCGTGGTGTATATGCTCTTACTGCATTTCGGCGTACTTTAATCGGAGCAAAAAAACAACGTGCCAATTTTGGCACGATAAAAAAACGTAATATGCTTGACGGCTAAGGTACTGCCCTGTATAATGCTTTACAAGGTGCTACCATAACGGTAGGCGGTTAAATCCTGCCCCCGAAAGGGGGTGTTGCTATGGAATACTTAATGGCGTTAATAATTATATTAGTTCTATTAAAAGATTTTCACGGCAAAAAGAAATAACCGCCCGACTTCCAATCTAAGCGGTTATATCTTTTAACAACTTACTTTGGGGCTAACCGTCTATCGGTAGCACCTTTTCTGTAATTATTATAAGCCCAAAACACGGTTTTGTCAACATATTTTTTGTTTCTCGAAGCAGAGAAAAACGGCGTACCAAATTTGGCACACGAAGCCCTCACACAAAAACGTGCCAAAATTGGCACGCTAAAAAAGGTGTCCCTCACGGACACCTTTTTTATCTTCGCGTTCCTTTAAACGGTTTCTGCGGTGCAGGAATGATTTGAGGTTCTGCATTCTCAACTTTTCTCGAAAAATCCAAACCGTCAACGCATTCACGATAAATAAAATCTTTTATTTCAGCCGTGCTTCCGCTTTCATAAAAGGCTATAAGTAATGCGACAAATTCACTTTGCTTCTCTATAGGTACACTTATTATTCCACAACCGTTTTGAATCATTATTTGATTTGCGGCAAGCATAGCTGTTCGCTTGTTACCGTCGAGAAAAATCTGCTTGCGAGCCAAATAAAGCATCGTGGATATTGCTCTGTCAGTAGGACTTTCTATCTCAGTAAGTGCAGATAACTCTTCTTTGATGATTGATTCAATAGGAATATCAGGTTTCCAAGAAGTACCGCCTATGGAAACAGGAATGTTTCTGACAAATCCTGCATCATATATCAAACCGTCTGTTCCGACAATTCGGTTTATTTGACATACAAATTGATAATTCAAATCGGAGTCAAGGTTTTCAAGTACAAATCTCCAAGCTCTTTTTAAATTGTTTACTGCAATAATATCGTTAACGCTTACTCCCGAAACGCTCATACCTTGGTATATTGCTTCGGTGTCGGGGTATGTAACACCCAAGCCTTCCAATTTTGCGCTTTTCCAAATATAGTCAACTATATTTCGTTTAGCAAGAAAAACGTTTTGTTCTCTTGTCATGTTGTATTTTGCTTCCATATAACACCCTCATAGTTTAAGAATCAATGCTAAGTTATTTTACAACATTCAGCAAACAAAATCAAGAGAATTAAAAAAAAGGTGTCCCTCACGGACACCTTTTCTTTTACTTAGCCAACCCTTTAAGGACTTTTATCCCTGTTGTTGCAGCCGTCTTCACCGCATCTGTGGCAGCCGTCGCAATGTTAGCCACGGGTACAGATGACGTTGCGACCTTAGTTACTGATTCTGCGCCTTTCTTCAAAGCCTCAGCGCCTATCTTAGCACCGCCCTCAAGAACGTTCTTCGCAATCTCGTTCTTTAGCTCCTTGGCCGCAAGCTTACCGCTTTCCGTTGATAGCTTTGCGGTTGCTTCCGAACGTGAAGCAAAGAGGAGCTTGCCGTTGGCTTTTTCTGAGAGCTGTAAATCAGAACTCTTTAAGTCTGTGCTTTTCAAACCGTAGAAGATCTCACCGCTTTCTTTGTTAGCCACGGAATATGACACTCGGTATTGACTTACCTCAAGACTTTCGCTGTACGGATTAACGGCGTAGACATAAGCGCCGTTTTCAAACTCAGCCGTTTCGGCTCTCAGCCCTTCAAGCTTCGTTGCCAACGGATCCGCTGCAGGCGCATCGGCATCGGGAACAGTTTTCTTTATCTCGAAGTGTGAGGCAAGCTCGTTGCCTTTGACGGGAGTGGGCGCACCGTCAACAAGGTACTCTGCATCGGGCTTGATGTAGACCTCATAGGTCTTATCGCTGAGAGGAAAATAAGTCCCTTCGGGGAACGTAGCTTTCCATTTACGGCTTGTGCCGGGAACGTAGGCTTTAAGTCCTTGCTCTGTAACCGTAGCTCCCAAGGACTTAATATCCACCGTAGCATATTTACAGCCCTCGAAGCCCCTCGCAGTCATTCGCTCCATGGCTTCTTTAGCCTTTTCAGGCACGATGTCAACGCCTGCTTCCTTGCAGAGTCGGCGTTGGATAAACTCAGGCTCACGGATAAACTTCTCGCCTTTTTCGGTAAGGGTATACTCGCCTTTTTTTGCGTCGTAGTTGAGCAAGCCTTCGCTATAGCATAAGGTCATTGTTGCTGTGACCTTTTGACGGAGCGGTTCCGAGGTAATAGCTTCAATGGAAGCCTTGTTCAGCGGAACGCTTTTGCCGTTAAGGTCCTTAGCCCAAAAATACGACAGGTCTGAGTTGTTGCCGACAAACTCAAAGGGCTTACCGTGTGCCGCTTCGCTTCCCACTAATCCGTCTAACAGCTCTGTGTACTCAACCTCACGGCTGCGGTCATATACGCCGCCTCGATACATACTGCAAGCATCTGACAAGGTACTGTTTATCTCGCTATCTGTCTTTCCGGGCAAGAACCGTTTGATGAACTTAATAGGGTGGGTTCTCGTGAGCTTGAACGCTCCTGTGCCGGCTTCTGTCAACACGTCAAGCGAGGAGTCGGCTTCCTGCTCTCCTGACAAGTGAATGTTTTGCATGTTTTCACCTCCTACAATACAATTATGCGCCATACAGCGTAGTTTTTCAATGGCTCTCGGTGAAATTTCTGACAGAAACTTTGCTCAAATCCATTGACCTTAGTAAACCTTTTCTGTTACTCTGTTTACACGAAAGGAGGCGCTGTTATGAGACCGAGAAACTTTGAAGAATTGCTGAAACAAGCAAAGGAACGTCCCGATTTAGAAACCGCCCTCGGACGGTTTGGCTACACCCTCAAGAGAGCCGGCAGCGGTAGGGGTTATACAGAGTATAGGCTAACCACCGTTAAGGGCGTAGGCGGCGATTTGTCAGCCGTGGCGTTCTGCAAAAAAGCAGACGGCACGTGGATAGTATTCGATAACAAGCAACGGTACGGCGGTAAGCTCTCCTATGATGCAATCGGAGCATTACAGACTTTCTTTTCTCATAGCTTTGACGAAGCTGTATGTGCTCTTGCAGGTAACAGCGCAGAACGTGCCAATTTTGGCACACGTAAGGAATCGGCAGAGGAGCGTGCCAATTTTGGCACGGTGAGCAAAGAAGAGGAACGTGCCAATTTTGGCACGTTTGAATTACCTGAGCGCACAGACGGCAAATATTCCGCAACCTTCGCTTATCTTTGCGGCAGAGGTATCAGCTCCTCGCTGATAAGCGCACTCATAAAGACAGACCTGCTCTATCAGACCAACGTAAGCACCAAGAGCGTAAAGGATATGCCGGCGGTTGTATTTCCAATCTACAACGAAAACGGTGAAGCTGTCGGCGCCGACTCCTGCGGAACATATAACCTTGAGGGCTTCCGCTATAAGCACGTTTACAGCGGTAGTGATTCTTCTTACGGTTGGCACTTCGCCAACAACGTTGAAAGCGTAACGGCTGACACACCCGTGTTCTATTGCGAATCTCCCATTGATGCTATGTCCTTATGTCAGCTCAAGGGTTACAGCGGTATCTACGTTTCTATGGCAGGGTGCAAGGATATGACCTTGCGTGGTATGACCGAACACTACGGAGGCAGACCGATACTCTGCGTTGATGCAGACGAAGCAGGGGCGAAATTCAGAGAACGTCACTCCAAGCTTGAAGCCCTGATACCCTCAGAGGGCAAGGACTGGAACGACGAGCTGAAGGCGAAAGTTGCAAAAGGCGAGGTTCAAAACGCAGAAATAACAGCAAAAATGCAACCGCCGAAACGGTAAAAAACAATGTGCCAAAATTGGCACAAATGCAAAAAATAAAACGTGCCAAAATTGGCACGCAAAAAAACGTAATACGCTTGACAGTTAAGGTAACGCCCTGTATAATGCTTTACAAGGTGCTACCATAACGGTAGGCGGTTAAATCCTGCCCCCGAAAGGGGGGATTGCTATGGATTACTTAATAGCATTGATAATTATATTAGTTCTATTAAAAGATTTTCACGGCAAAAAGAAATAACCGCCACGTCTGCAAACTAAGCGGTTATATCTTTTAACAACTTACTTTGGGGGCTAACCGTCTATCGGTTGCACCTTTTCTATAATTATTATAAGCCCAAACCACGGATTTGTCAACACATTTTTTGCTTCTTGGAGCAGATAAAAACAACGTGCCAATTTTGGCACACGAAATGCCCCGATAGAGAAACGTGCCAATTTTGGCACGAACTTTATAACTGAATAAGCTTGACAGTTAAGGTAACGCCCTGTATAATGCTTTACAAGGTGCTACCATAACGGTAGGCGGTTCAATAAGGGTTATTCGTCATTCAACGGGGCAAGGGTTGGCTGGTGCCAACCTTTTCTACTGTGCGGTGTATCCCACAGTAGAAATAAATTGTCTCCGCTGCTTTTAGTGGCGGAGACACATCTTGCCTAAGTTCAATCCTGCCCCCCAAAGGGGGGATTGCTATGGAATACTTAATGGCATTGATAATTATATTGATACTGTTAAATGAGTTTCAAGGCAAAAAGAAATAACCGCCCTGCGTCCAAACTGAGCGGCTAATTCTTTTATTCCGCAAAACTGGGGCTAACCGTCTATCGGTAGCACCTTTTCTGTAATTATTATAAGCTCAAAACACGGATTTGTCAACACATTTTT
>JAZURO010000161.1:0-25252 GCA_045606265.1 Eubacteriales bacterium
ATACCCATAAAGCAAATTTGTCAACTAAAAAATGAATTTTTAGGCAAAATCAACATAAAAAAGTTGCTTTTTTCTCCTTATAAAACAATTTTTTGTCTATTTTGTAATTTTTTGTAAGATATAACTACGCACTTTAATACATTGTGCGTACCTTTTTTATTAATAAATACAAAAAAGAGCAAATTCAACGAATTTGCTCTTTTTAATTTATATGAGTGAAATATTATACGGTGTTACCTGATATACGTAATAGTTAAGCCAGTTAGAATATATTAATGAGGTGGTTGAATACCAGTTGGGATTTATCTCCGTCAAGCTCTCATCTACAAAATAGTTTTTGGGAGGATCAATCGGCAATCCCTTTGCCACATCACGAAGATACTCTGTTTTGAGCGTTTCTTTACTGTATTCAAGATGTCCCATAAAGTAAATCTGACGACCGTCACGTGAGCGCAAAATTGATGCCCCGACCTCGTCACTTCTCGCAAGTGTTACAAGATCGTCTATCTTGGCAATTTCAAGTTCGCTTATCTCGGTATGACGTGAATGAGGTATGTTAATATATTTATCCGTTCCCTTCAAAAGCGGATCGTATCTCATTACCTTTTCGTGCGGGAAAATTCCAAACACCTTTTTTTCAAGCTCGGTTTTTTCAAGTCCGTAATAATAATGCAAAGCAGCTTGCGCTCCCCAGCAAATAAACACGGTGCTTTGAACATTAGTACGGGCAAAATCCATAATCTGAGTCAGCTCGTTCCAATACTTAACCTCTTCAAAAGGGATTGTTTCAACGGGGGCTCCCGTAATTATCATTCCGTCAAAGCGCTTCTCCTTTATCTCATCAAATGTTTTATAGAACTTTTCAAGATGATTTTCAGGTGCGTGTGTTCCAACGTATGACTGAGTTGCAACAAGTGTTACTCTGATTTGCAGCGGCGAGTTCGACAGCATTCTAATAAGCTGCGTTTCGGTTTCAATCTTCGTGGGCATCAAATTAAGAATGGCTATCTCAATGGGACGAATGTCCTGGCGCTCAGCACGAAGCTCGTTCATCACGAAAATATTCTCTGATGCGAGTGTGGAATATGCAGGCATATCCTGCGGAATTATAATTGGCATATCTTTATCCTTATCCTGTTAAATTTGAGAAAGTGCGCCCTCCAGATCGGAAATTATATCCTCAACGTTTTCTATACCGACTGACAAACGGATAAGATTATCGGCAATTCCGATATTTTCAAGATCCGCTTTTGAGAGCTGACGGTGTGTTGTTGATGCGGGATGAAGCACGCAGGAACGCACGTCGGCAACGTGTGTCACTATTGCAATCATTTTAAGACCTTCCATAACAACCGTTGCGGCATCTGAACCGCCCTTAACACCAAAACTGAGCATACCGCCCTGTCCGTTTGGCATATATTTTTTTGCAAGTGCGTGATATTTATCACTTTTAAGTGAGCCGTATTTTACCCATTCAACCTTTTCGTGATTTGCAAGATACTCGGCAACACATGCTGCGTTTGAGCTATGTCTTTCCATACGCAAAGCAAGAGTTTCCATACCGAGATTGGTAAGAAACGCGTTTTCAGGACTCATAATTGCACCGAGGTCACGCATCATCTGAACTCTGCATTTTGTTCCGAATGCTTTATCTCCAAGTGTTGAATAGACAAGTCCGTGATAGCTTTCATCGGGAATATTAAACTCGGGATAGCGGTCACTTGAAGCAAAGTCGAAATTACCTCCGTCAACAACTGCGCCACCAAGAGCTACTGCGTGTCCGTCAAGATACTTTGACGACGAGTAAAGCACTACATTTGCACCAAAATCAAGCGGTTTACACAAAACGGGAGTCACAAGCGTATTATCTACCATAAACAATATGCCATATTTCTTGGCAATATCCGAAATCTTTTCAAAATCAAGCACAACGATCGTGGGATTTGCAACAGTTTCGGCAAAAATCACCTTTGTATTACCGTCAATGAGCTTTTCAATATTTTCTGCACTGTCATCAGGATCGAAAAATCGAGTTTCTATTCCGTACTTTTTAAGAGTAACCGAGAAAAGATTATATGTACCTCCGTAAACTGCGGATGCAGAGACGATATTATCCCCTGCGTTGCATACGTTAAGAACTGCAAGAAGTGTTGCACTCATACCCGAGGCACACGCAATAGCACCCGTGCCGCCTTCAAGAAGTGCAAGCTTATCCTCAAACGCACTTAAAGTTGGGTTCCCTATTCTTGAATAGAAAAATCCCTCGCTTTTAAGGTCGAAAAGATCTGCCATATCCTGTGCCTTTTCATAATAAAAGGTCGTGCTTTTAACAACGGGGCAAACTCTTGCCTCTCCGCTTTTGGGTGAGTATGCTCCCTGCACGCAAATAGTATCAAGCTTTCTTTGTTTCATTGTGATACCTCTCTATATAAAAAAGTAATATACTAACATTGAATTATATCATATATTTGGCTTCGTGTCAATAAAGCTATTGCATTTTTTGGTGCATTGTGCTATAATGAATTGTAAAGTTTCTGTGAAAGGAAGAATAATTATGAGTCTTTGCGAGAGCTGTGTTTATTTCGACTATGATGAGGAATATGAAGAAAACGTCTGCACAATAAATCTTGACGAGGACGAATACGTCCGCTTTTCACAAAGCAAGGGTAAGGAATGCCCTTATTACAAATACTATGATGAATACAAATCAGTACACAAACAAATATAAGGAGACCATTTTATGCAGGAATTTAATGAAAATGATATTATTGAAGAAGAGCTTGAAGAAGATGGCTTGATTACACTTCGAACAGCCGACGGTGAAGAAATCGAATTCCACGATATCGCAGGAATTGCTCTTGATAGCGGATTTTATGCAATTCTTCAACCTGTAATTCTTTTGAAAGATATGGCTGAGGATGAGGCACTTGTTTTCCGTGTTGATAAAAATGAAAACGGTGATGATAAATTCACATACGTTATTGACAACGACATTATTGACGCAGTATTTGAAAAGTATTATATAATGCTTGAAGCCTTTGAAAAAGAAGATAATAATCAATAAAAAGAAACGGCGGAATTTCCGCCGTTTCTTCTTTTTACTTTTCTGCAGCTCTCAGAGTGTTCTGTAAAAGCATTGTAATAGTCATGGGGCCTACACCACCGGGAACGGGGGTAATATGGGATGCAACCTTACTTACCGAAACAAAGTCAACGTCGCCCGTGAGCTTCCCCTCAGCATTTCTGTTCATTCCCACGTCGATAACAACTGCTCCCTCTTTGACCATATCGGCAGTTACAAAATTTGCCTTGCCTATCGCAACAACAAGTATATCGGCTCTCTTGCACACTTCCTTCAAGTTGCCCGTTTTACTGTGACAAACTGTTACAGTTCCGTTCTCGGATAGAAGAAGAAGTGCCATCGGCTTACCAACGATATTGGAACGCCCGATAACCACGCACTCCTTGCCCGAAATCTCTATGTCAGAGCGATGGAGCAGCTCCATAATTCCAGCCGGTGTGCAGGGCAAAAATTTTGGATTTCCAATGGTAATTCTTCCCACGTTATACGGATGGAATGCATCAACGTCCTTTTCGGGCTTGATTCTGAGTATTACCTGCTCTTCATCAAGATGACTCGGAAGCGGCAGCTGAACTAAAATTCCGTGCACGTTTTCATCACCATTGAGCTTGTCTATAAGAGCATTAAGCTCCTCCTGTGTTGTGCTTTCGGGCATCTCATATACCCAGGAATTAAAGCCGACCTGCTCACACGCTTTCCTTTTGTTGCGCACGTAAACCTGTGATGCGGGATTTTCGCCGACTATAACTACCGCAAGTCCGGGACGGGAGCCCGTATTTTCATTATAGATTCTTACTTTTTCAGCAATCTCCTCTCTTATCTGAGCCGAAATTGCCTTTCCGTCAATAATCTTTGCCATAATTATTCTTTCTCGCTTGATTTTTCAACGAATTCAACCTGCGCAAGCTTTGAATCGGGATGCTTCTTAACATAGATAAGTCCATAAATGAGGAGCGCAGTCGCGAGAGCAAAGAGCAAGAAGCCGAGAAGCTGTGAAACTCTTATACCTGTATCACCAATATAGAGAGCATCAGTTCTGAGTCCTTCGATAAACATTCTGCCAAAGCCGTACCAAGCAAAATAATAAAGCGCTATTTGTCCGTCAAATTTCTTCTTTTTGAAGAAAATATTGATAAGAATAAATCCGATAATATTCCAAAGTGATTCATAAAGGAAGGTGGGATGAACGCCAAGCGTACCGTCAACGATCTGAGCTACCTGCTCTTCATTGATAAGTCCCTTTCTAAGAAGCTCGCCTGCAAATTTAGGTGAGCTCATACGCCAAGGAAGTGTTGTAACCGTTCCGTATGCTTCACCGTTGAAGAAGTTGCCCCAACGTCCCATCGCCTGTGCAATCATTACACCGGGGCCAACTGCGTCAAAGAGCTTTCTCCAGCTCAGCTTTTTTATGCGGCATACGATAAAAATAGTCAATGCGCCTGCAATAACGCCACCGTAAATTGCAAGTCCCGAAAGACCGCCCTCGCCAAGACCGATAACATCCTTAAAAGATTCAAATTGGCTTGGGTTAAATGCTACGTAGTAAAGGCGCGCACCGATAACACCAAAGAAGATGGTAAAAATTGCAATATCAATGAGGTCGTCAATCTTTATTCCCTGCTGCTTACAACGGAATGAAGCATAGGCAATTGCCATAAGCATACCAAGCGCAATAACCACACCGTACCATCTGACCTCTATGCCCTCTCCTATCGGGAGCTTAAAGGCAATACTGTTTATATCCCAGTTCTCTATTCCAAAACCGGGAAACGAAAGCTTAAAATTTGTCACAATAGTTTCCTCCATTCTACTGATTCTCAGTAAAATTATTTTTTATAACAGAAAGTGCAAAGCACTTGTCATCAAATGAATCTGAAAGGCACGCCTTGACACAATCAAAGCTTACCCTCTCGATTATTTTGCGATATTCAAAAATATCACTGCCCTCAAACACAAAGTTGAGAAGCGAATTGGCTATATCGTCCACCGAGTCAAAATCCCTGATAAATTCAGCCATCATCACTCGCTTACATCTGATAAAGTCCTTTTCGTTAAGTCCGTTCTGCTTTACCCTCTTTACATACGATTTTACCTTTTCAAAAACAAGCTCAGGCAAGTCGCTTTCCGCATATATCGAATGAAAAGCGGCATCTCTGGTGATAGAATAGCCGTAGGAATAGGATTCGTTAATAAGCCCACTTTCAAAAAGCTCGTTATACAGCTCACCCGCACGTGAAAACAGCATTTCATCAAGAATAGTCATTGCCACGTCACGTTCAAGACGTTCTGTTATGTTGTCACTCGGCTTTTTGTCCTTGATTCCTATTTCAAGCACCGATTGGCTAACGGGCATAACGTTCTCTATATACGGAACACTTACAGCGCTACCATAAGAAAGATCAGGCAAAACAGGCGGATCATTAAAATCTCTTGGCGGGAGCGATTTGCTCACCGTTTCAAGCACGGATTCTTCGTCAACGTCTCCGCAAACAACAAGCGCCATATTAGAATATCTGTAAAAGCTCTCATAACACTCATACAGTGTTTTGTCACTGATATTTTCTATAGTTTCTTCCGTTCCAAGCACGTCGTTCGAGAGCTTACAATCACCGTAAAGAGCCAACAAAAGATTTTTAGACACGTAGTCATACGGACTGTCAAGACACATCTTTATTTCCTGCGTAATAATATCCCTTTCACTGTTTACGTTTTGCTTTGTAAAATAAGGATTATAAACAAAGTTGATAAGCTCAGCAAGAGCAAGATCAAAATTCTCGGTACACGAGAACATATAAACCGTTTTATTATTCGAGGTATATGCGTTTGCATCAGCCCCAAAGGAAGCAAGTATCTCACAGGCGTCAACTCCATCGGCACTTGAAAAGAGTTTATGCTCAAGAAAATGCGCAATACCCGAGGGAAAATTCTTTTTCTCGCAATCCACGGTTGCGCCTTCCTCGTAAACGGATCCGAATTTAACTCCCAAAAGGGCGGTTTTTATAGTCATTTTCTTTGGAAAAACGTATATATCAAGCCCGCTTTCGTGCTTCATATAATAATACTTTTCATTAAGCTTTTCATCAACAAAGGAAGTAAATCTATTCATAAATTTCCTCCTCTCCGTCACCCTGCAAAAAATATACCGTATGGAGTGAGAGCTTATTTGATGCAAGCACAACGTCATCAACGGTCAAGCTATCAAGAATTTCCAGAAAACCGTCAACGTCAACTTCAATACCGTTTATTATTCTGCCGAGATAAAATCTCTCGATAGCATTTGCTGAATCTGCAAGACCGCTATACACATTATAGATTGATTTTTTTGCCGCACTGAATTCTTTTTCACTTATTTTTCCCTGCTTTATGTCTTCAAGCTGTGCAATAATTGCCGCCTTGGCTTGCTCGTAGTTTGAGCTGTCTATTCCCGAGGTTGTAAATATTGCTCCGCGTGCGCTATTGTATATTGACGAACATTCATAGCAAAGCGAGAGCTTTTCTCTGACATTCATAAAGAGCTTTGAAATGGGAGAAGCACCGAGAATCTCGTTACACAGAAGCATAGCATAATAGTCGCTGTCACACCAGGTAACACCACAGTTGAATCCCATAATAAGACGTCCTTGTGAAACGTCGGATTTTTCAATTACTTCATTGGGAGCATCGGGATTTTCAAGCAATTTGGGAGCTTTACTGTTCGATAAAGCATTTGTGCTTTTACCTGCAAATTCATCTTTGAGAAGCTCTTTTATCTCATCAGCGTCACGTTTACCAACGTAAAATACAATCAGCTTTGAATCATTTATAAGTTTCTTATAGCATTCGTAAAGCTCACCTGACGAAACTCTGTCAATTTTGTCACACATTGTGTCAAGATTGTCAACAATGCCAAGGGATTTGAACATCTCTTCCCTGCATCTTATCGCCGCATATGTTCTCGGCTCGTTAATCTGCGACATTATGATGCTTTTGTAATTCTCTTTTTCGCTTTTTACAAACTCCTCGTAAAAGGCGCCTGTTTGCGTGTCAATAAGAGGATTATACAGCATTTGCCTTATCACTTCAAGAGCATCACAAAGAATTTCCTCACCGTTTTCGGTGTACGAAGAATAGATCACGTCTGCGGAAACCCCGAGAAGCTGAATATCGTCAAATTTTTGATTTTTGAGGTTGACAAGCGTAGCATAAAGCTCATCAAGGCGCTCATTTATATCCTTTTGCGTGGGATATTTTTCAGTTCCCCTTTTCAGCACCGACAAAAGCAACGAGCGCTTGACCGATTCCTCTTTAATTGTTGGAAGCGCAAAATAAACTGATATATTTTCGCTTTTGAATCGGTCGGTTTTATATGTATAAATATCTATACGATTATCAAGTGTCGTATATTGGATATCTTTCATCACCGGTTTCTCTTTCAAATTTATATAGTCAGTTATATAATACACTATTTTTCAAAATTTTTCAATGGATATTGACGATTTATTTGTAAATATTTTCAGAAAAAAGTTTAGAAAAGCTATTGACAATAGCCATCTTGTGTGATATAATGTGTAAAGTATTTTGCTTTACACATATTTTTGGAGTAGGTTATGTTTGAAAAAGACTTAAAAAAAGCATATCTGCTTGATTTTTACGGCGACGTTTTGACTGAGCGAAAAAAGGAAGTTCTTGATATGTATTACAACGAGGATCTTTCGCTTGCTGAAATTGCCGAGCAAATCGGTATTTCCCGTCAAGGCGTGCGTGACCTTATCAAAAAAGCCGAGGAAGAGCTGCTCTTTCTTGAAGATAAACTCGGCTTGGCTAAAAAAATGGTCGCACTTCGCAATCACTCCGAAAATATGATGCGTATTGCTGATAACAATGAGCTTCTCCCCGAGCTCAGAAATGAGATTGAGGAGATCTCTAAAATAATCAAATAATACATTCAGGAGGTTTGTATATGGGAATGTTTGAAAGCCTTAGCGATAAGCTAAATAATGCGTTCAAAAAATTCAGAAACAAAGGTAAGCTCACCCCCGAAGATGTTAAAGTTGGTATGAGAGAGATCAAGCTCGCTCTTCTTGAAGCGGACGTAAACTTTAAGGTTGTTAAAAGCTTCGTTAATACCGTTTCAGAGCGTGCAGTCGGTGCTGAGGTGCTTGAATCCCTTCTCCCCGCACAGCAAATCGTTAAAATTGTTAATGAAGAGCTTATAAACCTTATGGGCGGAACTCAGTCAAAGCTGACGATTTCATCTGCTCCCCCAACAGTCATTATGATGGTTGGTCTTCAAGGTGCAGGTAAAACGACGCATGCAGGTAAGCTCGCAGGTCTTTATAAGAAACAAGGCAAGCGTCCCCTTTTGGTCGCTTGTGATATTTACCGTCCCGCCGCTATCAAGCAGCTGCAGATAGTTGGCGAAAAGCTCGATATTCCCGTATTCACTATGGGTGATAAGGTCTCCCCCGTTACCATCGCCAAGGAAGGCGTGGCTTACGCAAAGCAAAAGGGTTATGATATGGTATTTATTGATACCGCAGGCCGTTTGCACATTGACGAGGAGCTTATGAACGAGCTTAAATCCATCAAATCAGAGGTTAAACCCACAGAAATTCTTCTCACGGTTGATGCTATGATCGGTCAGGACGCAGTACGCGTTGACGAAACATTTAGCGAGCTTCTTGATATTACGGGCGTTGTTCTTACAAAGCTCGACGGTGATACAAGGGGCGGTGCTGCTCTCTCAATCAAACACGTTACGGGCAAGCCAATTAAATTTATCGGTACGGGTGAAAAGCTTGACACTATTGAGCCCTTCCACCCCGAAAGAATGGCATCCAGAATTCTTGGTATGGGTGACGTTCTCTCTCTTATCGAAAAGGCACAGGAGGCCTATGACGAAAAGAAGAGCGCTGAGCTTGAACAAAAAATTCGCCAACAAAAATTCACTCTTGACGATTTCCTTGAACAGTTCCAGCAGCTCAGAAATATGGGCGGTATCGAGCAGATGCTCAGTATGATGCCCGGTATGAACGCAGGCGCACTCAAAGACGTTAAGGTGGACGAAAAGGCAATGGCTCATATGGAAGCAATCATTCGCTCCATGACTATGGAAGAAAGAGTCAGCCCCGAAATTATTAACTCCTCTCGCAAGGTGCGAATCGCCAAGGGCAGTGGCACAAGCGTTGAAGAAGTAAACAAGCTGCTTCGTCAGTTCGAGCAAATGAAAAAGATGATGTAGCAATTCTCAGATCCCAAAAAGCTGAAACGTATGGGATTTGGCAGACGAGGAATGAAAATGCCGTTTTAACGGATTTTTATAAAAACAAAAAACAAAAAATAATTTAATTTTATTCTTGGAGGAATATTATCATGGCAGTAAAAATCAGACTTAGAAGAATGGGTCAGAAGAAAGCACCCTTTTACCGTGTAGTTGTAGCAGACAGCCGCTATCCCAGAGACGGCCGTTTCATCGAAGAAATCGGTTACTACAACCCCATCACAGAGCCCGCTGAGATCAAGATCGACGCTGAAAAGGCAAAGAAGTGGATCGCTAACGGCGCACAGCCCACAGACACTGTTAAATCCTTGCTTAAGAAAAGCAACATCGTTGACTAATTAAAGGCAGGAGATAACGATGACGGATTTGAAGCAGACTTTGACCGACATCGCAAAAGCGATAGTTGACAATCCTGATGAGGTTACCGTTATCCTTACTGAAAACGATCGCAGCATTACCTTATCCCTCAACGTTGCACCTGAGGATATGGGAATGGTTATCGGCAAAAACGGAAAAATTGCCAAAGCAATCAGATCTGTAATTAAGGCAGCATCAGTTAACTGCGGCAAGAAAGTAAACGTTGAAATAAAATAATCGTTTGCAAATAAAAAATCCGACCTTGACTACGGTCGGGTTTTTTATTATAATATGGGTATGGAGGTGAGAGTATGGATGCCTTGATATTAACTTTTAACAAAGAACAGTTAAAGATCTATAACGAATTACTTGAAAAAGATGATGTAACTTTGAACTTTGACACAAATTTGCCCGAAATTGAAAAATTCTATATACGTGATTTTGACGAGGTAATTTCAAATATAGAACAAGAAGCAATCACACTGCTTAATCTGAACAAGCACAGCTCTTCTTTTGCGGCTTTTCTCAAGCAGGATGAAATCAAGGAGATTATCCCTATTTATTACAGCGCCATCAGAAGCATAAAGCGACACGCAACTATTATTGGCGGAGAGTGTTGGAAGCTATCGTACAAGATAGGCGAAATAAATACAATTCGTATGGAAATAAATAAGAGGTATTCAAGCTTTCTGCCCTACAAGGCGGCTCTTTACAATCGCAAAGAATATGCCGCTGAAATAATCAAAATAGATAACAAATTCAAAGCAAGTATAGAATACTCGGACGAGCTGAAAAAAGAACTTCTTTCACTTTTTGAAACTGCAAATAAGGTGTGCAGTATCGTAAGCGAATTTATCAAAAAAAGCTCCAAGGCAACTGACGAACCAAAATTCACAAAATTCGACGCCTACGATTTCTTTTGGTCAGTGGAAGCATTCCTTGAACAAATTAAAAACATACGATGAGGTCTTATAGCTCGTGTATGCTTTATCTTAAAAACGAAAATTTTGTAAAATGAAAACAAAACTTTACTTCTTTATTTTTATACAATAAATAAAGCAAAAAACAAAAGGAGATGTGAAATCACATCTCCATTTTTGTTAACAAATATTATTTGTATTTGCGCTTTCTTGCAGCCTCTGACTTCTTCTTACGCTTAACACTGGGTTTTTCGTAGTGTTCTCTCTTACGAAGTTCAGTGAGGATACCGGAACGAGCGCACTGGCGCTTGAAGCGACGAAGAGCACTATCCAAAGATTCGCCTTCTTTAACTCTTACTTCTGCCATTTTCTGTTTCCCTCCCCTCAATTACAATATACTGTTATATTTTACACCATAATTCCCCTTTTGTCAAGGGGTTTTTTAATTATTTTACAACGATATTTACTATTTTATTGGGAACAGAAATTTCTTTGATAATCGTCTTACCTTCAATTGCTGCTTTAACCTTTTCATCTGCCTTAGCAATGGCGATTGCTTCATCCTTATCGCAGTTCACAGGAAGCATTACGGTTGCACGGAGCTTACCGTTAACCTGAACAGCAACCTCAACTGAATCGTCAGCAGTCTTTGCTTCGTCATAGCTTGGCCAAGATTCATAGGCAATAGTATCGCTGTGACCGAGAATTGACCACATCTCCTCACCAATATGAGGACAAATGCAAGAAAGCATCTTTATAAGTCCCTCAGCATATTCCCTTGGGCATTTACCCTCTTTATAAACTGCATTAACAAAAATCATCATCTGAGATATAGCTGTGTTAAATGCAAGCTTTTCAAAATCCTCGGTGATCTTCTTGACACTCTTATGATAAATCTTTTCAAGTGCGGGAACTTCTCCGTCAACGATATTCTCTGCCTCGGTAAAAAACGCCCATACACGGTTGAGGAATCTTCTTGCGCCCTCTACACCCTGATCACTCCAAGGCTTGGAAACTTCAAGCGGGCCCATAAACATCTCATAAATACGAAGCGTATCTGCACCGTACTCACGAACAACGTCAGAAGGATTTACAACAAATTCGGGGAATCTCTTGCCCATCTTTATTCCGTTGGATCCAAGAATCATACCCTGATGAACAAGCTTCTTAAATGGCTCTTTGGTGGGAGCAATTCCCTTATCGTAAAGATATCTGTTCCAGATTCTTGAATACATAAGATGTCCAACTGCGTGCTCGGGGCCGCCGATATAGAGGTCAACGGGCATCCAATGTTTAAGAAGCTCGGGATCGGCAAGCTCTTTGTCGTTTTTAGGATCTATATAACGAAGGAAATACCAGCTTGAACCAGCTGAGCCGGGCATTGTAGAGGTCTCTCTCTTACCCTTGATGCCGTTCTTGTCGTACATCTTCCACTCTTCTGCGTTTTCAAGAGGTGCTTTTCCACCAACTCCCTTATAATTTTCAAGCTCGGGGAGTACCAAAGGAAGCTCCTCGTCGGGAAGCACGTGTACTGTACCATCCTCACCGTGAACAACGGGAACGGGCTCGCCCCAATATCTCTGACGTGCGAATATCCACTCCCTGAAATGATAATTCACAGTTCTCTTGGCAACACCCATTTTTTCAAGCTTTGAAGTGATCGCCTCTTTTGCTTCTTCAACGGTAAGACCGCTAAATTCCTCAGAATTTATAAGGCGGTAACCCTTGCCAAGATATTCTCCCTTTTCAAATGCTTTTTCGGATACGTCAACGTGTCCAAGGATTTCATCACCGTCTATTACCTGGATCATATCTATTCCGTGTGCCTGAGCATATTCAAAATCACGCTGGTCGTGTGAAGGAACTGCCATAACAGCACCCGTACCGTAGCTTGCAAGCACGAAGTCGCCAATGAACATTCTTGCTTCTTTTCCGTTAACGGGATTGATACATTTTATACCTTTAAGCTCACAGCCCGACTTGGTTTTGTTAAGCTCTGTACGGTCCATATCGTTCTTTTTAAGAGTCTCCGCTATGTATGCCTCAACCTCTTCTTTATTCTCAATTCTTGGCATCAATTTTTTAACAACATCTCCGTCAGGCGCAAGAACCATAAAGGTAATACCGTAAATAGTTTCAATACAAGTGGTGAAAATTGAAAATTCACCGCCACCGACGATGTCAAATTTCACCTCAACACCCGTTGATTTGCCAATCCAGTTTTTCTGCATCAGCTTTGTGGATTCGGGCCAATCGATATCTTCAAGACCTTCGAGGAGCTTCTCAGCAAATGCGGGCTGATTGATTACCCACTGCTTCATATTCTTGCGCACTACGGGATATCCACCACGTTCACTCTTACCGTCGATAACCTCGTCATTTGAAAGAACTGTTCCAAGCCCCTCACACCAGTTAACAGGCATATCGATATACTGCGCATATCCGTCAAGATAGAGCTGCTTGAATATCCACTGTGTCCACTTATAGAAATCAGGATCACTTGTAGCAATCATCTTATCCCAATCATAGTCAAATCCAAGCTCACGGAGCTGATTTGAAAAGGTTTTGATATTCGCCTGAGTAAATCCGTTCGGGTGATTTCCCGTGCTTACCGCATACTGCTCAGCAGGAAGTCCGAAAGAGTCATATCCCATTGGGTGAAGGACATTATATCCCTGCATTCTCTTCATTCTTGAAACAATATCAGTTGCCGTATATCCCTCAGGATGTCCTGCGTGAAGTCCAACGCCCGACGGATACGGAAACATATCAAGAACGTAATATTTCGGCTTTGAAAAGTCCCATACGTCAGTCTTGAAGGTGTGGTTTTTCTCCCAATACTCTTGCCATTTCTTTTCAATTTCTAAATGTTCGTACTTCATTTTTTATTCCTCTACCGTTGTAGTATTTTCGTATAATTTTTCAAGATTATAAAAATCTCTTGCTTCCCTGTTAAATATGTGAACGATAACGTTGCAATAGTCAAGAACTACCCAAGAGTTATTGTCCCTGCCCTCAATATGATAAGCATTTACTCCGCGACGTTCAAGCTGGTATTCAACCTCGCCCGAAAGCGCCTTTACGTGAGTATTACTCGTAGCTGTGCATACTACAAAATAGTCTGCAATGCTTGTCACGTCCTCAACGTGAAGAACTTTAATATCTCTTCCCTTTTTATCATCAAGAAATTTTTCAATCGCCTTTGCAACATCAAGCGGCGATGCATTTTCAAGAGATACTGTTTCCTCATTCAAATTGATCATTTCTTCCATAGATTTTCTCCGTTCTTAATTTATATTAATCTTATTATTTTCAATGTCATCTGCGCTGTAAATTCTTATCTCGCAGCTCTTATTGTATATTTCATAAAACGATTTGACGCTTTTGTCAACAAATTTATTGGCTTTATCAAAGCCGTTATTCATACCGAAATACTCTCGTAATACCTTCTCCATTGAGGAGGCAGAAAAAATATAGTACCACGCCCCGCTGTTTTCACTTTGTATTGCCTCACCGGGAGCAGTCATATATGCCACCTTACCGTTCTTGGCATTTGTGCATTTCAATGCGATAGAAATCAGATCATTAACCTTGACGTTTGTTTCGCTGCCGTCACAAATGAGCTTAAACACGTTATAGAGGGAAAACGGATTTTTTGTTTTTGATATTCTCTTTGCGAAAGCATTCAAAAACAGCTTTTGTGCATCAATTCTTCCAAGATCACCCGTAACGTAACCGGAACGATATCTAAGAAACTGCACAGCAGTATTTCCGTTAAGCATTTGCTTACCCGCATTCAAATGAATGGACAAATTCTGCGCAGGATCGTCATAGCTCATATCAATAGGAATATCAACCTCAATTCCCTTTACTTCATCCACCATTTTTTCAATAGTGTTAAGCTTTAAGCAAAGATAATAGTCAATTTTAATACCAAGTGCGCTCGAAACGGCATCTGAAACGGCACTTGCTGAACCAAGAGAGTTATATGCTCCGTTTATTTTCTTATAACTCGAATTGTTGCAATTAAAATAGGTATCACGGGGAATTTGCATAAAGCTGATATTTCCGTTATCCGTATTCACACTGCCGAGCATTACAACGTCACAAAGTCCCGCCGCATCATCCTTGCCAAGCAACAAGAAATTAATAATGCTGTCATCATCCGCACGTTTGATTGTGTCGGTTGCATTTTCATCCTGCGGCGCTTTTATTACAAAGAGCGCCAAGACGAGTGCAATCATAAGTGAAACAACCGCTAATACTATTACAAAATTGCTTAATGTGAAATGCTTTTTCATATTCAACCTCTTTCATTTTTTATGTATGCGAAAGAGGTCGCCCAATTATTTGTTAAGTATCAAATAATTTCTTGCCTTGAAGGTGGTTTCGTCAATATGTTTATTATCCTCTAACAGTCCTCTTATGGTGAGGTTATAGGACATAATCAGAGTATCGTTCAAATGGGATATTTTTGCATCCTCATCAGAATTATCAAAATCAAAATCGAAAAAATAATTACGAAGCAAAACACAATCCTCAAACTGTCTTGACATATCAATATAATCTGCAAGATATATTATCTTCTCTTCGATAGTCATATTGTCCCTGCCCGTTGTATGATAACGAACTGCTGTCAATATCTCAGGCGTTGCATATTCGGGATACTTTTGAGGAATAACAAGAGAAGCTGTTTTTGCGTGGAACATTTTGGGCGCTTTTCGCTCCGTTTCGGTAACTGTAAGTCCTGCTTCTTCGCATATTGCAATATGCTCATCAGCGCTCCTCTCCTTAGTTATATCGTGAAGCAGAGCTGCCGCACGCAGCATCTGTATTTGCTGCGGAGCATAAATCTCTCCAAGACGAGCCGCCATTTTTTCAACCTCAAGCGTATGAAAATAGCGTTTTTCTCCCATTTCATTTTTCACTTTTTCTCGCAAAGCTGCAAGCATTTCTTCACTAAAATTATTATTCATACATACCTCACACTATATGCGCTGATTTGTGTCAGCTAAATTTTGTCAAGAAAAATAAAAATTACAAATAAAGGTTATTTTCTTTTATATATTGCGCAACCTTTGAAGGTACAAGATGTGAAATATCCTTGCCCTCTTTTACTCTCTGACGAATCTCACTCGATGAAAGTTCAATCTCATTCGTCATTATTCTGCGGCATATCTTTCCGTATTTAGCAAGATATTGCGTATTCTTTTCTATTATTTGATTTTCGAGTATTTTATCGCTCTCACGTCTGACATAGGTAGGATAACAAAGCTTGAAAATCTCATCCGGCTCTCTCCACTGGTCGAGCTTCAATGCCATATCGGTGCCGACAAGCATAAAAAGACGTCTGTCCTCTCGTGCAAGCGAACGCAGGGTGTCAACAGTATAGCTTATTCCACCCCGTTCAATCTCCATATCGCTGACAATCACACCTACCTCGCCCTCAAACGCAAGCTCACACATTTTCATTCTGTGATGTGCATCATCACCCTCATTTCTTATTTTCCAAGGTGAAAGCGCTGTGGGGATTACGAACAGATAGTGAAGCTGCATCTGATCCATAAATGCTTTTGCGGCATTTACGTGTCCGTTGTGTATGGGAGCAAACGTTCCACCGTATATTCCTATTCTGGTAATTTCATCACTCATAATCAAATCTCGATTCTCTTTTTATTTTCACTCTCACGGTAAAGGACTACTTTTCTTCCGATTACCGCAACGACCTCCGCATTTGTTGCCTCAGCCAATTCCTCTGCTACATCCCTTGTACCGTAATCACAGTTTTCAAGAACTGTTAACTTTATAAGCTCCCTTGCTTCAAGAGCATCGGAAACGGTCTTGACAAGATTTTCTGTAATTCCGCCCTTTCCGATTTGCATTATGGGTTGTATCTGTGCCGCCATTGAACGAAGTGCGGCTCTTTGTTTTGAATTCAACATAATTTTCTCCATTTATTTACCAAAGCCCTCTGCACGCAATCTTGATGAAAGCCCTTCACAATCCGCGGCAAAAACTCTGATACATTTATCGTAATCGAGGAATATATTCAGATAAACTCCCTCGGTCACCGATATTTTTTTAATATCGCTCTTTTTAATTTCAAATTTTATGGGTCTGTTTTCATCAATTGAGATGATGAACATACTATCCTTTGTGGTAAGCATAAAACCTTGCTTTAATTCCTTACCCACAAGGTAATTGACTCTTTCATCAATAATAATTTCTTCTTTTATCTCTTTTCTGAGTGGAAGAAACTTTCTGTCAGCCAAAGCACACATACCGGGAATAATCAAAGATATTCCAAGCGTAGTCAGTGCCGCAAACAACAATGCTGTTGGAAAATCCGTCATTGATGAGATCAAAAGAAAAGTAACAATTCCGCCCAATGTGCTGAAAATCAAGAGCCCTGTTGTATAATATCTTCTCATTTTTTCTCCTGAATTTTGAGTTCTTTGCAAAATCTGCTTGCAAAAAGCTCAGTTGCAACTGCTCTGTGACTAATTTTATTTTTTTGCTCAGCCGATAGCTCTCCAAAGGTCTTTCCGTATTCTTCAACGAAGAACAAAGGATCGTATCCAAAACCGCCCTCTCCCCTTTCGCCGTGAAGAATTACCCCTCTGCATTCACCTCTTACGCAGAAATCCTCAGCAGATATACCCTCGGGAAAGGCGCAAGCAACGGCACAGACGAACGCACCGCCCCTCTTATCTATTCCCTGCATATCGGAGAGCAGCTTCTGATTGTTCTTTTTGTCGTTTCCGTGCTCACCGCAATACCGAGCAGAATATATCCCCGGCGCACCGAAAAGTGCATCTACCGAAAGTCCCGAGTCATCTGCAACACCGATATATCCGTATTTGGCAACTGCTTTTGCCTTAATCATCGCATTCTCTTCAAAGGTCAATCCGTCCTCAACAATATCGTCAAATATTCCGACTTCCTTCATAGAGAGAACCTCAATTTCGGGAACGTATCCTTTAAGAATTGCGGCAAATTCCTCGATTTTATGCTTATTGCCCGTGGCAAATACAATTTTTATATTTTCCATTATTCAAACAGTGCAGAAATAAATTCCTCTGCGTTAAAGGGCTGCATATCGTCAATCTTTTCTCCGACACCTATAAATTTAACGGGTATGCCAAGTTCACGTTTGATTGAAAGAACTATTCCACCTTTTGCAGTACCGTCAAGCTTATTGAGAACAAGACCTGTTATTTCGGCAGCATTCTTAAATTCCTTTGCTTGAAGAATGGCATTCTGTCCCGTTGTTGCATCAAGAACCAAAAGATTTTCACGGGATGCACCGGGCAATTCCCTTGAAATAACACGATTGATTTTTTCAAGCTCGTTCATAAGGTTTTTCTTGTTGTGAAGTCTGCCCGCAGTGTCAACGATAAGCACGTCCGCCTGCTTATTCTTAGCATAGCTGATAGCATCATAAACCACAGCCGCAGGGTCGCTTCCCTCACTTTGCTTAACAAGATCAACACCGCTTCTTTCACACCATACTGCAAGCTGATCGATAGCTGCCGCACGGAAGGTGTCTGCCGCAGCAACAACTACCTTTTTTCCGTCCTGACGGAGCTTGTTTGAAATCTTACCGATGGAGGTTGTCTTGCCTGCTCCGTTCACACCGATTACGAGAATTACAGATGGCTTTGTATCAAGCACAAGCGGGCCTCCCTCGCCTATCATATCTTTAAGAGTATTCTTCAAAAATGCTCTTACCTCGTCGGCATCCTTTATCTTTTCTTCCTTGATGTCAGCACGGAGCTTTTCTATAATTTCATCAGTTGCACCTGCACCGACGTCGGCACAGATAAGCATTTCTTCAAGCTCTTCAAGAAGGTCCTCATCAACCTTTGTAAATGCTTTAAGCATCTGGTCAATAGGTGAAAACAGTGCCTTCTTTGTTTTTTGAAGTCCTGCCTTTAATTTATCCAAAAATGCCATCCCAATCTCCTTCCTTCTTCTTTGCAATGTCAGCGACATTCAAAGAAAGTATCTTTGATATACCGTGCTCTGGCATAGTTACACCGTAAAGACGGTTTGCGCTTTCCATAGTTCCTCTTCTGTGCGTGATGAGAATGAACTGTGTTCCGCCCGTATATTTCTTAATATACTCAGAAAATCTTGAAACGTTTGCTTCGTCAAGAGCCGCCTCAATCTCGTCAAGAATACAGAACGGTGAGGGGTTAACTTGAAGCACTGCAAAGAACAAAGCAATCGCAATAAACGCCTGCTCTCCGCCCGAAAGCTGCATAAGACTCTTAATGATTTTTCCTGGAGGTGCGGCTTTGATCTCAATGCCGCAGTTGAGTACGTCCTCAGGATCAGTTAGCTGAAGCTCTGCGTATCCACCGCCGAAAAGCTCAACAAACACACGGTTAAAGTTTTCGTTTATCTTGTTAAATGACTCAATAAACGAAGTCTTCATCTCTTCATCAAGCTGAGAAATAATCTTTTCAAGCTCGGTCTTTGAAGCTGTAAGGTCACGGATCTGCTTATCCATATAATCATAGCGTTCCTTAACCTCTTTGTATTTATTAACAGCATCAAGGTCAACGTGACCTATCGCACGGAGCTTATTTTTGCATTCGGTCTGCAATTTTGCAATTGCAGGGCGCTCCTCTGCAGTTATTTGCTCATAGCCAAGCTCCATTGCCTGATTACGTGTAAGCTCGTGGTCGTCCCAAAGCTTGCTTGACAGCTTGTCATAATCGTTTTTAAGATTTGCAAGCTTATTCTCGTTTGCCGAATTTTCTCTGACAAGAATATCCTTATATGAGTTTTTCTCCTTGATCTTAGCATTAACGGCATTGATCTTTTTCTCATATTCAGTGCTGTTTTCTTCAAGACGTGAACGGTCAATGTTCAACTCGCTGAGGATTTTTTCGCCCTCTGCAAGCTTTTCACGGTTCTCGCCCCTCTCTATTTCAAGATCAGCAAGTCTTGCCTGATACTCTTTGACCTTTTCGTCCTGTCCTTCAATGTCGCCTCTTAAAATTTCAATATGCTCACGGCTCTTTTCAATGAGAAGATTCTCGGTTTCAATATCCTTTTGAAGCTCATTGATCTTGATAAATATCGACGTCAAAGCACCGGAAAGTTCGTCCTTTTTATCGGAAAGCTCGTTCTTTTCAATATCCTTATCACTTCTTATTTCGCTTATAGCTGCTATTTTTTCGTCATAAGCGGCAATCTGCTCGCTGAGAGTAGCAAAATCCTCATCATAGCGCTCACGCATTCTGACAATATTATCATAATCCTCTTGGAGCTTATCCATAAGAGTTTTATTAGCATCAATCTTTGCATTGATCTGCTGCAATTTGGTGTTCTCACCACCTGCCATAAGAGCAATAATCTTCTTTCTGTCTTCAAGCGCTTTTCTTTCGCGTTCAATTCCTTCAAGCTCGGCTGTTAGGGATTTATAAGTTTCAGAAAGCTTTGCAACCGAAGCATCAAGTTTTTTACATTCCTCTTCAAGCTTCTTTATCTCGCCCGCACGCGACAAAATGCTTTGTCCGTGTTTTACGGAACCGCCCGTAAACGAACCGCCGACATTGATCTGCTGACCGTCAAGAGTAATGGCTCTGACACGGTATTTAAGCGCTTTTGCCATCTCTGTTGCATTATCTATATTATCAAACACGGCAATTCTTCCAAGCATATATGAAACGATATTCATATACTCACTCTTTGCGCTTACCAAGTCATCAGCAAATGCAATAAATCCACGGAAGCTTGATGCATCTTTCATCTCCTGGGAGATTGCCGGCGCTTTAATTGCCGTTATGGGCATAAACGTAGCTCTGCCCTGCTCGTTCTTTTTAAGAGAGAGCATAGCTGCTTTTGCAACGCTTTCGTTTTCAACAACGATATTCTGAATTGATGCGCCAAGCGACGTTTCAACCGCAACCACGTATTTTTCGTCAACGGAAATAAGCTTTGAAACAGGGCCGTAAATCTTGCCGACGCTTGTTCCGTCAGGGCCTGTCAGCTTACCCTCGTTATATGATTTCATAACGAAGCGCACACTGTTATTATATCCCTCGAACTGATCGTCCATAGCTTTATAGGTATCAATTCTTTGTCTTGTTGATTGAAGCGCAAGCTTTTTATTTGTAAGATCAACATCAAGTCCGTCCTTCTGTTGAAGGATTCTGTTAAGACTTTCGTCAAGCTCTGCTATTTTTTCGTCACTCTTGGCAATATCCTCATTGTATTCGTCAACAGCACGCTGAACCTGCTTTTGATTTTTGGTCAGCTCGTCGTCTATTCTCGCATATTCCTGCATTTCAGCAAGAAGCGTATCGTTCTTATCACTATCGGTACTCTTTGCGTTTTCAATTACCGAAAGACGAACTTTAAGCTGCATTTCTTCGCTTTCAAGATTGCGCATATCTTCAAATGCAATTGCAATCTCTTTTTCAAGACGTGCGATCTCTTTTTCAATGCGCTCAATTTCATCCTCAGCTTCGTCGTGCTCCTTGAATTTCATCTTTGCTTCGTTCTTGATCTGCTCAATTTTGGCAAGATGATTTTCAATCTCCTTGTTCTCCGCTTCGATACTTGCACGGATCTGCGCCTTAGTATCACCCGTTGCATCAATCAAGGACTTAATATGTAAAGCATCGTTCTCGTTCACACGGTACGTGCTTTCAAGCTTATGATTTATCTCGGTCTGCTCTCTAATTTTAGTGAGCAGCTTTTCTGATTCATATCTGTTCGCCTGAGAAACCTCCATAAGATGATCTCTCTGCGTTTCATAAGTGGATATTGCCTCTTCAACGGTGGAAAGCTCAAACGAGGACTGCTTATAAAGTGCCTCAACTCTTGCAATATCGTTTCTGTACTTTTCCGTATCAAAGAACCACAGCTGAACGTCAACCTTCTTTTTCGTTTCAAGAAGCTCAATAGCTCTCTTTGCCTTTTCTGCCTCTTTTTCAAGGGGGCCGACCTGCGCACTTATCTCAACGAAAATATCGTTGATACGAGTCATATTGTCCTCGGTCTGTGCAAGCTTTCTTTCACTCTCGGTCTTCTTATGACGGAATTTTGCAATACCCGAGGCATCCTCAAATATGCTTCTTCTGTCCTCGCTCTTTCGGGAGATGATTTCAGCAATCTTACCCTGACCGATAATCGAATAGCCCTCACGTCCGATACCCGTGTTCATAAACAGCTCATATATGTCACGAAGGCGCACTGCTCTTTTATTGATAAAATATTCACTTTCGCCCGAGCGATAATAACGTCTTGTTACAATAACCTCGTCATAAGGTGCGTCAAGGCGGTTTTCGGGATCGGTATTGTCAAAGGTTACTGATACCTCTGCAAATCCCATCGGCTTTCGTGAGTCAGCACCGCCGAAAATAACGTCTTCCATCTTGCTTCCACGCAAGCTCTTTGACGAAATTTCACCAAGTACCCAGCGCATAGCATCTGAAATATTCGATTTACCGCTACCATTTGGGCCGACGATTACCGTAGCACCGTGTTCAAAGGTAAGCTTGGTTTTATCGGGGAACGACTTAAACCCCTGCATTTCAAGACTCTTTAAGTACAAAGCTTTATCCTCCTTTTTGGGATAAATAATAATTAATTAAAATTTATTATTATATTATAACTCAAAAGTTCTTTTTTTTCAAGAACTTTTATGTTCTTTATTCCATATTTTTGGTAAATTTTTTGCATATTTTTGCGTTTTTGACCCACTATTTTGGAAATTTCACCTTTTGGGCAATAAATCACCGTTTTTTCGGGAATTTTATCGGGTTTATGCGCATCAATATACTCACAAATTTTATCAAGATACAGGGCGCTCATTGACAGCTCCCCTATTGCAGAGTGATTTGCTCCGCCCGCTACACAGCTGCTGTCAGACAAATTCTCGCCGGATTGAAGCCCCACTCTGATGCAGGGTACATCATTCTTTACAAAGACCTTCAATGCTTCCTTGGTTCTCTCAACCGCTTCTTCATCAGTAAGCGCCGTGTAATCTCCGCTTTGCATCATATCGCAAAGCTCAGTCTGATAAAACACGACAGTGGGATATATTCTTGCACCGTCAGCACCCATTTCACATATCTTTTCGGCTGTATATATTTCCTTTTCAACCGTGGAATCGGGAAGTCCGATCATCATCTGTCCGATAAGCGAAAAACCCCGTTCCTTTATCTTTTTACAGGCGTTTTCGGCACATAGAGATGAATGTCCACGTTTACTTTTTTGAAGTACCGTATCATCCATACTCTGAAGCCCCAACTCTATCGTTCTGACAGAAAAGCTTGACAAAATATCAAGTATTTCATCATCAATATAATCGGGACGGGTGGAAAGTCTGATTGACGAAACTCTTCCGTCATCAACGTATCTCTGCGCAAGAGAAAGGAGCTCAATCATTAAATTTCTGTCAATTCCCGTAAACGATCCACCAAAAAAAGCTATCTCAACGCAATCGTTATGCGCTGTGGTTTTAAGCACTTCTTCAATATCGTTTCTGACCCTTGAAATATCAAAATTCATCCTGCCCGATATTGAGCGCTGATTACAGAAAACACACATATTGGGACATCCCATATGGGGTATAAAAATGGGAATATTTATATGTCGCATATCAATTTTTTCTCCTTTCCTGTTCGTTTTTATCCTGCTGTAAAAAGCAAGAAAGGGAATCGGGTAAAAAACACGATTCCAATTCTTGATATTTTATATTTCTCCAAACAAAGCAAGCGCTTCCTTTGCCGCATTCTGCTCTGCCTCACGCTTAGTGCTGCCCTTTCCGCGACCGATTATATTTGAATTCATTCTTGCTTCAACCTCGAACGTTTTTGCGTGGTCGGGTCCGCTTGTGCTCACCACTACATATGTAAGGGTATCGACGCCCGACTGCTGAATCATTTGTTGAAGCTCGGACTTATAGTCCTTAACAATCTTGCCCTGCTCCCACGCCTCAAGCTCAGCTTCAAAGAACGGATAAACCAGATTTGCAATAAACTCCATTCTGAACACATCGCCATCGTAATATATTGCACCTATAAGCGCTTCAAAGGTGTTTTCAAGCAAGGATTTTCTCTCTCTTGCATTATTCTTCTCTTCACCGTTGCCAAGGTACAAAAACGAGCCAAGCTCAAAATGCTTTGCGTATGATGAAAGGGCATCTCTGCACACGATCACTGCACGGCGTCGGGTAAGCTCACCCTCAGGATAATCAGGGTATTTATTGAAAAGATAATTTGCCGCCGTAATTGAAAGCACGCTGTCGCCAAGGAATTCAAGACGCTCGTTACTTTCGGCAAGCTTGCCCCTGAGCTTCAACTCATTTGAATATGAGGAATGCGTAAGAGCAGTTCTGAGATATTCAATATTTTTGAAAGTATATCCGAGCTTTTCTTCAAGCTCGTGCAAATTCGTATTCTGCATTTCTACATTCCTTTCTGTTTTTTCATACTGTTAACAATTTCATCAATGGCTTCAAGCGCACGGTTGGAAAGATGCTCGTTCTTTACGCTTTTTCCACCCTTAACCCTGTATTCAAGAGGTTTAACTATTCCAAAGTTTGCGTTCATAGGCACAAACTTACCCATAGATCCGTTCTGAACGTAAAGCGCCATTGAGCCGATCATTGTAGTTTCGGGGAAAATTATTCCCTCTTCTCCCAAAGCTCTTGCAGCGGCATTGATACCTGCCACAAGTCCGCTTCCCGCACTTTCAATATACCCCTCAACACCCGTCATCTGACCTGCGAAAAATATATTTTCATTCTTTATCATTGAATAATCGTTTCTAAGAATACCCGGAGAATTAAGGTAAGTGTTTCTGTGCATAATTCCATATCTCAGAAATTCGGCATTTTCAAGGCCGGGGATCATTCTGAACACCCGTCTTTGAGCCTCAAAGGTAAGATGGGTCTGGAAGCCGACTAAATTGTACATGCTCTTTTCGGCGTTTTCCTGACGGAGCTGGACTACCGCGTAAGGGTCTCTGTCAGTCCCGGGATAAGGCAGGCCGACCGGCTTAAGAGGACCGAAAAGAAGCGTGTCTCTGCCTCTCTTGGCCATTACCTCAACGGGCATACAGCCTTCAAAAACCTTAAGGTCCTTCTGGCTTTCACGGTCGAAATCCTTAAGAGGCGCCTCCTCAGCGGAGATAAGGGCCTCGTAAAAGGCCTCGTACTCGTCCTTTTCCATGGGGCAGTTTATATAGCAGGGGTCGCCCTTTCCGTAGCGTGAGGCAAAATAGGCCTTATCCATATTGATGCTCGACGCATCAACTATAGGCGCCGCCGCATCAAAGAAGGAAAGGTAGCTTTCCCCAAGCACCGCCGACAGATGCTGAGCCAAAGCATCGGAGGTAAGAGGACCGCTTGCCACCACCGTGACTCCGTCATCGGGAAGAGACGTGACCTCCTCGGCCACCACGGTAATATTCGGCATTGAGCGTATTTTTTGGCTTACGTAGTCGGAAAAAAGCTTCCTGTCCACCGCAAGCGCGGCACCTGCCGGAACTGCAGTTGCGTCTGCGGCCTCCATAATAAGAGAGCCGAGAATACGAAGCTCCTCCTTAAGGAGTCCTACGGCGTTTGACAGCTGCATCGAGCGGAGAGAATTGGAGCAGACCAGCTCCGCA
>JAZURO010000162.1:0-8083 GCA_045606265.1 Eubacteriales bacterium
TCTTCCTAAGACCGCTTGGCCTCCGACTTGCGTGGGGACAGTTTTTCAAAAATGTCCCCACATCTTCAATTTGTAACTTTCCAAAAAGCCCCCACATTCTTATTTTGTAACTTTTTCCACATCTTCGCCTTGTAACTTCAAAAAAAAACGGCAGGTTTCCCTGCCGTTTTTTATAATAGTTTTATCCAATTATTTTGACATTGTTTCAACGATTTTTTCTGCTTCTTTGAGAGCTTCATCAATCTTGCTTGTATCAACACCGCCTGCCATAGCAGAGTCGGGACGACCACCGCCCTTGCCGCCTGTAACTGCCGCAACAGCACCAACGAGCTTGCCTGCGTGAACTCCGTTTGCAACTGCATCTTTACCTGCAACCGCAATAAAGTTGAGCTTTCCGTGTGCGTTGATCGCAAGTACAGCTACCGTGTCAGAATGCTCTGCTTTAATCTTATCGCCAAGCGTTCTTGCGCTGTCAACGTCCATACCCTCGGCATTGAATGCTATCAGCTTAACTGACTTTATCTGCTTTGCAGAATTAAGAACTCCGTCAAGCTTGGACGCAGCAATCTTATTGTTAAGAGCTTCGATTTCCTTCTTCAAGGAAGCTATTTCACCCATAACCGCATTCGCTCTCTTTGCAAGATCGTTTGCGTTAGGAACTTTAAGCTCTGCCGCTGCGTGAGAGATAAGCTTCTCGTTCTTTTCAATAAGAACCAGAACGCCAAGTCCCGTTACCGCCTCAATTCTACGAACACCCGCAGCAACCGAGGATTCGGAAACGATCTTGAAAAGACCAATCTTGCCCGTGTTATCACAGTGAGTACCACCGCAAAGCTCGGTTGAGAAGTTACCCATCTTAACTACACGAACAGTTTTTCCGTACTTTTCGCCAAAGAGTGCCATAGCGCCCTCTTTTCTTGCGCTTTCAATATCCATCTCTCTTGTCACAATCTCATTTGCAGCAAGAATATGAGCATTTACAAGTGCTTCAACCTGCTTTATCTCGCTCTCGCTGAGAGCTACAAAATGTGTAAAGTCAAATCGGCAAACACTTTCATCAACGTAGGATCCCGCCTGCTCTACGTGTGTTCCAAGCACCGTTCTGAGTGCCGCTTGGAGCAAGTGAGCTGCGGAGTGGTTTCTCTTTATCGCATCACGGCGTGAGTCAAGTATATCTGCACAAACTGTATCGCCAACGTTCAAAGTACCGTTTGCAACTGTACAAAGGTGGATATATACACCGTCTGTTTTCTTTGTATCGTAAACTGTGATAAGCACTTTTTCAGCATAGATAGTACCGCAGTCGCCTACCTGACCGCCACCCTCTCCGTAGAAGGGTGTTCTGTCAAGCACTACCGTGCAGTCGCCCTCGTTTACAGAGTCAACACTCTCATCATTTACAAGAATTGCAACCACCTTTGCCTCGCTTCTGTATTCGCTGTAACCTGTAAATTCTGTTTTGGGAAGGTCTGCAAGAATGTTCTTTGAATTATCCGACCAGCCGCTGATGTTGGCTCTTGCCTCTCTTGCTCTGTTTCTTTGGTCGAGCATAAGCTTTTTGAACGCTTCTTCATCAATTTTAAGATGATTTTCCTCAGCAATCTCACGTGTCAGGTCGATCGGGAATCCAAACGTATCGTAGAGCTTGAACACCTCTTCGCCCGAAATTGTGTCACTGTTTTCCTTGATTGCGCCGTGAATAAGGTCGGAAAGAATAGAAAGTCCTGCATCGATAGTTGCATCAAATCTTTCTTCCTCCATTGAAAGAACCTTGCGAATGTAATCTCCCTTTTCTTTAAGCTCGGGATATGCTTCGCAGCTCTCTGCAATAGCAACGTTCACCATATCAACAAGGAATGCACCCTTGATGCCAAGGAGCTTTCCGTGACGGCAAGCTCGACGGATGATTCGACGGAGAACGTAGCCACGTCCCTCGTTTGAAGGGATAACACCGTCTGCAATCATAAACATTGCGCTTCTTGTGTGGTCGGTGATAACACGAATTGATATATCGTTGTTTGCATCATTTCCGTAAGTCTTGCCACAGATTGCGCAAACCTTATCAATAATAGCACGGATTGAGTCAACCTCAAACATATTGTCAACGCCCTGCATTACGCACGCAAGACGTTCAAGTCCCATACCCGTGTCGATATTCTTCTGAGCAAGCTCTTCGTAAGTTCCGTCGCCCATATTGTTGAACTGTGAGAATACGTTGTTCCAGATTTCCATATATCTGTCACATTCGCAGCCGGGCTTGCAGTTGGGATCGCCGCAGCCGTACTTTTCGCCACGGTCAAAGTATATCTCGGAACAAGGTCCGCAGGGGCCTGTACCGTGCTCCCAGAAATTGTCTGCCTTGCCCATACGAACAACGTGGTCCGAATTTACACCGATACGGTTTACCCAAATGTCATAGGATTCGTCGTCCTGCTCGTAAATTGAGGGCCATAGCAAATTCTCGGGAATTTCAAGCTCTTTTGTAAGGAACTCCCAGCACCATTCGATTGCTTCAACCTTGAAATAATCGCCAAATGAGAAGTTTCCGAGCATTTCAAAGAACGTGCCGTGACGTGCTGTGTGTCCAACACGTTCAAGGTCGGGGGTTCTTATGCACTTCTGACAGGTGCATACACGGTTTCTCGGGGGCTCTTCCTCTCCCGTGAAATATTTTTTCATAGGAGCCATTCCCGAGTTGATAAGAAGAAGTGATTTGTCATTAATAGGTACGAGTGGGAAAGATTTGAGACGGAGATGTCCCTTTCTTTCAAAAAACGCAAGATATTTCTCACGCAGCTCGTTAAGTGATGTCCATTTCATTTTTTTGTTTCCTTTCGGTTATAGTAGAATATTGATAACTAAGTTTCAGGCAGAAATAAAAAGCCCCCACATCCCAGCTAAGCATAAGGACGAGAGCGCTCGTGATACCACCTTATTTTGCCATTTTCTCACGAAAATGACCTCATTGGCTGAAAATCAGCCCCACGCTTTAACGGGCGAACCCGACTTTCCTTTCGGAAGCAACTCAGGGATAGCTTCATATCCTTAGCCACGCCGACTCGCACCAAATGCCGACTCTCTGAAGAAAGCACAAAATACTACTTATTCCCATCTTTGTTTTTTCATACACGGATATATTATCATTTTTTGTTCGTTTTGTCAATAGTTTTATTAAAAAAATAAAGCAGTCAAAAGCATTAAATCAAAGCGGCAAAAAAACGATGCAAAGCCGATGGCGTGCGGTGAGGTGATTTTTATATAGTTCGTTTATACGAACTTTTTAAGTTTGCTTTTTTATGTCAAAGTTCGCTTATGCGAACTTATAAATATCAAAAAAATTATGTACATTTTACCCAACAAATCAAATTATTGCTAAAATCAGGCGTTTTTTTATAAATAATATGATTTTTTTGATTTTTTATCAATAAAATAAATGTCCAAAACAACTCGATTTCAGACAAAAAAATATGTCTGAATATGGGGGCTTGCGGGTGTGTACAACTCTTGAAAAATCTGCTAAAATTAATCATCAGATATAAAAGCTCGCAAAAAGGAGGGATGAAATGAACAAAGCCAAGATCAAGGAAGGCGATCTTTACAACGTTTTCAAAATCGGCACCGAGATTTTTGAAATTAGGTACGGGTATTACTCAGAATCCGATCGATTTGGAAAATATAACGATCCAATTCCAATCTACCCCGACTTTTTGAAAAATCCCAAATACAATAATGAGGGATTCCCTTTCGTCACCGAGATGCAGGACACCTGCCATTATTTTGAAGGAAATCTGCTTGTCGATATTTGCTGCGGCTGCAAGCATTTTGAAAAGGGTGACGATCTTATAGGCATTTGTAAATGCCCCAAAAGAAACAAAAATAATGCAAGTGAAGGAGATACATTATGAAACACATCATTGGCTTTTTGATATTCGTATTAGTATTCTTTTTTATACTTTCAGCGCTGTTTCACTTCGGACACAATGCAATAGCTTAATTTAATCAACAAAGTAAATGAAATAAAAAACTAATTTTAAGTAGGAGTAAAACAAATGAAAAAATTTTTATCAATGTTTTTGACACTGATCCTTGTGCTTAACATTTTCGTTAGCACGGGAATGATCGCTTTCGCCACCGAAGGCAGTGAAGAATGTACACATACCGACGGCGGTGACAACTATGACAATATCTGTGATAACTGTGCGGAATACATCGGCACGGACGAGCTTGCGCTTGGTGAAAACTCGGTTATGATGACTGATTTTTATGAAGACACAAAAAGATTAATCAAATTTGTTCCCGAAGAGAGCGGTCTTTATGAATTTTATTCAACCGGAACGAACAAAGACCCAAGAGGTTATTTGTATGACTCAACCCTCTCTCAGATAACTTACAATGACGATACTACATGGTTGCCTTATAACCGTGATTTCGGATTAGTAGCGGAGCTTGTAGCGGGTGAGACTTATTATTTGAGTGTATCATCTTCAGGGATGAATGGTATGGACTTAGTAGAGCGCACCGTTACCGTAGCAAAGCACAATGCACACACAGATGGTGATGATTATTATAACAATTTGTGTGATAAGTGTAATGCTTATTTGTTAGATTACGATTTTGAATTGGGAGAGCGTGAAGTTACTATTCCTACCGATAAGTACTTTGTCGGTAGATTCATTCCCGAAAATGATGGAATGTATAAGTTTTCTGTATATGATACAGATGATTCTATGGACATTTATGCATACAATGAATATTTGAACAGTATAGAATTCACTACAAAAGAGATTGCAAACGGAATAGAATTAGCCGCAGAACTAACTGCGGGTGAAACGTATTATTTAGTACTTGATAATTATTCGGACGTTGAAGTTGAAAAAACTGTTAAAATCGAAACTCACACTCATTCGGGTGGGGTGCAAACCTGTAAGGGTTACCTTTGCGATTGCGGATTCTACTATGGTGAGGGAGTCACGGAGCACCGACTTGATACAACTCAGACCTGTCAGGGTTATGAATGTATAGATTGTGGTATTTTCTTCGGTGAAGCGAATGATAACCATACTTGGGTTAGCTCCATACAGACCTGTAAGGGTTATAGGTGTAATGATTGCTTCGAATACATAGGGGAAAAAGGTGAACACAAACTTGGCGACACACAGTACTGTGCCGGTTATAAATGTTCAGACTGTTATGAATTTTTCAATGAAGGCACAGGAGAGCACATTGATGATAATTCAGATAATATGTGTGATGTCTGCAAAGCGTATATCGGAGATGAAGTGATTGTATTGGGAGAAAATACAGTTCCATCAACCTCTGATATCATCTATATACCATTTACCCCTTCTGAAAGCGGAAGATATCATATTTATTCAACAGCTAATGACGGTAATGATACACTTGCATATCTTTATGATTCTGAATTCTCTCATATTGATCTTGATATATCAAGCGGAGAAGGCGATAACTTCTTATTAAAAGTCGACCTTACTGCAGGTGAGACATACTATTTGGGTTTATGTAATTACAATATTATTGACGAAACATATACAGTAATGGTTGAAACGCACCAGCATTCTGACGGAGAACAGTACTGCAAGGGCTATTTGTGCGACGACTGTAACGAATACTACGGCGAAGGAAATGACAATCATAATTGGAATTTCGGAATTTGTATAATTTGTTATTCATACTGCGAACACACGGGCACAAGTGAAACACAGACTTGTGCGGGCTATTTGTGTGAATGCGGTCTTTATTACGGCGAAGGAAATGATGATCACGTTGACGGAAATGATAATTACAACAATTTGTGTGATGGATGTAATAAGTATGTGGGGACAGTTGATGTTGTGTTAGGAAAAAATACAGTTTCTCTTAAAAACGGCAGTTTCACATATCTGAGCTTCATTCCCTCTGAAAGCGGTCTTTATAAGATTTATTCTCAATCCGAATATGATCCAAAGATTACAATTTACGATGATGTAGAAATGAACGAGAATAGCTATGTAGGCGAATCTGACGATGACAATGATCGTAATTTCATCCTCTATGTTGAGCTTACTGCAGGAACGACCTACTACTTCGAGCTTCATGAATATGAGTACGATAATGATCTCACATATTTCGTTGAAAAGCACGAGCATATTCCCAACTGTTTAGGTGAATGTGGTGGATGCGGCATTTCTCTTGATACGGTTGGCGAGCATATGGACGGTGAAGATGAGTATAATAATTTTTGCGATGATTGCTATATTTATTTAGGTAAAGAAGTTGTTAGAGTGGGCGAAAATACAATTTTTCTTAATGACAACAAGTTCATATATTTAAGCTTTATCCCCTCTGAAAGCGGTATTTATAAGATTTATTCTCAATCCGAATACGATCCAAAGATTACAATTTACGATGATCTAAAAATGGATGAGGATAGTTTTGTAGGTGAATCTGATGATGATAATGAGTATAATTTTTTCCTCTATGTTCAGCTTACTGCAGGAACGACCTATTACTTTGAGCTTTATGAATATGAATCCGATAATGATCTCACATATTTCGTTGAAAAACACGAGCATTCGATGACGTTGACCTGCATAGGATATGTGTGCGAATGTGGTGAAATTGATGACAGTGAAGTTGATGAGGATGCTCACATATGGTATTATGGATGCTGTAAATATCACGAAGATGTATTCTATCCTGATGATATAGAATGTTCGCATAACTGGGTAAGTGGTACATGCAATATTTGCGGAGATTCGCACGATTGTACAGAATTTGATGATAACGGCGTTTGTGTAGTATGTGATTATCAGATGTATGATGTTGTAGTTATAACTAATGGCGAAACGGCATTCTATGATACCTTTGAAGAAGCTTTGGAAACGGCTGTTGACGGAAGTATTATCAAGCTTCTTGACGATGCGTGGTCAGAGGGCGTTGATATAAACCAGTCAATAACTATTGATCTTAACGGACATGAACTTTTTGCTGCAACCTTGTATTCAATTAACGTTTATGCACCTATAACTTTAACGGATAGCTATGGCGGCGGATACTGTGAACTTGGAATCAATCTTTACGCCCCCGCTGTTCTTGAGGGCGGTGGATATAGATATATCAGTATTGAATTTGAAACCGAAGATAATATTCGCGATTATCTTGCACCCTGCGCATACTTTGATTATTTTGATATTTGGGACAATAAATATATTGATGGAGCGATCATTCTGTTAAAACATAACGAAAAGCAGATCTGCACAGGCATTATCTGTACTGATTGCGGCCAAAAGTTTGAGGGTGAGGCAGCCCCTGATGTTCATAGCTTTGCAGATTACGAGATTTGCGAAGACGCAACTTGTGTATCCAACGCAAAGGAATGCTCCACTTGTGAATGGTGTGAAGAAGTGACCGACGTAAGAGAAATTGAAGATACAAAGGAACCTCATAGCTTTAAGCCCCTTTACGGCGAAGGATATATAGTATGCGAATGCGGTGAAAAGGTATATAGCAAGATATACAGCGGAGATGCTGCAAGGGCGGTATCTGCAGCAGTAACAAGGACTCTTTCACAGAATATTTACGACATAGTTAAAGATTTGGTGATAGGACTTTTAGATGAATATCTTGGATTCCTTGTTGAAGATTTCAACAACTTTATGAATAATTAATCATTTTCCTAGCGGGGAGGTTTCTTTTATAATTTGTTTTTCCCTCCCCGCTTTTTATAGGTCTTTCCCCCTGCGCAAGCGGGGGGTTTCTTTCGCAAAACAAATCTGATAATTTTCTTGTTTTTTCAGACTCATTTATGACCACTATAAATTTATACGTCAAAATGTCATTTTTTATCAAAATATGTATTGATTTCCACTATATATTGTGTTATACTTGATTTGAAGTCATATATGTATGCATATGTGCGACTTTATTGAAACTAAAAAAAGGAATAAGGAGAAAGCAACATGAAAAGCACAAAGAAGGGTTTTACCCTTGTTGAATTACTTGTTGTAATAGCAATTATTGCTATTCTCGCAACCGTGGCAGTCGTTGGCTATACGGCATTTGTCAAAAAGGCAAACGAAAGCGC
>JAZURO010000163.1:0-4989 GCA_045606265.1 Eubacteriales bacterium
GGCCGTCCCCGCCCTTCTGGGGCTTGCATATGGGGATAGGATTGACTCCCTTATAATCTTTTCACGAAAGCTTAATCATCTGCAAGATCAAAATTGACGTACCGGTTGCCCTTCTTGCTGGTATTGATCTTGATGACGATATCAGGCTTTTCGTCATCAGCATCGGCTCCAAAGCTCTCATCATACTTGAGAAATTTCTCAATGAACGCCTTAACTTCTGTTTTGTACATTTTACCGGTTTTACCGTCCTTAATAACAAGAACGCTGTGTTCCTTTCCCTCACTGTCCATGTAGGTGTGAGTGTGGAACGCAACCGGTTTAATAATCTGGCCATCGCATTCCTTCAGGTTTTCATGCTTATCATTCATCGCCCGAAAAAGTTCCCGTCCCGTCAGTTCCATGATTCATTCTCCCTTCCGGCTCTAAGGTTGCCACCCTTTTTATACTTTAAGTTTAACATGGTTTTATTACGTTTCAATTACTTTAATTTACTTAAATCAGATTCAACAGTTCTCGAAAGATTATTTCACTTTCAAAGTTTTCAAAATAAATATTCTTGTAAGATAGATAAAATAGCTTCAGCATCATATAATCGTTCTGAAACATCTTCAAACCCATGCCAAAGGCTTCATAATAAGGAACGTTCTGCACAACAGACGAAACAAAATACTTTCGTTCTGACTTGTGTTTATAAATCCCAATTTCACCAACAGAAACCAAATGCTTATATTCCTTTAAATTTTCAGACTTAATATTAGTTGCATCAGTTCTGAAAGCATTATCGAGCGCCATTGACATAAAATCCTTTGAAGCGTTTTTGTAAAGTACCGTATCTTGTTTCATGCTACTAATAGGAGAATCCAAAAGCAATACAATCATTCTTGTTTTATCGTCAGATCTCCAAACCATTTGATTCCCTTTGATCATTTTCAAAGCTGTTCTCATAAAATGCCAGCCCGCAAAATAAGGATTGGCAAGCTTATTTGCATTTCCCAGCATGATACACTTGACCGACTGCTTACCTTCCAATTCACGGTTACGGTTTACTGTTTCATAAAAATTTAAAAAAGCTGCAAACTCATTTTTTATTGGTCGTTCTCCATCCGATGCGATAAACTCATCAAACACTATATAATCTATGTCCGAAAAATCTGTACCTCTTGTGTTAGCAACAACAGATAAGGCCACCCCCACGGCCATTAGAGAACCTGTCTTTTCTCCCCTCCTGAAGGAAATAAAGCCCTGTGTTGGGAATGGCTTTATGTCTGTTCCAGCGTCAAAGTTTATCTTCTTAAATGGGTTCCCTTCTTCTCTCCCGCATTGATCAAGCTGCGATTTTAACCTCCGGAGATAGATAAAAGGCTTATCCTCTAAAACCAGTTTCTTCAATAGACCATATGTCTTACCCGTTCCTCTGGCTCCTACAACAGCAAGAAAAGATTCTGGCTGTGAAAGTAAATAATCCCAATTAACCCAACCATCAGAAGTGTAAATCTTGCCCATCCTATTCAAACTCCTTTTTATACTGTCCATATAGTTTGATATTTTCAAGCAGTTTTGTATAATCCCTTGTAAACGTCATTTTATAGGTGCTTTCCACAATAGATACATTCGGACTGATATGAACTATGGATCCCGTCTCCGGCTCTGTATAGTCGAAATCATCAAAATCATTGTACACGGCCATAGTTCCTCCGGCTCGCTTCCATGTCATACCTACACCGAAATTTTCAAGATTTCCCAGTTCTTCAGATGCAAATGGAATACCAGTTTTTTCGTTTACCTCTTTAGAAACTCCGGAAACAGTTACGCCCAGCTTTCCGTCTTTCTCAAAAGCATATCTTTTCGCCCCTTGTGTAATAAAGCGTTCGTAATGTGCGTCTGGTTCAAACAAGCCGATATAATGCCTGACACCGTGCCGGTCATCTGCATATGCTCCCGCCCTCTTTGCGTTCTCTAAATATTCAGCGTTAAGTTTGTTGATATCTACATTACCAATCACTTTCACACTATCCGTATCGCAATAAAGAAGCTTGCAGTTTCCGTCCGGCTGTTTGGTCTGCTGCTTACAGAAGTCAATTGCTCGCTGCAACTGCAAACGTGCATATGAAGTCGTATAAACGCCCCACTGGTAAGGAAATGGAGCCATTCTCAAAGCTTTCTTTATCTCTTCTTCTGACATGCTATCATATGAAGATCGGAGATAATCACCATGGTTATACTTAATATCTGCATTTATCGGATTTGTTACGCTACAACCGTAGATTGCATTTAGCAAAGCTTTTGTCTTAGCGTAAAGATATTCTTCTTCCTCTGTTTTCGCTCCCTTCAAAGCTGTTTTTTGAGTGTAATAACTTTTAATTACATCACAATATTCTTTGGGTAAATAATCCTTCTTTGCGTACATTGCTTTTTGTACGTCTATTTCGTCAAAATAGTATTGATCCATCACAATTTTTAAATCAATCTCTGTCAGAGCAATTTCAAGATATCCAGCTTCCAGCACTCTGCCATTATCCAGAAGCAAAGGCCATTCCGGTTCCGCTGGTTGCGGTTGATATGGCTTTGCTTGGCATCGTCCATAACTGATATATGGAATCGGCTCTTTCGGATCCTTTAACCGCAGATGCTTAAAGCCATACCGACCGACAACAGCATAATTTAATCCAACCATCATCAGTATCCGTCTGATCTTTTCTCCAGGCTTTTTCCATCGACTACCGGAAAAATCTAACCATGTGAACGCTTCCATCGGAAACTTGTGTGTAAGCTGCTGCGTTGGGTAAGAAGATGCTATATCGTATGAATATACATCCTCCCAGATGCTGCCGGTTAGCTGCCTGTTTGAATGGGTATTCCCTCCCCGGAAAGCTTCCCGTAGCAACATAAATTCCCTTTTCATTGGCTTCTGAAGCATCAGAATTCCCTGTTTCGGTTTGATAGCTTCTTTCAGATCACGCCTGACGTATCCTGTTGATGTGATTGGAACGGTGAGAAGCGTGTCACCGTTCATTGAAACACGCTTTTTCATAGCCTTTACAAGTGACTCAACATCAGTAATGATATACTGTAACTCATAGTCAGTTAATTCAGTCCACGGAAAACGCACTTTTGAATAATCGAACTTTTGCCCGGAAAGCTTCTGAGGAACCTTCATTTCTTTACATAGCATTTTCAACGACATATTTGTTTGGATATAAGAACAACGAAATTCAAAGTGATTGTACATCCGGATATAAATCGGCTTGCGTATGTCACGAAAGAAGCATTCCTCATCCTCAAAAGGATAAATACCGGCCAGATATGCAAACTCAAAGGCAAGATTATGATCCCATACCAACAAAAGCGGAGGATCTTTCAATTCCCAAATATCCCGAAGCTGATCTATCACGGATACCAGATGCGTCTGAAATTCGGTAAATTCGCCCCACGTTCGACCGATAACGGTATAATTTTCAAGTTGCCACTGCCAGACGTACATAAAACTATGAACGTCATATTGACTGTGATCAGGATTCAGCCAGACCGTACTTGTTTCAATGTCAAAAGCCGTGTACGCATTGATATAATTATAACGCTTTATCCGGCTTTTGGTTTTGTGTTTCGGCTGAACCAGAACACCGAATGACTGCAAATATGACACCCAATCTATATCCTTCCAGCTGACTATCATTTCATCACAACCTGTCTATGTAAGCTGTCCAAACATCCTGCATTTCCGCACCAGAGATCCCGGCCATGTCCGCAGCCCGACTATCCATATCTGCTTGATCAATTAGAAAATCATTGAAGTCAGAAGCAATGTCAGCGTAAGCATAGCCTTTTGATTGCAGTTCCGCATAATCTTCCAAAGCGTCCAGATACTGCTGATACCAAACCTGTTGATCAAACATTGACATCCTATTTTCAAGGTATAACGCAAAGTCTCTGGTTCCCTTAGCATCCAGAAACATCTTTTCCGGATCGTAACGCAACCCCGGAATCTTAACATCCCGCAGCTGATCCCGCATCCGTCTAAACTTTTCTATTGCTTTCTTGATCGCTTCTTTATCCCGGTCCGGAACCTGTTCAATTGCTTTCTTTAATGCGTAACGTTCCCTTGCTCGCTGGTTCTTCCTTGCCCTCTGGGCTCCCGTTAACGGCTTCCGTTTCTGGGCTTTCCGCTCCCTCCCTTCAAGACCGAAGGGAGGAAGCCCGATTTGAGGATTGAAAAACGGTGTCCCGCTTTTCTTAACATTCCGAACGGTGGCTTCTTGATTCACATAATCCCGCAGCTTTTGAAGCTCCTTAGCAACTCTCTGCGGATCGTTCCGAATGTCACGGAGACGAGGAATATTCATGGGAGCCGAAAGGCCTTGCTCCACCAGACGAATATTACGCTTTCTTGCAATGTCCCTCAATTTACTGTATTCAGATCTTCCGGCCATGGTTCATACTCCTTTCTAATACGTACTCCCTGCATTTAGTAAGACTGCCAGCAAAGACCACAATGCCCCTGTAATAAGTAATAACGCACCAATCAGAGCCATTATATCTGATTATCTTGATAAGTTCTTCTGTATCACCAATAATTGAATTGTACCATCTGTTAATATAAATGTTAATCTTTGCAAGTGTTTTCGCTCTGGCCATCGTCCTGACCCTCCTTCATATAATGTCTGAATTTCTCGCATTGGTAGCGGGTTCCGTAAAAAATTTTATTGCCTAACCGATCGATAACATAATACCGGTTTTTCTTCTGCTTGTCAGCCGGAAATAAACATAAAACCATCTTCATATACTCACCTCATCCGTTATTCTTTATCATGGGCAAACCTACCATTGAAGGATTCCCCTCATTCCATAGAACACTGAAACAGTGAACGTCTTCCCCGATCATGAACGAAAACCACTGCCAGAAATTAACACCGTACCGCCAGAAATGGGAACGGTTCCACCGCAATATAAGTTGCTTTACTTCCTCTGGCGGGACTCCACAAACCCCGTAAG
>JAZURO010000164.1:0-7135 GCA_045606265.1 Eubacteriales bacterium
ACGCTGATGCGTAGGACTTTTGGCTGGGATAGATGGATTCGAACCATCGAGATGCCAGAGTCAAAGTCTGGTGCCTTACCGCTTGGCTATATCCCAATATTTACAACAAGTGGATTATACCACAAAATTCAGTTAGTGTCAAGTGCTTTTCTCTCTTTTATTATCTAAAAAATAAATATCAAGCAAATTATTGCTTTTATCGTTTTTTTGTGATACAATGGTTCTATTATAAGAAGAAATGGGGATTTTTATGTCACTGATTGAAGAAAAAAGACCATTTAAGGGACTTAATAACAATCAACTGAAAATTATTGCTATGATAAGTATGGCTCTTGATCACATCGGTGTTATTTTTCCCAATGCCATAATTCTGAGATGCTTAGGTCGTCTTGCTTTCCCTATCTATGCATATATGATTGCAGAAGGTTGCAGATATACCAAAAATCGCAAAAAATATCTTGGAATGATTGCTGTAATGGCGGTCGTTTTCCAAATAGTCTATTTCTTTTTTATGAACAGTATCTACCAAAGCATACTTGTCAACTTCTCTCTTTCAATCGCCACGATATTTGCCATTGATTCATTTTTCAAAAACAAAAAGGCACTAAACCGTGTGATTATGATATTAATTGTGTGCGCTGCTGTTTTTATTGAGATTGGCTTTCCCATTATTTTTGAAGAGCAGGGCTTTTACATTGACTACAACGTGTGGGGATTTTTGCTTCCCATATTGGTATATTTTGCGCCAAGCAAACTATTAAGAGTGTGTACCACGGGAGTTTTACTTATCGTTATGACCATAGTATCGGGCAAGGACATTCAATGGTTTTCGCTGTTCACCATCCCACTTTTGATGCTTTATAATGAAACAAGGGGCTCAAAAAAGCTGAAATACTTATTCTATATTTTTTATCCCTTGCATCTTGTAATAATATACGGAATTTTAATGTTGCTTATTATCTTAAAATTAATATAAAGGAGTACGATTATGATAAGATATGAAATTGAGGGAGGACATCTTCCCGTTGTAATTTGCTATCCCGAGCAGGGACAGACTCTTTGTACTGAAAAGGGTGCTATGAGCTGGATGAGTCCCAATATGAGAATGGAAACCAACGCAGGCGGCGGAATTGGTAAGGCATTCGGCAGACTTTTTTCAGGTGAATCGATATTTATGAACGAATACACTGCCGAGCACGGCAGCGGAATGATCGCTTTTGCTTCAAGCTTTCCCGGTTCTATTATTCCCTTTCAGGTTACGCCCGGCAACAGCATTATAGTTCAGAAGCGTGGCTTTTTAGCTATGGAGAAAGGACTTGACCTTTCCCTCTATTTTCAAAAACGTCTTGGAAGGGGCTTCTTTGGCGGCGAGGGCTTTATAATGCAAAAGATAAGCGGTAACGGTATGGTTTTTCTTGAAATTGACGGTCACTGCAAAGAATATACCCTCGGTTACGGGGAAAGCATTATCGTGGATACGGGCTACCTTGCTGCTATGAGCGAGGGCTGTACTATGGAAATTCAAACCGTTAAAGGCGCCAAAAATCTGTTTTTCGGCGGTGAGGGTATCTTCCACACTCGTGTAAGCGGTCCCGGAAAGGTATATATTCAATCTATGCCCATTTGCAATATGGCAGAGGCGCTTCAACCCTATATCCAGGTATATACCGACTCAGAAAACAGCGGCGGCATTAACATAAAATTGAAATAAGCATCAAAAAACCTTCAACTCAAAGCTTTTTTACATTTGCAACCGACAGTTGACAAAACGCAAGCTAAAATGTATGGACTATCCTGCCGTTTTATGCTAATATTTATTCATAATCATTTAAGGAGTACCTAAATATGAAAAGTGAAAAAACCGTAGATATTCGTCCGTTCACCCGTGAGCTATACAGAGGAAACAAAATTCTGTTTGTAATATACTTATTTACAACAATTATCGACGCTGTGCTAAACCTTTCAGTTGCTTGGTTTATGCAACAGGTTTTCGACTTGATTGCAGGCGTGGATATTGGATTCTCCCTTTTTGAGTTGATTCTGATAGCTCTTGCTATGCTTTCAATAACAGCTTTAAGTACGTTTTTATCCTACGTATCAAAGCCAAAATTCAAAGCCCGTGGAATAGAGCAATACAAAAATTACGTGTTTACTGAATTAAGCAAGAAAAATATATCGGCTTTTTCAAGAGAAAACACAGCCCTGTATCTCTCGTCATTAACGAACGACATTTCAATAATTGAAAACGGATATCTCATCAGCATATTCGGACTTGCAAATTGCATTTTACTGTTCGTTGCCTCGCTTATTATGATGCTGTTTTACAGCCCTTTGCTAACACTGATAGCAATCTTGTCGTCAATACTGCCCCTTGTTGTTTCCATACTGACGGGAAACAAGGTTGCAAAGGCCACTGAAAATATATCGTCAGTTAATGAAGAATATACTTCAAGCATTCGTGATGCGCTCAGCGGTTTTACCGTCATCAAATCATTCAAGGCAGAAGCCGAAATGATTAAGCTGTTTGCAAGCGATACAAAGCGTATTGCTTCTGCACAATCAAGAAAAGAAAAACTGAGTATTCTGATTGAAAGCTTAGCAAATATAGCAGGATTTGTTGCTCAGTTCGGTGTATTCATTTTTGCAGGATATCTTGCAATCAGCGGAAAAGGACTTACAAGCGGTGTTGTTGTTATGTTCACGCAAATGATGAATTATCTTATTTATCCTATTCAGGCAATTCCCTCCCATCTCGCGGAAAGAAAGAGTGCAAAAGCGCTGCTTACAAAAATTGCCGCAGCACTTAAAGATAACGTAAGAGAAGAAAAAAGTGAGACTCCACTCACCCTGAATAAAGAAATAAGAGTTGAAAATCTTTCCTTCTCCTATGGAGAGAACAAAGCGGCACTCAGTAATATCAGCTGCGTATTTGAACACGGCAAAAAATATGCAATAGTCGGTGCCTCGGGCAGCGGAAAATCCACCCTGCTTAACGTTCTGATGTCGTCTTACCGCAACTATGACGGAAGCGTAAAATATGACGGTACGGAGCTAAGAAGCATAAATTCTTCGGATTTGTATGACGTGCAAAGCATAATACAGCAAAATGTGTTTATTTTCAACTCCACGATAAGGGATAACATTACTATGTTCAAGCGATTTGATGAGGCGGACGTGCAAAATGCGATAGAGCTTTCCGGCCTTTCAGCACTGATTGAAGAAAAAGGTATTGACTATCTCTGCGGTGAAAACGGAAACAAGCTCTCAGGCGGTGAAAAGCAACGTATTTCAATTGCAAGAAGTCTGCTTAAAAGATCGCAGGTGCTTCTTGTTGACGAAGCGACCGCATCTCTTGACAGTGAAACGTCGGCACAGATTTCAAGCTCAATACTTGCGATAGAAGGAATCACCGTAATTGAGATTCGCCACGATCTTGATGCGTCAATTCTCCAAAAATACGATTCCATTCTAACTCTTAAAAACGGACAGTTAATAGAAAACGGAACGTTTGACGAGCTTATTGACAAAAAAGGATATTTTTATTCCCTTTTCACAGTTTCTCAATAAAAAAGAAAGCTCCTCTGTTGGGAGCTTTCTTTTTTTGTCAAAGCATAGAAACAAAATAGTATATCACCCCATAAATTGCCCCCGAAAGAATACCGTACAGCAAAACGGGGCCTGCAACTGTGAAGATTTTTGCTCCCACACCCAAAATAAAGCCCTCACTTTTTGAGTCTATGGCAGGAGAAACAACGGCATTGGCAAAGCCCGTTATCGGAACGAGTGTTCCCGCCCCCGCCACCTTGGCTATTTCGTCAAAAATGCCAAACGCAGTCAATACCACTGCAACAAAAACGAGTGTCACGGACGCAAGCAGTCCCGCATCATCCTTTGAGAACCCCAAAACCAAGTGATAAATATCGTTCAGCCCCTGCCCCATTCCGCATATCAGCCCCCCAATACAAAAGGCATTGAAGCAATTTTTGGCCATCGGAGAGCGAGGTGCGTGTGCCTTGGCATACTTTTTATACGTATTTTTATCCATATTCATAAAATTCACTTCCTTCCAAATATTATTTTTACAAAAATACAAAAAAATATAACAAAACTCTTTACTTTTAAGCAAAAAAATAGTATAATATTTATGTATAAACATATAAGGAGGATTATTATGTCCAAGTTGAATGATTTTGGCCGTGGCGTCAGAAGGATCGCAGGCAAAGCAGTTTCTAAAACAGGTGATCTTACAGATACGGCTTCCCTTCACGTTAAGCTCGCCAGAAAAGAGGCAAATCTTGCCGACCTTTATGAGCAATTTGGCAGAGTAGCATATCAAAGAGTTAAAGCCGGTGCTGCTGTCGATCATAAAATGAAAATACTTATTGAGAAAATAGACATTGTTCGTTCCGAAATTCACGCAATCAAACGTGCTATCAAGCAGAAGAGAGACGATTTGGAATTTGAAATTTTCAATGCTATTGAAACGGAAAAGGCAGTTGAAAGAGCCGAAAGAATGGCTAAACACCATCTTAAAAACAAATAATAAAAATAATCCCACCGTCAAGGTGGGATTTTGTTTATGAACGTAAAAACTTTTCAAACTCTTCCTTTATAAGATCCATCTCACTTGGCTCATAGTAAAAATGAGTGGAGTTTTCAAGTGAGATAACTCTGATATTGGATTCTTTTTGTAATATTTTAATGGATTTGGGTGATACAAGCTCGTCGGGAACTGACTGGAATGCAACGCAAGGGGTATTCAGCTTATCAAGATTCTTGCGCACCTTTTTTATCAACTTGAAAAGGTCAAGAAAGCGAGGCACCCAACCAAGATACTTATGCAGCTTCACGTTTTCCGTAATACCGTAGCACTCACGCAACGCCTTTAATACAACGTCATTATCGTCAATTCGGTCCCTGTAAATCTTCATTGCCATTTTGGTCATTCTGAATCTTACCCCGACCTTAATGGGTATGGAAAGGCAAAACAGACCCTTAATTTTTGGTTCTTTAAGCGCTTGCTCTATGGCAAAAAGAGTGCCCATTGAGTGGCCTACTATATAAATTTCGTCGTGTGTTTCAAGCAGCTGGTCAACTGCATTCTGAACACTTTTCTCCCACTTATCAAGTGATGAATGAGAAAAATCACTTACTCCCTCACAGTGTCCGGCAGTTACCATAGCAAAAACCGAAAAGTTATCGGGAATCAGGGGGATAAGATCACGAAAATGATTAGGAGTACCGAGAATTCCGTGCATCATAAGAACAGCTTTGTCAGCTCCTTCAACTATTCTTTTATATTCCACGTGTTTGTTCTTCATATTATCACCTCATAATCATTATAACACGGTATGCGCAAAATTGCAATACAAAAGGAGCTTTTTTGAAGCTCCTTTTATTCTTAGTTCAAAAATCTTGACAAGAACGCCTTTGCCCTGTCAGTCTTGGGATTTGCAAAAAATTCCTTGGGATTACCCTCTTCGCAAATTACACCGTCATCAATAAAGATTACTCTGTCGGATACGTCACGGGCAAATGCCATCTCATGAGTTACAACTATCATAGTCAGTCCTTCCTTGGCAAGCTCACGCATTACGTCAAGAACCTCGCCTACCATCTCAGGGTCAAGCGCTGAGGTCGGTTCGTCAAAGAGAATTACCTCAGGATTCATTGAAAGCGCACGGGCAATAGCAACTCTCTGCTTCATACCGCCAGAAAGCTGTGCGGGACGTGCGTTGATGTATTCCGCCATTCCAACCTTGGCAAGATAATTCATAGCAATCTCTTTTGCTTCTTCTTTCTTTCTTCCAAGCACCACCGTTTGAGGACGGACGCAGTTATCAAGCACACTCATATTATTGAAAAGATTGAACTGCTGGAATACCATCACAATTTTTGAACGGTATTCATTGATATCAATTCCGCCGTTTACAACGCTTTTGTCATAAAACAGAATATCTCCGCTTGTCACGTCTTCAAGAAGATTTATACAACGAAGCATCGTGCTTTTTCCCGAGCCCGACGAACCGATAACGGATACGACCTCATTTTTGTTGATTTCAAGGTCAATTCCCTTCAAAATTTCACGGTCAGAGAAGCTCTTTTTAAGATTTTTAAGTGTTATTACCTTTTCCATTATCTGAACTCCTCCTTTGCTTTGGTTACACGAATTTCGGCATTTGGATCTGACTGCGAACCACATATCGTATAAGAATCACTGCCTGCAAGCTTCTTTTCTGCAAGACGGAGTATTCTTGTTACGGTAAACGTCATAATGAAGTACATTACGCAGATAACCAAATACGTTTCAAAAATATCATACGTCATAAACTGTATTGTGTTTGCCATATAATAAAGCTCCATAACGCCGATAACGTTAAGAACTGACGTATCTTTGATGTTAATTACAAACTCATTTGAAATGGACGGGAGAATATTTCTCATCAACTGAGGAATAATTACGTTTGTCATTGTCTGCCAATGAGTCATACCAACACTGTATGCACCCTCAAACTGTCCCTTATCTATGGAAATAATGCCGCCTCGTACAATCTCGGTCATATAGGCGCCCGTATTGATTGAAACTATGAAAATTCCTGCGGGAAGAAGCGGCAAGGTGTTTCCGTTATTAAGGAATGCATATCCCCAGAAAATAACCATCGCCTGAACCATCATAGGTGTTCCGCGGAATATTTCTACGTAGCAGGAAATTAAGAAGTTAATGAACTTCTGCAATAATCTGATTGCTCGGTTTTTAGATTTGGGAACGGTTTTAATAATACCTGTCAAAAGACCTATTATAAGACCGAAAACAGTACCCACAAGGGCAATAAGCATTGTGTATGCCAGACCTTCAAGCAAAAGAGGGTGATATTTGATAACTATATCAACAAGATTTGCAAAGAAATTCTTTTCTACCTCTGCCTTTTTATAGATAATAACGAGGTTTGAATTATAATAGCAATCGGTGAAATCCACCTCTTCTTCTCTCTCAGCTGTGGGACTCATTCCTGCGATTATTCCGTCATAGGTGCCTGCTTGAAGTCCCGGAATAAGACTGTCCCACTCAACCGCATAAATTTCAAGTGCCATTCCAAGCTCGGCAGCGATATATTTGGCAATTTGTACGTCATAA
>JAZURO010000165.1:0-70430 GCA_045606265.1 Eubacteriales bacterium
GCCAACCCCTAAAGGGGTTAACCGCTCGACCCTTTAAGTGCAAGGCACGAGCCGAGCCGAGAGCCGAGCCAACCCCTAAAGGGGTTAACCGCTCGACCCTTTAAGTGCAAGGCACGAGCCGAGCAACACAAAAAGCAAAGGATTTTGAGGTTATGAAAAAGTTTTTCTTGAAATGTCTTGATGTTCTGATGTTCATTCTCGGTCTTGACTGTGATATGCGTCGCAAAGCCGTTGACGAGGGCTTATGCGATTTTAGCGGTCAAGGTCGTGATAAGTATGGCAAGTAAAACTTGCCAACGCCCATAATGCACAAGCCTCCTCGTGGTGTGGGTGGACAGCCTTTGGCTGACGGAATATGTGCGTTGCTGTAATGCTCAACCTTACCGAGCAATAGCGGTAAAGGGGTACTCTTGCCTACAAGAGTAACGACCTTAACGATACAAAAAGGCGTCGCTTCAGGCGTGTGGGAGTAGACCCACGCCGCGTCAGATAGTGAAAATGGCAAGGGGTATGTGTCGAAACCCAAATACGGCTTGTATAACCGACAATAAGCACAAGTAATCTTTTTGAAATCTTGTGATATACCTTGCTTGACAAATCAAGTTGTGTATGCTCCGACGGGGTGTGCGTTAAATGGCTTGAGGAGTAATGATGTTCCGAGCCTCGACGAGGTAAAGGCTGTTAGGTGTGTTGCAAGTCGTAGGACTGACGAAAGTGTGATACACAAAAACTACGAAATTTGCGAGCCTACCGTAGTTATGAGATACGGTGGGCTCTTTGCATAAACCTATATATAAAGAGCCCGATGCGATAAAGGTATCGGGCTTTTGAATATGGGCTTATGCCTGTAAATAAACTATATGCCAGCAAAGGAGATTTAACTATGGCAAAAACATTTGCAGAAATCGCATCGGTATGCGAAAAGGAAGCACAGGGCACCCTCAAAGAGGTGGTCGAGGCATTGCATAAAGGTGACCTCGTTGCGTACAGCAAGGGTATGTCCGCACTCAAGGAAAAGGTATCCACCCTCAATCTGTCGGTATGCAATGTCGAGTACGACAAGTTTATGCAGGCAGAAAACCCGATGATCGCCGCGGTGAAGCAGTTCTATATCGAGGTCTTCAAAATCAAGGAAGACCGTGATAAGGAAACCGATCTCATCACAGGTGTGAGCCTCGAAAAGAAAAAGGCTCGTATCGACCTCGAAAAGTTCTGCGAGTTTGGTCGCCTCGATAAGACGTGGGCGTCCAATTCGGCAAAGCTTCTCGCCTTGCTCACCTTGCGTGAGACTGATGTGTACTCCATCAAAGCGTCTGACCTCGCCAAGAAGAGTTATTACTTCATCAGTGCGGCGAACAAGAAGAAGAACGGTGAAACGCCTGACAGTAACACCCAGATCGTGTCGTTGCTTCAGGAAATCATCGACGGAGCAATTTTCGTCGATAACGGTGAGGGCAAAAACGCCTATAAGTGCAACAACCACGATATTGCCTTTATTCAGGACGCCGTAACCAAGATGGATACCAAGGAAAAGTGTACCATCGCAATGCTCAACGAGCGTCAGTTCAAGACCGTTATGATGTCGGTCTTCGCTCACTGTCTCGGTGAAGCGTACAAGGTCAAGACCCACGCTCCCAAGAACAACAAGTAATACATACTTGCATAGCAGACCATCGCCTGTACCAAGTTGCGGTGGAGTAAGCGTCACTAACGACGGGTGTAACCTTGCCTCGTGTGGCAACAAGCTTGCACGGTCTTATGTGGCTGAGACTTGTCAGCCTGAGTGATTTCTATATCGGGCTTCCTCGTTTGGGGAAGCCCACACTTTGTGTGAAATCTGTCCGAACAATAAATCAAGACTAATGCTTGACAAATTGCGTTCGGTGTGATATAATATCCTTGTACGTAACCGAGTGGTGTCGGTTATGTATGGTATCGAAGAGATACCGTACGCATAAGGCGAAAGCCTTTCGCAACGGCTCTTGGCGTGTGCCGTAAACACGCCTTTCCCAATTCCACAACATTTTCAATGTATCACAAACGCCTGATAGTCGTTGTAACTAAATAATGTGTGCGGCGACTGTTCAGCCTCCGCAAGAAAGGAGTGTGCGTGTGAACTTTATTGAAAATGAATTCGCAAAAGATGTCATCAAGGCATTTCTTGCAAACTACAAGTCCAAAGATAATGACAAGTATGAATTCAATATGGACAAGTGCGATAAGATGAACGATATTATTGCCTACTGTCAGAAGCTCGAAACAGAATATGATTGCAAGATCATCAGGTGTATGCTCGAGCCGAAGTACGAGCAGGGATATATTCAGGTTCTGTTCAGCGGTGAGCTTGCTCTTGGCGAAAAAGAAGCGAGCCTCAATGAATTTATCGACACTCTCAAGCTGTGTGACGGTATCAACATCACTACTAATCCCGCAGGTGAGGATCTGTTCCAGATTACGTTCTTTGTCGAAGACTTATGGATTCCCAAAAGCAAATAAAATATATGTTTGAAAAGCACCCTATTATTTAGGGTGCTTTTCTTATGTAAACAAAATCTGAAAAATTTATCCTAACAAATTTTCAAAAACCTCTTGACAAACAAAAATTCAGGTGTTATAATAAAGACACTTTTAGACAACATACGCGTTAAACGCAGAAAGGATTATGTTATGGGATGGACACCCGCATTAGAAGTTTGTGATAAAATTCAAGTAATTCTTAACTCTTTTGGAGTGCCGTATTCCGTAAATCGTGGATGCGTGACGACCGCGCCCATTAAGAGGGAAGTAGCAAGGTCAGTTCTCGATGTATTGGCTTCTGATAGGCAGATTAAGCAAAGAACTACTGCTCAAGTCAGCACAAATCAAGATGGAATATCAATATGTGTAAACAGTAATGGGACAGACGCTGTTTTCGACACATTTTATACTCGTCAGCACTATATGAAAAGGTATGCAAGTGGCTAAAGCGGGAGACCGTAAATCTTCGCCTTATAAGCTTGGTGCACAAGTGGCTTGTCTGGCTTCGGTGGTTCAAATCCACCCCTTTTCACCAAACAGATAAAACATCTTTAGACAACGATAAAACGAAGGGAGATATTTGAAATGTCAGAAAGAGAAACCGTTGTGACGCCTGAAGCAATCGGGTTGCCACAAAATGTAGCGAATGCGATAAACAGCATTCAGGAGTTTTGTCAAGGAAGAACCACGGGCTGCTCGGGGTGTCCGTTGTTTGCAGGTATGCCCGGCGAGAGCACGGGGTGCATCTACCAGAACTTTATTCCCGCAGAGATACCCGTGCAAAAGATCGTTGATATGAATTCGTACAATGTGTCTGGTGCTACAGACGGTTTGCCAACCATAGGCAGTCAAGTCAGACTTGGCAGATGGAAGTACATCGTTCTTGACTATGTCGGGGAAAACGTGCTTTTACTGCACTATGACTTTGTAAACTATGCGGCTTTCGGAGACGACGCAGATTATGCGTCGAGTAGCATTCGTCGGTATCTGAACGAGGAATACTATAACGAGCTCGTAGCGGTTGTCGGAGCAGAAAATATAGTTAAACATCGTGTAGACATAACACCAGAGGACGGAAGGGCTGATTACGGATTTGTCGAAGACAATGTGTCTTTGATGACTGTTGACAGTTATCGTAAATACAGTAAGCATATTCGTTCCGACGGATGGTGGTGGACTGCGACACGAAAGAGTGCAATCGAGGATAGCGGATACGCTCGTGACGTTTGCTGCGTCGACTCGGGTGGCGTTCTGGTCTGGGACGACTGCGGCATTGACGACGGCGGCGTTCGCCCGTTTTGTATCTTGAAATCTTGTGTCTTGACTACTTGTAGTTGAGACAAAATTCTTGGTCTAAAAAACCACTTTTAGACAACGAACAGGAGATAAAATTATGATTCATTCCTATCAGACACCCTTAACGGGCAGTAAGATCGGTGTCGTCTTTGGCTCTTTTGCTCCGCTTCATCAAGGTCATCTTGACTTGATAATGAGAGCAAAGAAAGAAAACGACGGCGGTTGCCTCGTAATAGTCTGTGGTTATAGCGGTGATAAGGGTGAACCGCTAATGCCACACGATAAAAGATATCGCTATGTAAGAGAGTTCTTCGCTGACGACGATTTAGTTGCGGTCTATGCAATAAATGACACCGAGATCGGCATCGACAGATACCCAGACGGGTGGAACGGGTGGATGACCGAGTTCGATAAGATTTGGTGCAAAGCGGTCGCACGAGGAATTGCAGAACCTCACAAGGTTTGGTATGTTGGCGACGAGGTATATGCCAAAGACCTTGCCGACAGATTTAACGAGGAAGCTATTCTCGTAAATCGCACAGATGAAAATCCTATCTGTGCAACAATGATCCGTAACAATCCAATCGCTCATTGGGACAAGATAACTTTCCCGTTCCGCAGAGTGTTTAGCACAAACATCTTGATTTGCGGAACTGCCTCAGAGGGTAAGAGCGTTATGACGGCAGACCTCGGAAAGTATTTCAACGCTCCATACAGTTACGAGTGGGCGAGAGACTATATGAAAGAAAGCTGCGTATCAGACTGGGAGCTTGACGGCGCGGACTTTATGGCATTTCTTGAGGGGCAATATAACCTCAACAAGAGACTGATTAACTCTCCCGCAAATCACGGCATTTTCTTTGCGGATTCCGATGCAATGGTTACAAAGATGTATGCCGAATACTATGCGACGGACGAAAGTTGTGCTCTTACGAAAGAGGAGTACGAAAAGGTTGCTGTTATGGCGGACGAGCTAACGAGAAAGTCTAAGTGGGATATCATCTACCTGTTGTGTCCTCACGGAACATTTGTGGATGACCACGAAAGATTTATGGCTCATTCGGGAGAAAAAGAAAGATGGGAACTCTTTGAGTTGCTTTGCAACAACATTAAGGCGTCTGGTAACTGGGATAAGGTCGTTGTGCTCGACGGCGGTTACTGGAATAACTTCAAGAAAATCGTTGACGATGTCAGGAGGATAATCGAAAATGGTCAAGGTTAAGGATTGGCTTAAGAAAGAGTTTTGGACAGGGTACACCCTGTTTGAAAAGTTGTTTATGCTCACAATGCTTGTGATGCAGGTTGTCGTATTCTGTGTCGCTCCCGACACTCCTCTTGGGATTGTCGCAGGGATTGCGGGAGTTATATCCGTTGTCCTTTGTGCCAAAGGTAAGGTTTCATTCTATTTTATCGGGTTTGTTCAAACAGTAACGTATCTGTTCCTCGCTTGGCAAAACAATTTTTACGGCGAAGTCATCGAGAATATTTTCTATCTTGTGACGATGATTTGGGGTATTTTCGTTTGGAAGAACAATATGACAGAAAATGACGACGGAACGTCTGATGTAACCGCTAAAAAGTTCACAGGTCTTCAGTGGGTTTTATCCATCATTGGAACGGTAGTCGCAACGGTAATTATGGGGTTTGTTCTTAACAAAATCGGAAGTGCACAGGCGTATACAGATGCGGCGACCAATGTGATGGCAATTTTTGCTCAACTGCTTATGGTGAGAAGATACCGAGAGCAGTGGATTTGGTGGATTGTAATTGACTTGCTGTGCATCAAAATGTGGTTCGTAGCGGGCAACTGGTCGATGGTAGCTATGTATGTTGCTTGGACAGCGAACTGTATTTACGGCTGGTACAATTGGAGCAAACTCAACAAACAGCAAACAACATAAAGAATAACCGCTCCGAGAGGAGCGGTACACGGTGGGTTAGTCAAGTGGTTAAGACATTGCTCTTTCACGGCAATGACACGGGTTCGATTCCCGTACCCACTACCAGATGCTATAGCATCAAAAATTCGGGCAAAGCCCAGAAAAAGAAAGGGAAAACCTATGAAAATCACTCTTCACAGAGACGTAGCAAAGTACGTTCTCACCTCCACCATCAAGAAGGAAGACCTTGAGCTCGTCAAGAAGTATCGTCCTGACGCTCTGAAGATCAAGGACAGCGATGGCAACGACATCTTCGGTATGTCTTTCGTTGCTGGTAAGCCTTGCATCTCCAAGAACGGCGTAACCTTCGGAGCAGTCAACGCAGACGGTCTCGCAATCGTCACCGGCGATATTCCCGAGAAGCTCCCCGAGGGCACTCCCAATGCTGGTGAGTACGTAGCCGATGTTGTCGGCGCAGCTCTTGCTCACGTCAACACTCTCGAGGCAGCACTCCCCGCGGTGGTTACGGCTATCAAGGCTGAGAGAGCAGCTCTCATCGGTGGCATCACCAACGCCTAATTAAGGCACCCTGAGGCGATAACAGGGTTACGAACACCAACAACCAAAACAAAAACATTTGATTTTAAGGAGAAAAGTAATTATGATTTCGATCAATGTAAGAACCAACACCACCCGCCGCACCGTTTCCGCAGATGTTACCTCCACTCCCCGTGAGGTTTTCGCCGAGCTTGGCGTTGATACCTCTACTTCGATGGTTAACCTCGACGGTGCAATCCTCTCCGCAGCAGACTTCGGCAAGACCTTTGAGGAGCTCAGAGTTGCCGACGGTTCCACTGCGAACCTTAACGCCATTGTCAAGGCAGATGGCGCACTTGCGCTCTAATTAGGTAAGACAGAAAGGGGTGAAATACCTTGCAAATTTCCAAAGAAAGGATGAGGCTGGTAGGTCGCGAAGCCGATAATATCCTTGGCGGAGCAAATTCCGTAAATGGCGACTACTCGTTGGCGGCTTTTTTGAGAGCCATTATCATCGAGCGTACCGAGTGGACTCTTGATAGTGTTATTAAGGGTTCCACCGTCTTGATGCATAGAATCGGCAATGAGCGAGACATCAGAGCCGCTTTTGACGCAGACGGATATGCGGTTATCATCTGCGAAACAAGAAATGGGTATTTCCCGAGCGAGCTGACACACGAAGGTTGGGAGTCTCTTGATAAGCCTCCGTACCCTATCAGCCGATACTTGAGCCAGTTTGCGAAAACCAGAGTTTTTGTGAATGTGGACAAGCAGAGAGTTGTGGTTGCTGTTGACAGACAGGCTACGACTAAGTGGATACAGGGATTTATCTCGACCTTTGCCAGAGTGTTTCGCTGGTATTTCACCTCTGAACTCTCTGCTGAAGAGCAGGCATTTTTCAAGGCTATCTCTGTAAACAACAAGGATGTGAGTGAAGCTGAGGCAGAAAACATCCTTGTTGACTACATAAATCGTGCCGCCGAAAAACTTGACTTCAGAGATATGTCCTTGCATAAGTACCTCGATGGCTTTGAAAAGACAATCAAGGAATCGCAGTTATCGTCGTATAGAAGTGCTGTCAACAACAACATCAACTCGATTCAGCGATATCAGCTTGAGATGGAGAAGCTTTACAGACAATTGTCCGACAATCAGAGATTGCTCAAGGCGCTTGAAGAATCTCCCGAGGAGTCAACTACGGAATTGTTTGACTTTTTCAGCAGTCACAAGTGTCTGGATATCGTTTACACGGATGGTGACACAATCAAGTTTGGAATTACGGAGACTCTTGAGTTTTACGATGAGGATGAGTTCATCTCCGTCTACAATAGAAAGAGATCTTATATTCATACCGAGGCATCGTCAGACGAAATTCCGAGAGTTATGAATGCGATTTTTGCGGAACACAAGGGTATGTTTGTTGTCAATGCAGTATTCTCTTTGAGCAGTATGAGATACATCAGTATGCATAAAGAGCTCAGCCGCGAAGATTTGCTTCCTCACCCGCACATTTATTTCTTCAGATGTTCGGGAGGAAACGACCAGTATTATTCCAAGTATGCCGATAGCGGAGAGTGGCAGCTTGCCATTGAACAGGCTATTGGCGCGACAAAAAACTTGAACTTTGGCGACTCGACCGTTGTCGGCAATATGATTAACTGGCTCGACCGTCATAGAAGTGTGCGTTGTATCAAACTCACCGACGGCAAGATGGTATCGGTGAATGAATTTCTCAAAATCTTAAACGAAGGAGAACAGCAGAATGGCTAAGCCAATTTATGTACCGCAGGATGAAGCTACACGCATTATCGAAGCTCTGAGATCACAAATTCTCAACTCGAAGTGCTATGGTAGCATTGACATCCGCCAGAATTTTAAGAGCGACGACAGATGTGCGTTGCTTTACTTCACGCCTATGGCGTGGATTAAGATGACGGCTCTCGTCGCTGAATTTTCTACGGAGGTTCAGTGGCACGGCTTAGTCAGACGTCTTTCAGAGTGTGAGTTCGAGATTTATGATATTCTCGTTCCTCCTCACACCGTCACAGCGGCGACTGTTACGTCCGATCAGGAGAAGTATTCCAATTGGATTAACGGTCTCGATGATGAGACCTTTAACGCCCTTCGTTTTCACGGACATTCTCACGTAGATATGGCGGTATCTCCATCCGTCACGGATACTGATTATCGTAAGGATGTCATCACACAACTTCCCAAACCCGACGCCAATAATGATACGTTCTACATTTTCCTTATCATCAATAAGCGTCACGATTGGAGCGCGGAAATCTACGATTTGACGTACAATGCTCTGTACTCGACGACTGCTAAGGAAATTGATATGATGGTGATGCTCGACGATGGCGATACCGTTGACAACTTCGTTTCTGAGGCAAAGAAAGTTGCCGTTCAATCGGTTTCCTCTTACGGCGGCAAGAACTACGGTAGCTCTTACAGTGGATATGGAAACTCATATGGTGGCTCGTACGGAGGGAATTCGTATGGCGGTTCTCAGAAGCCGACGGGCACAACTCCGTCCGCAGCGGGTACTGGATACAGTAAAAAAAACGACACAAAAAGCACAAGCGCAAGAGATGACGACGATGATTACTACGGGGTTGACGAAGACCCGAGTGATCCGTTCTACTCGAGAGAATGGGGGTGGCACTAATGGATTTAACCAAGTCTATCGAATACTTTGACCCGGTCAATGTGCGTGGCAAGTGCCACATCATCGGGTGCGGTAGTGTAGGATCCACTATCGCGGAAAATCTTGCAAGACTCGGCGTGACGAAATTCGTCCTTTATGATTTCGATATTGTCGAGCCGCACAACCTTGCAAATCAGATGTTCGTACAGAACGACGTCAAGAAACCCAAGGTTGAAGCAGTTAAGAAAATTATCTGTGATATCAACCCCGAAGCGGAAAGCACCATTGAGGTGTTCGGGCAGGGATACACAGACCAGAAGCTCAACGGTTATGTGTTCCTTGCCGTTGATAATATCGACTTGAGACGTGAAATCTGTGAGAAAAATCGTATGAATAAGGCAATCAAAGCCGTCTTTGATTTCAGAACGCGTCTTGAAGACGCACAGCATTACGCCGCAGACTGGGGCGATATGCGTCAGGTGGACAATCTTATCAAGTCGATGGCTTTCTCTCACGACGAAGCACACGAGGCTACTCCCGTAACAGCCTGCGGCACAGAGCTCGGTGTCGCCCCTACGGTTAGGGTAATTTGTGCTCTCGGCGTTACAAACTTTATGAACCTCATTCGTGGCGGTGAGTTGCAGAAGATCGTTGTCTGCAATCCCTTCGCTATGGATATTATGACGATGTAATTCGTTGAGGAGAACATATATGAAGCGTGTCGAAATATTCACAGACGGGGCGTGCTCTGGAAACCCCGGAAGTGGTGGTTGGGGAGCCGTATTAAGGTACGGCTCCGCAATCAAAGAATTATCGGGGTTTAACCCAGACACGACGAACAACCGAATGGAGTTGACGGCTGCTATTCAAGCATTGTATGCACTAAGAGAGCCGTGCGAGGTTGTTTTGACAACCGACTCTCAGTACGTCGTAAACGGTATTGAGAAAGGTTGGGCTGAAAGCTGGAAGGCAAATGGTTGGAGAAAGTCCGACCGTAAGCCTGCCCAGAACTCAGATTTGTGGGAAGAACTCTTGTCGTTACTTAAGGTTCACAAAGTTAAATTTGTTTGGATTAAAGGACATAATGGTCATTCAGAAAACGAGCGCTGTGACCAACTTGCCGTAGAGGCTTACACCAACAATCAAAAATAAAACAATTCTGTAATGTTATTCTTGTTTCTTCGGACACAAGGCTTTGGGTTTTACCGAAAGTACCAAAATGTCAAGAGATGGCAGCCCCAGTGGGACAGAAGGCGTGTCGCCTCCATCAGGGATAACGAGGTGCTCGGAGCAATTCCGTGCGGATAAGTGTCAACTAAATATTAAATTTACCCCAATCTTACCCGTTCTCACCAAATCACACCCGTTCCCCCACTGCCTTGACCCCACTCGACCACCGTTTTAACCTTGCGATGACGACGCAGAAGCTGCATCGCCGAACGCGGTGAGTCTCCAGACAGTCATCTGTACCTCGCGATTACAGAAAGAAAGGAACAATATGCCGTATGTTACCGTAAACGTCGAACCGAGAACGTATCAACTCACGTTCGACGATATCCTGAACGGATGTAGTGAGTCGGATTTTATGCCGGCGAAAGACACCAGAGACACGAGAACGTGGCTCACAAACAATATTAACCCTAATTTGATCGAAAAGACAAACTTCCGTGGTATGTATGAAGCTCTCGCGTCTTTTAACGAAAAGTATGCAGGTCTTATCAATACGGAAGACAAGTCTGTGCTGTATAGAAGTTTCAAAATTCCCAAAAGAAGTGGCGGTTTGCGTAAGATAGACGCTCCCCAAGACGATTTGATGAAGGCTTTGAGGGAGCTGAAAGAAATTCTCGAAAAGAAATTCTACGCATCCTATCACACCACGGCTTTTGCGTATGTTGCCGGCAGAAGCACGATTGATAGCGTAAAGCGCCACCAAACGAATAACTCCAGATGGTTCTTGAAACTCGACGCAAAAGGTTTCTTTCCGTCCACGACGGAGAAGTTTTTAATGGATATGCTCTGCGAGCTCTATCCGTTTTGTGTGTTCGTAAATTATGATTACGGATACAGAGAGGCGCTCCAAAAAGCATTATCGCTTTGTTTCCTGAATGGCGGTTTGCCGCAAGGAACGCCAACCAGTCCAATGCTGACGAATATGATGATGATTCCTATCGATCACGCAATTGCGAAGATGTGTCGTGAATACAGTCCGCATCTTTGTTATACAAGATACGCTGACGATATGCTGATTTCCAGTCAGTTCAGTTTTCATTGGACGGATGTACAGAACAAGATAACCGACATTTTCAATCAGTTCTCGGCTCCGTTTACGCTTAACGCCGAAAAGACCAGATATGGTTCTTCGGCGGGAAGAAACTGGAACTTGGGAGTTATGCTTAACAAAGAAAACAAGATTACAATCGGTCACGAAAAGAAAAAGGTCTTCAAAGCAATGATTTTCCAGTTTATGACTGACGATGCGAAAGGCATTGCTTGGGAACTCGAGGACGTACAGCATTTCCTCGGTCTCGTTGCTTACTACAAGATGGTAGAGGGCGAGGAGATCGACAAAATTATCAATGCGTACTCCGCAAAATTCAATAAAGATGTTTTAGCTACGGCGAAGGCTTTGCTTAATCCGTAATTAAACATAATTATCCGTCTGGATAGGTCTTTCTATCACATACATATTCCCCTTATTTGATAGAGCATCTGGTTATACCGAATGCAATACAACGATGATTACTAAAAAATTCGCTCCTCAGACGAAGAACAAATTTTTGCAGGGCAAAAATTAGTTCTACGACAGAGGAGGAATTTTCAAGAAAAATTCTTTCAAGCCAACAAGGCACCAAGAATTTTTGAGTATCTTGACGGATACAGCTTACAATCGCTATTATCATTAACTTTGTTTGATGATGCGTTTGATGATATCAAACGTGACACAATGTCCGAAGAACCGAGGCGGGCGAGAGCCGGCTTCCGAAGGAAGACGTTGGCGCAGCACATTGCTGGAGAACCGTTTGCCACAGGAAACCGCTCGCGAATGCAAAAAAATTATATCAATTTACAAAGTTTTGCTATGGTTTTCCGACCAAAGCAACGAAAACCATTGAACTCGATACTTTCAAAGACATCAATTGAGCTGAAATACTTCTTCAGAAAAGATCCTTTCTGATGAGCTTCAACCGCGTTGGATTGTAAGGAATAAAAAAACAAGCAAATAGTGAAAGGAGAATTTATGAGCAGAAAATACACATACGAAGGTGCGGTTTACGCTTTCGATAATCTGGCTGCGAGACATTGGAAAGCATCAACTTGGGCTGTTTCAGAAGCACGAGCAATATCCAATCTCAAGTATCGTTTTAGGCAATCAGCAGGAATGGTACATCATACTCCAATCACGTTTGACGGGAGATTGACAGTCTCGTAAAGGAGGAGTAATGCCAAACTGGGTACAAAACGAAATTATTTTTGAAAATATCGGTGACGAAAAAGTTGCGGCGTTAGTCCGCGAGTTAAAGTTATCGACAGAAAACGGCGAACGAGCGTTTGATTTTAACAAGCTCATTCCTATGCCTGAGTCTCTGAATATTGAGTCGGGCTCAAATACAGACAGAGCGATTGCTTATTATGTTACGGAACGGTTGACGATTCCTGTCGAGCAAACAAACCTTTCTGGGTTGATCTCCAATTGCTTTAGCAACGACTGGGCTAACGAAGTTGTCTCTCGGCTCAAGAATGAAACAGAGACGTCTCCCGAGGTATGGGACAAACTTTACGAAAACGGTAAGCAGTATATGTATAACCGAGAGCATTACGGTTGTTACACTTGGTTTGACTGGTGTCGTCGTAACTGGGGTACAAAGTGGAATGCCTGTAACGCTGAATGGAGTCTTGATGATGGAATGTTGGTGTTTCAGACCGCTTGGTCTGCGCCATTCCCGATTATTGAGGCTTTGGCTGAAAAATATCCCGACCTTGATTTCACGCACCGTTGGGCTGATGAAGATATCGGAAATAACTGCGGACAGATGTGGTATAGCGAGGGATGTGGAAGTGAGCTTGATGTAGAGGACAGCCGTGCGTTAGCAATGGACATATGGGGATATACAGAAGACGACTTCGAGGAAGACGAGTGGGAAGACGACACGGACGATGAAGCGGAAGAGGATATGCCAGTATGCACAGAAGAACCAGATGTAGAAGACAACGGTCTTAGCTGGGAAGATGTAATTGGAATAACTTCTGGGTAACGGAGGTGCGTATGAAGGAACATACGATATATCTACGGTTAATGCCGTGCGGAAAGTTTGCGAAGCTCGGCAAATACTTCAGAAAAAGCACAAGGTGTCTGCAATTTGAAGTAAGTTTGACAGAAAAGAATGTGATTCGGTATGACACTTTGCAGGCAGACAATATACCAGTTCTTAGTATATGTGCCTCGCCGCGAAAAGGCAGATATGGAGATCAATGCATCGAACGAATAGTCGAATTGTATCGAGAAAGAGTGCCAGAACTTGAGCTTGCGTCTTTCGATAGGCTCGTTAGGATATGGAGAGAGTATCATCTTAACGATTTAACCGCTGGAACACAAGTCCAAGAGTTAGCTCTGAGAGAATGGAAGAAACAAAATAAATATGATTACTCTGCTGCAAGGGCGTACCTAAAAGAAATCGGTCTGGAAAACGATAGAGGGTTTATATATGGTACACAATGGTTAGCGCGACCGATCCCACAAGAAGATGTGAGTTTTTTGGAAAAGCTGATAGTTGAATGGGCGGAAGACGAGAGGTGAATATGATAAATACTTATTCCAAACTGCTAATAGGAAGCAGTAATCGTCAAGTCGCACCGAGGTGGATTGACTTACCATTTACGGAAGACGAATTCAACGAGATGTTGGAAGAAATGGGAATTGATCCAGACGCAGAGTACGACTTTGACAGTTTGATGGCTGGAGATAGTCCGTCAGACACATATGAAGTTTTGGACTTTAGTTCCGAGATTTTAACTCAGTCCGACTGCGAAGATCCATACAGTGCGAGCGACTTAGTTGAACGCATTGAGGATTTGCAGGACTACGAATATGACGCAATGGTTGCGTTAATAGACAGCGAAGGATATTCGTTGGAAGAGGCAATCGACAAAGTTGAGGACGGAGATGTCGATTTCTATCCGAGAACTACTTTGACCGAACTTGCTGAGCAATTCGCTGACGATGGAATGTTTAGCAAGGAAACACTTCTTGAATGTATAGACTACGAAAAGCTTGGGGAGTTACTAAGCGAAGATGGATATACGGAAGTGAACGGAGGTGTACTCCGTGTTTCTTAAAAATTTTTTACATAACAGGAGAAAATCAATGAGAGTTGAGATTGTAAACAACGCGCCCAACGTAAGGGTAACAACGAGCGAGAATGACGGTACTGTTATTATCACATTATCTCCCGAGGGGTGTAAGGCTCTTGGAGAGCACGAGCCCGGGGCGATTATTAAGCTCGGCAAAAGAGAATACATCGTTCTTCAGCATTTGAATGGTGTTACGGCGGTTATCGCCAAGGATTTCGTTAAGAAGATGGCATTCGGAAAGACGGGCGATTATCTCAACAGCGATATCCGTGCCTACCTGAATAACGATTTCTATAAGGAAATCGCAGGTGCTGTAGGTAAGGAAAATATCGTGAAGCATCAGACAGATTTGACGGCTGATGACGGAACGGGAGTAAAAATTTGTGAAGACTATGTGTCTATTCTGACGACAGAAAGATACAGAGCGTACAGAAAGTTCCTACCCGCATACGGAAGTTGGTGGTATACGGCGACAAGAGTAAGTGCAGATGTGGATGGATATGCTCGTCGCGTTTGCTTCGTCTACTCGGATGGCGTTCTGCGCTGGAGCTACTGCGACGATGGCAACGGCGGCGTTCGCCCGTTTGTTGTCTTGAAATCTTCTCTCTTGATTTAACACACTATGCCAGAAACAACATTTGAAATTGCGGGAAAAAGCGAGGCACTATACTTCTCGATTTTTGACATAACCACCAATCGGAGTCATTATCCCGTTAAATTTCAAAGATTGGCTACTCGGCTCCAAGAATATGCGCTTGACATTCATAGTGAAATACTTGACGCAAACGGATACAGAGCCGATACGCCGCAACACAAAGCAAAGAGGTTTGAATTACAGACAAGCGCAATTACAAAGTGTAATAAGCTTGCGAGTCTCGTGAAGTACAGTCTTCACGCTAACCTCATTAGTTATGCCACAAGCGAGACGTGGGTTGGTTTGATCCACGACATTAAAAATATGACACTTGCTTGGCGGAAGACCTGATTGATGTTTTAGGCTATATGCTGATGCTCGTAACGTTTGCTACGTCAACTCGAATGGCGTTCTGAACTGGAACGACTGCGACAATGACAACGGCGGCGTTCGCCCGTTCTGGTGGATAAGTGAGATCTATAAGCCATTTTGGTGGCTACAAGGAGTGCTCCACACTATCAAAAGAGCATATAACCTTTCTCACAAAATGTGGGATAAATACAAAGGAATAATATGGGAGATTTTCAAATTGTAACAGACTTCGGCAACTTGTATAAGTCGTACAAGAAGTCTATGAGGGGAAAGGGTAAGAAGAAAGGCGCTATAAAATTTGATGCTATGGCACTTGAGTACATATGCGTTATGAAGCGACAGTTGATAGAACATACATACCAAATTTCTCCTTATGCAGAGTTTGTTGTAACTGAACCCAAACCGAGAAACATCAAATCAGGTTCTTTTCGCGACAAAGTTCTACAGCACTGTCTATGTGATTTTGTGTTGTTGCCTAAAATGAAAGACATTTTCATTAAAGACAATTACGCAGGGCAGATAGGGAAAGGGACTTTGTTTGGGTTAGACCGTCTTTCCGAAAATATGCAGTTGTTCTATCAAGAACATAAATGCGAAGGATATATCCTTAAGTGCGACATAACGAAGTTCTTTTATAGCATCGATCACGATGTGATGAAAGCAACTATTCGTCAATATTTCACAGACGAGGAAATCCAATGGCTGTGCGATCTGTTTATAGATAGCACAGACGGAAAGGGTCTACCTCTCGGTAATCAGTGCAGTCAAGTGTTCGCCTTGATTTACCTTGCGGGGCTTGATATCTTTATTACCGAAGAGCTCGGGTGTAAGTATTACGGAAGATATATGGATGACTTTTATCTTATATCCGAAGATAAAGAGTATTTGAAATACTGCCTTAAGCGCATTGAAGAATATCTCGATACTTTACACCTGACTCTTAACAACAAAACAGAAATCGTATCAATCCGCAAAGGATTGCGGTTTCTTGGATTTCATACATACATTACCGAAGACGGAGTTGTTATCCGCCGGTTAACAGGAGAAAACAAGCGCCAGATTAAGAAAAGACTGAGAAAGTACGCAAGATTGGTTCTTGATGGCAAGATGACAATGGAATCGTTTACCGAAAAGTACGAATCGTGGAAGAATCACGCATCCCACGGAAACTGTCACAGGCTATTGGAAAGTATGGATGAATTCGTATCGCAGCTATTCAATACAGCATAGGAGGCAATATGAGAAAGTTTTGGAACAGATGGAATCAAGTAATATTGGATGCCGTTTGGCTGATACTACTTGCAATCCTTGGTATTTTTAACATCGTTACAGCAACAAATGACAACCTTTATATTTGGTTGCTTGGAATCAGCTTTGGCATAGTCAGTGCCAATTTGATTGCGTCAATTGCGAACGCTCGCAAATAAAATACAAGTTTGATCGAGGTGTGTATGCGAAACTTCAGAGAATACCTAAATAAAACCATTGATGAAATGGTGGATATTATGAAGACTTGCGATTGTAACGGAGAGTCTGATCGTGCAAATTGGTATGAACGACTGATTGCTGACTATAAAGAACAAGTTAACATATTAAATGAGATTATACAATCTGGCGAGGGAAATCTTATTAAGTTCAACGAAGACGGAACGTTTGAACTATGGTCGATCAGATGTCCGTACGACGGAGATATGGTGGTAGAGCACTATGATGACGATATGACTTTTTCAACATATGAGGAACTGATCGAATTATCGAAGTGCAGAGACGTGACAGACACGTTTGACAGAGAAAGAATTTTTGCAGTTACAACTGTCACGGACGACCCACGACACCAGATTGGTTTTGGAGGTTATTTTTTAACCACAGAAGACGCAATACTTGAAGCAGTAAATTATTAAATAAATTTATTTACAATCGTTATTGCTCATCACCAGATGAGTGCCTTGGATGATATTCAAGGTAACAAAATGTCAGAGGAACCCACTGGAGGGCGGATTGGTATCCAAGGAGATGCCTGCCAAAGGCGAACGCTTACGAAGCCGCTATCGCAATCGGGTGCCAGATTGTCAAGACCTTTTTCAACGCTATTTGGTATCTTTTCAAAGTAATTCATTAAATTTTCTACGAACTATATATCAAAAGTCGCTCTTGGTCAGATGATTAAAGCTGTCCAGAGCTTGTTCTCGAGACATCCTCAGGATTACGATCAAGCTTTACACTACGTGGATTGTAAATATTCAAAGAAAGGAAATCGGTATGGAAAGAATTGTAATCATTAAGCACACAGGAGATGGGAAGTACATTTTTAGAGTTCCTGATGGTAGAACTTTGAAAGCGGGAGATATGGTTTTGTGTCAGACCAGACGAGGGATCGTTCCCGGGCTGTGTTGCTGTGATAGCTTTGATACGGACAAGGTTGACACAATTAGAAGTGCTTTTGGAGCACCAACGAACACGCCCCTTGCTCCGATTGTTGGTGAATATCAGTACAATATGTGGGGTGACCAGCACTTCGACGAAGTGGTAGCGGCAGAACTGATGGATTTCGATACCGTAATGAATAGAGGTGCGGTATGAGAGATCCAAAGCGTATAAAGGAGTTTTGCGAACAACTTGCCGCAATATGGGAGAGAGTTCCTGACTGGAGATTTGGTCAATTCGTTTCCAATGTTCTTGGTCAGGTGCAGACCGAAAAGAAAAGAGACATCTTCTTCATTGAAGATGATGAGATGTTGACCGCTGTCAAGGCGTACTTCCATATCGAAGGCGATGCAGCAACCGTCAGAGACAGTGTTTCGGTCTTGTCAAAGAAACTCTCTGACATCGAACACGACATTGATGTTCTCGACGAAGAGATTATTGGTATAAAAGCGAAGATGACGGCTGCTAAAACCCGCGGTAAGCCTATGAGCAAAGAATGCAGAGCTTGGTTTGATAGGGCAGGAGTCGCGTTGTCTATTAAAAACAACCAGCTCAGAAAATTGCACATCGAAAAAATGCGTACCGAAAAGGCTCTAAAGGCGGCTAAAGCCGATGTTCAAAAGCGCCGAGAGAGAATTCAAAACGAGCTGTTTTATGCCAAACTCAAAGAGCTTATGAGCGACGGCGAGCTGAGAACATTTCTGGAAGAATGTCAAAGAAATTTGGAGGTTGCGACTGATGAAAGTTGTCACAGGAGCTGAGGCTGCGAAAATCAAAAAGGGCAATATGGCTATGTGGGACTCAATAGACGGAACCACAGAAGATTTCATAAAGGCTCTTGCAGAATACAGCAGTAAAGAAATCAATACCGAAGAGCTTGAGGAAGAGATAATTGCAATCGGCAAGGATGTCACCGAGCTGGTCGTCAAATCTCTCGAGAAGCTCGGAGCGGAGTTCGTATATGCTGACTGCAATTATTGAGAAACTCCGTAAAATATTCTGCCGGCACGGGTTTGTTAAGTACGCTTGGTATGAAGAGTACGACAACTTACGAAACGAAAGGTATGCAGTGAGGCTATATCGCTGTGAAAAGTGCGGCAAGGAAATACAAGTCGATGGCAGATACGACCCGTACTGGAAATAAAACAATACTTTGAAGAGGTGAAGCACAATGAAGAAACTAATTATGATCTTGATAGCGTTGTGTATTTGTTCATCTTTTGTTGGATGTGCAACGAAGGAAGAGACGCTGAATAACAATATTGCCGGACTTGAAACGAGAGTGTCGGAGTTACAGTCAGAGGTTTCTGCTTTGGAAGAAGAGCGAGACTCGCTCTCAAAAGAGATAGCGGATATCAAAATTGAAAGCGGTGTGGCAAAGTATGTTGTAACCTTTAACATTAAACAAAGTCATTTCTCGTTGGATATCGGTCAACACCTTAAGGACGAAATGAATGATATCTCCATTCAAATTCCTGTTGATAAGGAATATTACGACAGTGTGGAGATCGGAGAGACAATTGCGGACGATTTTAGAATGGGTTCGTTTGTGTTCAAAGGCTCCTTCGGTAGCTGGGATATCACCGTGGAGGATAAAAGTATTCAATAATTTTTACGGAGGTATTTATGGGATATTACATAGAGCAGGTCGAGGGAAGCATTGAGCTTCCATTAAGGAATGCAAATTTCGCAGTTGACGCCATAAAGAAATGGATGCGAGACGAACGAAAAATGGATGACTGGAATCGGTATGATAAAATTGAAGACCTTGCAGTCGAATTCAATATGATAGCGACTTTTAACACAGACCTATCTGAATATCTCATTGATAACGAAGGAGAGAAGCTTTGGGATCAGCGAGAGTTTCTTAGTGTTATTGCAGAGTTCTGCAACGAAGGGTCTTATATAGAGATTTCGGGTGAGTGCGGAGACAGATGGCGTTGGTTGGTTAAGGACGGTCAATTATATGAGGTTAATCCGTCGATTGACTGGAATCCAGACGCTATTGAAGTAAACAATATTGCACACGCCAAGCAAGAAATACTCGATATTTACCACGAAAATGACCTTTGCCTTGGTGAGATATTCGCAAGCGTGTCAATTGTGGGACTTAGCATCGAAGAGGTTTTAGAACTTGTAGAAGATCTGAGGTGCGAAATTGACGGCGAAGTCAAGTCGGAAACGGCGTGCGAGCCGATGGAATATGACGAAATATTTGCAAGTTGAATAGGAGATGAATAATTATGCATAAAGATTGGTGCGGAAACCCTTGTTGCGATTGTAGGAGTCCGTGCGCTCTTGATGAATCCATCCCTTGCAGTCCAGATTGTGAGTGTCTTGGAGAAAATGGAGAAACGGATTGCGAAGACTGTCGCAACTGCGATGCGTGTTCACAAGAAAGAGAGTTCCAAGTACATATTTCCTACGATGGAATTATTGTCGTTAACGCTGAAGATGAAAAGGCGGCAAGATATTTTGTAGGCAAGATGACTTGTGATGAAATGTATCAGCACTCGGATGGAACGTGGGACATCGGAGATATAGATGAAACGGACGGTGATTGTTAATGAGTATGAGGGAGTACGCCGTAGACTCGTACGGAATATTGCTTGATAAACCGCTAATGAAAACACTGGCTGGCAAGATTTGCGATGAGTATTCAGATGACGAGTACGAAGAAGATCCTTATGGATTTAATGAAGCAGTCGAGGAGTCGCTTGGTTGCATTGATTATATCGGAAACTTTTCTGGAGAAGCGTTTCCTCTTGAAAATGACGGCAGAGAAAAGCCGTTAGATAGTGAGGAATACAGCGATGAAGCCGTGTATATTCTGACAGCAAACAGGACGCCTTCGTTATTTAAGGCCGCGTACAAGGATATGGATGAGATGGTCGAGGACTTTAAGTACGAAATAGGGATTTACTTAGATCCCGATTTTGACTACAGAAGCAGGATCAGGCATTTTGTCGGCACATATTGGGGATGAGGTGCAATATGGATTACGAAATTACTAACTATACAGACTTTTGTTTGTACTACTACACTCACGAAGAAGAGTTTGAAATCGTTCTTGACTATGATGATTTTCAGGTGTTCTTACATCACGAAAGCGGTTGTTATTTCTATCTGGAAAAGAGCGACGGAGATGCGGACGAGTTCTACGAACTGGAACTATGCGCTACTCTCCAGTACGATGTTTGCCACGAGCTCTTGATTGATCCGGCAGAAACAGGCGAAGTAATGAGTGCGTTGTTTGACTGCGACTGTTGCGGCGAGTACGTAACAGATGATTATATAGAGTATCTATGGTTCAAACGAGTTGAATAAAAACAATAGCATTGTATTCGATATTGTTATCGTAAGGTAACGCTTTTGGTGATATCAAAAGTAACAAAATGATGAGAGGGGATATTCCCGGCAGGACGCGTAACTGGCAGGTACTTGTTGTACAACAAATCTCGTGTGCAGCACAGTCGGCTCGAAGCATTACCGCCCAAACCCGAATGTCCACGAAAGCAAGACTACATAAGGACTTTCGCCAACGCTTAATTTCCATCGAAATCTTATAGATTGCCGAACTTGGCTGGTTGTTCTTATTAGTTGTTTATTTCTCAAGCTTAACTTGCTGGGTATTCTATGTGGGATACAATGCAATAATGGCAAAGGAGGCTTTTGCCAATGAAACTCCGACAATTATCCCAGTCGGAAATTAAACATTTTAAGGAGAAAACAAAATGGTAGGATTTATTTTTGGCATCCTCGTCCTTCTTGTGGGCGTAGGACTTGGCGTGTTCTTTGGCGTATATAAGAAGACGTCTTATGAGAAGGATTATTACGGCAACTACAAAAAGGATGCCAACGGTGATCGTATCCAGAACACCGAAAAGCCCTTTAAGAAGTTTGCGCTCGTCACTATTGTAGTAGGCGTGATTCTCGCTGTGTTGCTTACTTGGCTCGGATGTATTGCTTCGGTGCCTACTGGACACACGGGTGTGGTAACTACTTTTGGTAAGGTTGAAGATAAGACTTTTGACGCAGGTATGAATATGAAAGCCCCGTGGCAAAAGGTTGTTACTATGGACAATCGAGTACAAAAGGCTAACACAACTCTTGCCTGCTTCTCGTCCGACATTCAGGAAGTTACGATTGCTTATACTTTGAACTATCAGATTGACAAGGCAAACGCACAGGAAATTTACAGAAACGTGGGAACTGCGTACTACGATACGGTTATCGTGCCCAATATTGCCGAGGCTGTAAAGGTTGTTACAGCACAGTATACGGCAGAACAGCTTGTTGGCTCTCGAGCAGAACTTGCAGAAGCGATTGACGTAGTTCTTTCTGAAAACCTTGCGCGATACAACATTCAGGTAGTTTCTACGGCGATTGAAGATATGGATTTCACGGATGCATTTACAAACGCAGTAGAAGCAAAGCAGGTAGCGGCACAGAACAAGCTTCAGGCAGAAATTGAACAGGCTCAGAAGGTTATGGAGCAGAAGGCTGCCGCAGAAATGGCGGTAATTCAAGCAGAAGCAAATGCCGAGACTGCAAAGATTCAGGCAGAAGCTGATATGGACGTTGCTAAGATTAGCGCAGACAGCGCCGAGTACCAAGGCAAGAAAGAGGCTGCTATTGCCCTTCAGAGACTTGCGTCTATCAACGGTTGGACGGTAGTACATAACGAGGAGTCTGGAATTAACGAGCTTTATAAGGCAAATGGCGACCTTGTAACAGACGAGGAGCTTCGCGTTGGTGCCGAGAAACTTATTGAATATTACTACGTACAGGGTTGGGATGGAAAGCTTCCCGATACATACGTTGGCTCAGAAGATGTGAGCACGATTATCGCCGGCGGTAATAACGGCGACTAATACTCTGGGTGCTACGAAGCCAACGCCAAACAAAGACCGCTTAGACGCCGTGTTAAGAACGGGCAGAGTATGCGGTCGCCTGAAGTGTAACAGCTTGCAGGAGGTGTTGAAACGCTGTAGTAAATGGAGTGCGATGAACAGCCCAGCCCCACAAGAGCCTCCTTTGTGGGAACCTTGCATACGGGGAAGTTCCTCGTAGCGCTATGGCGATTGGCGTCTCTCGGAGAGAGTTAAAAATCGCCCTTCGAGCCGGTGTGGCGGAAATGGCAGACGCGCCAGATTTAGGATCTGGTGGTTGAGCCGTATGGGTTCGACTCCCATCACCGGCACCACAACGGGGTGTAGGGTAACGACTACCCACTTGTTTTGGGAACAAGGTCAAGCAGGTTTGACTCCTGTCACCCCCGACCATAAATAAAGAAAGGACTGAATACATAATGAGCAACAAGAAAGACTCTCTCGGAGATCGTATGAAAAACAATTATGAAAATCGAGCTAAGACATACCTCGTGCGTCGAATGCCCGTGATTATAAGACTTGATGGCAAAGCGTTCCACACCTTTACAAGAGGATTGGTGAAACCATATGACGAAATCTTTCACTTCGCAATGAACAACACTATGAAGTATCTGTGTGAGAATATTCAATGCGTTAAGCTCGGATATACTCAGTCCGATGAAATTACCTTGCTGTTGACAGACTACGACACACTTACTACAGACGCTTGGTTCGACAACAATGTTCAAAAAATTTGCAGTGTCTCTGCAAGTATGGCTACGATGGCGTTTAATAAGTTCTTTGCAGAAGAAGTCAATCGTCGATACGATTACTATACAAGCGACATTGGTTCACAGCCGCTTAGTGTAGAAGAGTTCGACGCGTTGTATGACACGTACTTTTCAAAAATTGGAATTGCGATGTTTGACTCTCGATGCTTTAATATTCCCGTTGAAGAAGTAGTTAATTGTTTTATCTGGAGGCAGCAGGACGCAACACGAAATGCCATTCAGATGCTCGGACAGTGTAATTTCTCGCACAAAGCATTACACGGAAAGTCTTGCAATGATATCCAAGAGATGTTGATGGCCGAGAAGTCGATTAACTTCAACGATATGCCTACGGAGTTTAAGCGCGGAGTATGTTGTGTAAAAGAAGAGTACCAAGACCAAGATGTAGATATTAAGGACGGATTTTATTCAAGGACTCGATGGGTAATTGATACTGAAATTCCAATTTTTACTCAAGATAGAGAATATGTTGAGCGATTTGTCAGATAAATTTGGAGGCTTGATATGAAGGTACTTAGTGCAGATAAATTTCACGATGTAGTAAATGAAACTTTTCCGCACGATGTTATTTCTAAAAGAGATGTATTGGAATTGATTGATGAAATGACAATGGACGGGAGTGTCGATGATGCAAAGTGTCACAATCAAAGGTATGAGTATAAAATCGAAGTTTGTATGAACCCACATCATTGGGACAATAAAGAGAAACCTTACTATTGGGTAATCTTTGAGGGAAACTGCAATGCAGGATTTGGGTGGTGTGAAACACCAGAACAGGCTTGGGTTGAAGCAAGACAATATTACGAAAAGTATCACGCAAATAAGACTTGAGGTAAGCTATGATGGACGAATTAAAGTTAGTTTGGAATAACGATGGGAAACACACTGCAACCTCGTGTTGTGTTTCGGTTCGCAGAGCGGTTGGCGACTTTCTGTGTAACACATTTTCTCCGATGGATGTTGTCGGAACGGGAAGCGACTTTGGTAGCGCTCGTGAGAATTTTGCTGAACAACTTACGGAGTATATTGAAGAATTGATTAAATTTAGAGACGAAGTAGTTGAAACAAAGAGAGCGTATGAGGAAGCAGTTATGACGGATTGTAACGGTAAACCATTACGTGGGAGGTAATGTATGTTATATAAGATTAACAACTGGGAACAGGCGGTAGCTTTTGAAAAATGGGCAACAGAAAATAATGTTCAGTTTGAACAACTTGACGAAGATAACTATTTGGATTCGTGCCCAAATTGCGGGGACTATGAGTTTTGGCACGGTGGTCATTGCGGTCATTGTGGCTATGATATTTAGGAGGTAACCTATGACAGGCATACAACAAATTCATTTAGATTTGATGCGAGATGTCGCACCCGCCATAGAACCAATTATTGCAGATTACATCAAAAATAAAGGATTGACTCTTGCGGAGGTTGTGTATTGCATAAGTTCTGAAGCGGATGCAATTGCTCTGCGAACCGTACGAGAGGTTAGGAAAAGCAAAACAAAGTAAATACTGGGATGTCGCCAAGCGGTAAGGCATCGGACTTTGACTCCGACAAGTCAGCAACGCTGCTCGCTGGTTCAAATCCAGCCATCCCAGCCAATGCGTTAGTTTGTATCAACTGACGCGCCATTCTCTAAAAGCGCCGGTACTTGCAGAGGATACAATAATCTGCGGTGATAGAAACTTCAGGGTAAGCGCCGCCCTACACAGTACGCTCTGTGCGACCGAAAGGTTGGGAGAGTTGGAGAATGGCTTAATACGTCGCTATGGTGGAAATGGTAGACACTCTGGACTCAAAATCCAGTGCCGCAAGGCGTACAAGTTCGAGTCTTGTTAGCGACACCAATGGCTTTTTGTGAAGATAAAGCCACATTACATATTATCACTGGGGAATTCTGCATAGCAGATCGTGGTGCTTATGGTAATACCGTAAGTGATACAATGATAAGAACGGAAATCCACTCAAGAAAGTTCACAAAAGGTACTAATATACAAAGGAGTTTACTATGAGCAATAAAACACAACAAAACCGCATCGTGCTTTACAGAGACGAATTTGATGAAGATGTATGGCAGGAGTATTGTGACATATGTGGTGTCCCAAGCGCAGATACAAGCGAAATAACTATTAAATTTTACGATATTGATGTCGAGACAAGATAAGGAGAGGTGCTAAATGAGAGTTCTTTTATTACTTAGAGGAAGTTGCGGGTGCGGCAAGTCAACGTGGATTGAACAGAATGGTCTGAAGAACTATACGCTGTCGGCGGACGATATCAGAATGCAGTGTTCGAGTCCGATTATGACTGTATCTGGAAAAGAAGCTATCAATCCTATGAACGATAATGTCGTATGGAGTACGCTATTTAAGCTGTTGGAGCTTCGTATGCAAAACGGTGAGTTTACGGTTATCGACGCAACGAACTCCAAGACCTCCGAAATGAATCGTTACAAAGAACTTTGCGACTCATACAAGTATCGCATTTATTGCGTTGACTTTACCGATATTCCCATCGAGGTTGTCAAGGAGCGCAATCGTATGCGTCCCGAAGTCAAGCAAGTGCCTGACGATGCAATCGACAAGATGTATGCTCGTTTCCAGACTCAGAAAATTCCGTCGGGAATTACAGTTATAAAACCCGACGAACTCGACAGAATTTGGATGAAGCCTCTTGACGTATCGCAGTACAAGAAGGTACACCATATCGGCGACATCCACGGCTGTTATACTGCATTAAAAGAGTATTTTGATCAGGACGGCGGATTCAAAGACGACGAACTGTACATTTTCTGCGGTGACTATATCGACAGAGGAGTTGAGAACGCGCAAGTAATTAGCTTCTTGATGAGTATTGACCAAAAACCTAATGTATGGTTGCTCGAGGGCAATCACGAGAGATGGCTATGGGTGTGGGCGAATGATGGTGTCAGTTCGTCAAAGGAGTTTGAGCTTGTTACGAAGACAGAACTTGATAATGCACAGGTCAATAAGAAGCTCGTTCGTCAGTTGTATCGCAAGCTCGGTCAATGCGCTTACTACACCTATGCAGGCAATACATACATTGTTACTCACGCCGGGTTGAGTAATATTCCCAACAATATGACAACCGTAGCAACCTCGCAGATGATTAGAGGGGTTGGCAACTATAACGACTTTGAGGCTGTTGCAAACGCATTTGTTGAAAACACTCCCGATAATTGCTATCAGATTCACGGGCACAGAAACACCAAGCAGTTACCTACGAAAGTAAACGACAGGGTGTTTAACCTCGAGGGTCAGGTTGAGTTCGGCGGTCATCTTAGATGTGTTCAGGTGACGCCAGACGGAACTCATACCGTTGTAGAAATTAAGAACAATGTGTTTAAGAAAAGAGAAGTGCGTCCTGAGCCTGTTGCTAAAGGAGAGCAAACGGTTGGAGATATGATTATTGCTCTTAGGCAGAATCGTTATGTGCAGGAAAAACAGTACGGAAACATTTCCTCGTTCAACTTCACCAAGACGGCGTTCTATGATAAGGTTTGGGACGAGCAGACAACGAAGGCTCGTGGTCTGTATATTGACATTCCCAGACAAAAGGTCGCAGCAAGAGCATATGATAAGTTCTTTAATATCAACGAACGCCCCGAGACGAAGCTCGATATGCTTCAATATAAGTTGTCGTTCCCGGCAGTGGCATATGTAAAAGAGAACGGTTATCTCGGAATCGTGTCTTACTGGGCAGACGATGACTCGTTGTTTGTAACTACAAAATCTTGTCCTGATGGAGATTTTGCCGTATGGCTCAAAGATATGCTTCATAGAAAGTACACCGACGAAACCCTTAACAGAATTAAGGAGTATTGTAAAGAGCACGATGTTTCGTTCGTATTTGAGTGTGTAGATATGACAAACGACCCTCATATCATTGAATACGACGAGGATAAGCTGTTCTTGCTCGACATTGTATATAACGATATGAAATATCGAAAGTACGACTACGAGACTATGTGCGCCGTTGCGAATGATTTCGGTCTTACGCACAAAGAAAAGGCATACGTTCTTGAGAGCTGGCAGGAATTCTTCGATTGGTACTATGTTGTAACAAGCGAAGATTACAAATACAAGAACAGACATATCGAGGGATTTGTTATTGAAGACGCAAACGGATATATGGTGAAGCTTAAACTTCATTACTATAATTTCTGGAAGTTTATGAGATCTATTTCCCACGAGGCGATTCGTAAGGGATATATCGACGGAAGAAAGACGTCTGCGCTTACTTCTGCGATTGCAAATCAGTATTACGGATGGGTTAAAACACTTCATAATATCGAGATTGAAAATCCAGAGGTTATTATCCCTAAAGATATCTGTTCACTAAGAAAGATGTTCTTTGAGACGGAAGAGGGAAAGTTATTCAAAGATGAATAAGGAGAGGAATCGGTATGACAAATAAGAAACTGTTAATAGTTGTCGATATGCAAAATGACTTTATCGACGGAGCGCTTGGCACAAAAGAGGCACAAGCCATTGTTCCAAAAGTGATTGAAAAAATCGTTGGTTGGGACGGAGATATAATCTGCACGATGGACACCCACGGAGTGGATTATATGGAAACGAGAGAGGGCAGGTTTTTGCCGATTCCTCACTGTATTGAAGACACCGAAGGACATAAAATCAATGCGGATATTATGGCAACGTTGATTGACAAGTCTTGTGAACATTGTTCTGCTCTGAGCACGCTAACCAAGCGCACATTCGGCAGTACGGCATTGCCAGAAATCATTCGTGGTTCTGGCGTCGAGTATGTCGAACTTGTTGGCTTGTGTACTGACATCTGCGTTGTGTCTAACGCGATGCTACTTAAAGCCCATTACCCAGAACTTGATATTGCGGTTGATTCAAGTTGTTGTGCGGGAGTAACCCCAGAAACACACGAAGCCGCTTTGACAGTAATGAGAACTTGCCAGATAGAGGTGAAGTAAATGATTACGGTTAACGGAATTGAAATACCACAGGAGACATTCGGAGACGGAACGCTGAAGTGTGTAGCAATATCGGGACAGTATATTTACGAACATAACGAAATTCGTTGGATGTATGACAACGACGCAGAGTTATTTGCTTTGTATTGTATAACAAGAGATATTCAGAACAGAATGCCTCACGCCAAAAATATCCTGAATATGCCGTATATTCCTCACGCCCGTCAAGACAGAAATGTTAGCAACAGACTGTTTACGCTCAAGTCATTTGCTGAGATTATCAACTCTCTCAATTTTTCAATAGTTGTAGTGCTTGACCCTCACTCAGACGTCAGCACCGCGTTACTTGATAGATGCCTTATCAACTACGAGGACGCTCTGAATTATGAGGCAACAGAAGGGGCGGAAGCAATTATGTTCCCAGATGCCGGAGCGGCTAAAAAGTATTCCAGATGCGGTCTTCCTGAGATTATCGGTAATAAACGCCGTAATGCGGAAGGTCGTATAGAATCATATGAAATAACTGGATTTAAGGAAGGCACTAAGAGAGTAGTTATTCGAGATGACATTTGTAGCTACGGAGGAACTTTTGTTGCGGCGGCAAAGGCTCTGAGAGAACGAGGAGTTGAACATATTACGCTTATCGTTTCTCATTGTGAAAACAACATCCTTAAGGGCGAGGTTTTTGACTATATCGACAAGGTCATTACAACAGATAGCATCTGCACAATTGAGCATCCAAAGCTCGAGATCGCAGTTAAATATAGAGAATTGGAGGAGTAATTCTATGTACAAGATCAATCCGCTTCTTGAAAGCGACTTCTATAAACAGGTTCATTGGAATCAGTATCCAAAGGGAGTAACTAAGGTAGTTAGCTACTTCACTCCCAGAATGAGCCGTTTGGCGAAAATCGGGGAGAACAAGCTTATTATGTTTGGGCTCCAGTCTTTCATTCAGGAATTTCTTATCGAGGATTTCAATGAGAATTTCTTCTCCAGACCCAAGGACGAGATTATGCAGGAATACAAGCACATTATGGACAGCACGCTTGGTGTTGGTTTATATGGAGAGGAAAGAGTTTCTGCGCTTCACGACCTTGGATACCTTCCTCTCGAAATTAAGGCCTTGCCAGAGGGTACAAGAGTGCCGGTCGGTGTGCCAATGTTTGAAATTAGTAATACACACCCAAAGTTCGCTTGGCTTACCAATGCAATCGAATCAGTTATCAGTTGCGAGATGTGGCACGCGATGATTTCTGCAAATGTTGGTTATATGTATCGTCGCATTGTAGACAAGTATTACGACCTTAGTTGTGATGATAATATCCCTCGTCGCAGAGCTCTTGGTGATTTTGCTATGAGAGGTCAGGAGTCGAAGCGTAGTGCTTATAAGTCCTCGGCGGCGTGGCTTCTTTCCTTTGTCAACACCGCCACAGTTCCTGCAATTGACTTCCTTGAGAGATATTACAACTGTGATTGCTCCAAGGAAGAGGTTGGTTTTGGTGCGGTATCCACTGAGCACTCCGTAATGTGTAGTAACTTTGCGGTTGACGGCGATGAAATCACTATGATTAAGAGACTTCTCACCGAGGTTTATCCCGACACTTCGTTCAGTATGGTCAGCGATAGCTACGACTACTGGAATCTCGTTGACAATCTCTTGCCTCAGTGCCACGACGAGATTATGAACCACAACGGTTGTCTTCTCGTTAGAGGTGACTCTGGCGACCCCGTAGAAGTCGTAACGCAGACCGTATTCCATCTTTGGGAACAGTTCGGCGGAACGGTTAACTCCAAGGGTTATAAGGTTCTTGACCCTCATATCAAGGCGATTTACGGAGATAGCATTACTCCTACTCGTGCAGAGCAGATCTACAGTATTCTTGTTGAGAACGGATTTGCGGCAAGTAACGTATCGCTCGGAGTTGGAAGCTTCTCTATGCAGTGTCTTGAGTCTTTTGAAGAGAACGCACATATTCCTACTTTTAGTCCCTACACGCGAGATACATTCGGTATTGCTATCAAGGCGACCTATGCAGAAGACGAAAACGGGAATCCTATCCCGATTTTTAAGAACCCCAAAGAGTCTTCTTTCAAGAAATCTCACAAAGGCTGCATCGTTGTCAAGGAAGAAAACGGAGAGCTTGTTGCCGAGGACGGTCATACTTATCTCGATACCTGTATGGACGAAGATAATCTGATGGAGTTTGTACTCTGCGATGGTCAGATGGAGAAAACGTATTCTCTCAAGGAAATCCGCGACAGACTTTATAACGGCAAGTTTTAAGGAGACTGTTTATGAATGCTAAAGAGAAGATAGATGAAATCATCGGTTGGTTGACCGATTACAAAGAAAACACTAATTGTAAGGGCGTAGTCCTCGGCATCAGTGGTGGTAAAGATAGCACGGTTGTCGCTATGCTCGCCAAGAAAGTATGGGGAGATAACGTGCTCGGAGTTATGATGCCTGACGGAGAGCAGAGAGATATTGCTGATTCTGTAGCAATCTGTAGTGCGCTCAACCTTTGTTGCTCTATGGTCAATATCGGAGGGGCAGTCGATTATTTGGTAAAAACAATTAACGCTTCAGTACATTGTGTGGATGTTTCTCAAAAGGCTATCACAAATATCCCGCCTCGTGTTCGTATGACTACTCTTTACGCCATTGCACAGTCAATGGGGTATAGAGTGATTGGTACGGGAAACGCAAGTGAGGCGTTTATAGGATGGACTACCAAGTGGGGAGATAGCGCATACGACCTCAACCCTATTTACCACTTAACTTGCACCGAGGTTGTTGAAATTGGCAAGGTTCTTGCAGAAGAGTTTGGGTTAAATACGAGATACGTAGAAAAATCCCCGTCTGACGGACTCACTGGAAGAACAGATGAAGACAACTTTGGGTTTACTTATGAACAACTCGATAGAGTGATTCAGGGTGATCGCAAGGTGGATCAGGCAGTACAAGACAAAATTCGGACGTTGTGGATGTCGAGCAGACATAAGACCAGAATGCCTTATACGATGGAGAGATATGAATGAAACACGTTAAAGGAAATATTTTTGACTCTGATGCCGATGCTATTTTGCATCAGGTAAATTGTCAGGGCGTAATGGGGAGCGGAGTAGCGAAGCAGGTGAGAGAAAGATTTCCCACAGTGTTTCGGTATTACAAATCCCTTTGCGATTACGATAAGAAAGTAAGGGTAGATCAAGGATTGACAAAGTCCACTCTGCTCGGAAGAGCACAGGTGGTATACAAGGAAGACTATCTCGTGGGAGATAAGGATATCGACCCGCAGGTTATTGTTAACTTGTTTGCCCAAGACAAATACGGATATGACGGAAATTGTTATACCGACTATGACGCGTTGAGAAAATGCTTGGAGCAGGTAAACAAGCAGTTCGCTGGTAAAAAGATTGCAATTCCGTATCTAATGGCGTGTCATCGCGGTGGTGGAGACTGGAGTGTTGTCTCCAAAATGATTGAGGAAACTCTATGCGATTGCGATGTAACGCTGTATGAATATTGCGGTGGGTGAGAACTGATGAAGGTATACATCAGCACTCCATCCTATCACCAACATAACGACACAAGATTGTATAAGTTGTGCCGCGGAGATATTATTTCGATGAACAATGTTGCTACTATGTCTACTTTTGGCAGAAAGATAAAGAAGATACGCGTTGGCGACAAATTAGACACAAACGGTCTTGTACTAATGTGTACTGGTAGGACAAAACGAAAATGGTGGCGTCTATGGTTGCCTAAATACATATACGCACAGTTTGAAGTATGGGAATTAAGTAACACAAACGATTAAGGAGACAGAAATATGAAGGCGATTAGTCAGGGAGATATTTATGAGATTTATAGCGATTCGATGAATACATACGAGCAACTTCCTGCTCAAGTGTACACCATTCGATTCCATAAAATGAAAGGGTTTTACCTCGAAAAGACCGCGGATATAGAAATCAAGGAAGACAAGATTTACGGCGTTCACGAAGAGAAAGTTGATAAGGTTTTGCGTTCGTTCGTAGCGTTTAACCGCAACCTCGGAGTAATTCTCAGCGGAGATAAAGGCATCGGAAAGTCTTTGTTTGCAAAGCTACTTGCCACAAAAGCAGTATCAGATGGATATCCAATGATTATCGCAGATACATATTTCCCCGGAATCGCCTCGTATATCGAGAGCATCGAACAGGAATGCATCATTATGTTCGATGAGTTCGATAAGACCTTTGGAGATGTTAAAGCAGAAGACGGTATGGCGTCTCCGCAGACAGAGCTACTCACGCTATTTGACGGTATGGCAAGTGGCAAGAAGCTCTTTGTGATTACTTGCAACGACCTGCGTAAGCTCAATGAGTTTTTGGTCAATCGTCCCGGAAGATTTCATTATCATTTCAGATTCGAGTATCCTTCCGCCGAGGAAGTAAGAGAATATCTAAAGGATAAACTCCCAGAGGATAGACACGAAGAAATCCCAGAAGTAGTCGCGTTCTCCAGAAAGGTTCGCCTGAACTATGACTGCCTGAGAGCGATTGCGTTTGAAATTTCAACTGGATATTCCTTTAAGGACGCCATTGCCGATCTGAACATCATCAATCTCGAAGAAGAAAGATACACTCTTGTTCTTCAGTTTGAGAATGGTCTTGTCGGTATGCGAAAGAGCATTCGACTTGACTTGTTCGGTGATGGAGAAGACACTTATGCGTGGGTAGAGGATAAGCGCGGATACACTTTTGCGAGGGTGGACTTTAATCCCGCTGACGCATTTTACGATACCAAGCTGATGGCGAACGTTATTCCGGGCGACAAAATCACCGTAGTTCCTTATGACGATAGAGACTACGACGATGACAAGGAGTTCCAGAACTTGTTGCAATCCGCTAAAACATCCAAAGTCCGTGGCTTGATTATCAAGCGAGAATACGACAAGGGTATTCACTACGCCCTATGATTTACAATACCCCAACGCCAAAACAAGTTAAGTACGCTAAGGACATCTCGGAGAGAACTGGCATCCCGTTGCCAGAACAAACCACATTTAAGGCGTACAGAGATTATATAGCGTCGAACAAAGACGCGCCAGACGCTCCGTCGGTGTCTATCAATCAAGGCACTGGCGAAGCAAAGGTAACACTTTTCGTAAAGAAGATGCCGACCAATTGTGGCGAGTGCCCGTTTTATCAATGGAACGAGTATGTTGATGACGAACCATCTTGGGGAGACGGAGTGTCTTATAGTTGCCCATTTGGGTGTAGCCACTTTGGATGTTTGGTTGAACGTCCTAAAGACTGTCCTCTTCAGATTAACACTCGAACATATGACGGAGATTACTGTGGTGGATTGGCGTGTCAAGTTGAAGACTAAAAAATAAAAGGAACTTTTGATTGGAGGATTGACGAATGAAGACACAGCTTTCGTTTAATATTGATTCAACAGAAATCACAGAACAAATCACTGCTGCAATTACTGCTGAAATGAAGCAGGTGGGACGACGTGTTGCAGACCAAGCATTCGCTGATGCGCTGGAAACAAAAATGAAGGCAATTCTTGATCGTCTCGATGACGACGTAAAGAACAAATGGTATGGCAGCGAAACCAAGAGAATTATCATTGATACAATACGAGAGACAATCGCCTCTTATTTTACAAACAATAACGAACACGTCGATGGTTTAATCAAAGAAACAAGCGAAAGGTATTGTAGGAAGCTTGCAAAGGAGACCAACGATGTGTTGGTTGAACTGTCAAGGAATATCGACAAGAAGATTGATGAACGCGTAAAGGAATACCTTGGAACGGCTGTTCTTAATACTCTTTTCAAAAAAGAATAGTAGGAGAGTATAAATGGAAAAGTTGTATCCGTGGAAGAAATGTGATTATTACACACCGCATCTTCAGACAATAAAGGAATACATAGGGTGTTTATATAGACTTGAGGGGTGTTGTAGCGGAGGATTGCTACACATCCTTTTAGACGACGACAATATCGACGACGACAGTATTCTTTATTGCCTTGCTGAATGCATCAAACATCCTGAGCGCGACGAGTCCAAAATCGGAAAGCTTATTTGCGAGGAATATTTACAATTGTCGATGCAAGAACGACGCTTGCTTCTTCGCTCATACATTATGAGTTTTGATTGTTGCCACCAAGATACAGGCTGCGAGAGCTGCTTCATCAAAAATGGCGAAGAGGAATGAGTTAAAATGCAAATAGACAAGCCAATATGTAGACATAGCGAATTGAAGCCAGTATGCAAGTGGTTCAGCGACGGCAACTGCACGCTAAATATTACGGATAATACTGCGCCTTGTGAAAAAATAATTGTGCACTGTTCTGAATGCAGACACGCAACATTTTACACTTGCAAAAATGATACTTGCTATCAAGGGATAGTCTGTGAGTACAGTTTAGGAATAGGTGATGGAAATTTCTACTGTTCCCTTGGAGAGCGAAGGTGAAGCAAAACTAAGCGTATATACGAAAAGAGGTGAAAGCGATGAAGCTTGAAGTTCCATATCAAATCGGAGATAAAGTTCAGGTCAACGGTAAGACCGAAATGATCCGAGGCATACATATCTACGTTACGCAAAATAGCGAAGTCATTAAGTGGAGATTCCACATTGGCGGAGGTAAGTTCGTGACGATAGAAAATATTGAATCACAGGAGAGTAAACGCTATGGCAGAAAGAAAAATTACCGTCGTCGTGGTTGAGCCCGACAAGAAACCGTACGTTGAAGCAATTCCCGCATCTCTAAAAGGGATGCAAAAGAAAGTTGGCGGCTACATACAAGCAATATACCCGTTTGAAGAAGATGTCGCGATTATCTGTAATGAAGAGGCGAAGCTTGAAGGGTTACCTCTTAACAGAGCGTTAAGCACGGCAGAGCTTGGAATTTACGACATAATCGCAGGCACATTCTTTATTGCGAGCTGTCAGGGAGAAAACTTTGGTAGTCTGTCGGACGAGCAACAGACAAGATACAAACAGAAGTTTTTGTTCCCAGAAAAATTCGCAAAGGTGGACGGCAAAATTGTGGCAGTTAAATATGACAGAATGTGAGGAGTCTATGTCAACAAGATGTTATATTGCAAAACAGGCAGGAGAAGGTAAGTACAGAACGATTTATTGTCACTCCGACGGTTATCCCGAGGGAGTAGGTCAAATACTCCTTACTTATTATGGTTATCCTGAAAAAATTGATCAACTTCTGGATCTCGGAGACATTTCAGTTCTCGATAAATGGATTGACCCAGACCCAGAAAAACCACACGGCTTTGGTTATTCCGAAGTTAATGGCAAGTTTGTTGCCAACAGGCAGGAAGGTGTCACTCTCGCCTATGGACGCGATAGAGGCGATACAGAGACGAGGGCGCAAGTGTATACGCTGAAAGAACTGGACGCAGGCTGTGTCGCTTATGTATACATTTATTCCAATGGCGTGTGGAAATATTTTAAGCGTCTTGCAGACGGAATGCAATTCCTTAAAGAAGACTCTAAAGAGGAAGCGGAAGAGGAAGAACTCATTCCTATGTTTTGAACTCCTAATCATCATAACAGAAAGGAGGTAAACATATGAACAAGGACAGACGCGCTCGACTCAGAGCGGTGAGAAACAAGTTGAATGATGCTCGTGAAGAAGTAGTTGCAATTCGCGACGAAGAAGACGAGACTCGAGACAATATGCCAGAGAATTTGGCATACTCCGAAAGATACGAACGCTCGGAAGAATGTAGTGAGGCGATGGATGCAGCAATTGACTCCATCGACGAAGCTATCGGTTCTATCGAGGAGGCTATTTAACGCTAAGGCGGGAGAAAAATATGATACATCGTGGAGAAATTTACTTGATCGACTTAAGCAATCAAGTTGGTTCGGAACAAAGCGGTGTACGACCTGCCGTTGTTGTTCAGAACGAAATGGGCAACATACATTCGCCAACCACGATTGTATGCCCGCTTACATCAAAGCAAAAAAGTATGGCAGCGACCCACGTAAATCTGACGCCGGAAGACGCCGGAGTAATCAAAGAGAGTACGGTGCTGTGCGAACAGGTTCGTGTCATAGACAAAACACGCATAAAAAGAAAACTTGGGGAGGTCAGAAATTTGGAAAAGCTTGAAGACATTAACCAGAAGATTCTGGTATCGTTTGGAATAAGGACGGACGTGGTATGTACACAAGACTGACGAAGATTGTAAAAGACCAAGATGGACGCGATTGCGTCACTTGTGTAAACTTCGGCACCGAAAGGTGCCGCATACATAACGATGTTCCAGATTGTATCCATTGTCCAATGCTCGGTGCGATATTTAACCAATTGTACGCATTTGAAGATATGATAAGTGGTGAACAGACGGACGATCAAAAGGAAGATAGTGACAAATGTCGCTAAAAGTAGTATAATATAGGAGAGGAGTGATAAAATGCACGAAGATATTCAGGTTGTGTTAACACCAGAAGTGTATCTGATGCAAATTCAGGCATTGAATCGAGAACTGAAAAAGAGAGACGCAGAAATCGAACGGCTTACTATTCAACTCGAATACGAGCAGGGAATAAGAGAGCGTCTTGAAGAACGGTTTGGGAAATTGCCAGAAGCACCCCAAGAGCCTGTTAAAAAACGAAGAAAGCGACGAGAGGTGACGATAGACACAAATACCTATACGGACTTCAAGTCGGACGGTAAGCGCAAGGCTCACGCCGCAGACGCGATACGTTCGTACGACGACTTCAAAGCAATTCAGCAGTATTATCTGGATGCAGGAAGGGTTCGAGATTGGGCTATGTGGACTATCGGAGTAAGCCTTGGGTTGCGTATATCAGATCTTTTGTCGCTACGGTTTGGTAATTTAATAGACAGCGACAAAAAAACATTTAAGCCCAGAATTCAGATTTACGAGCAAAAAACAGGAAAACTCAACAATATCCTCATTACAGAGTCTGTAATTGACGCTATGACGAGGTATTTAGACTCAATCAAATGGGAGTTTGATTTGGATGGCTTTCTATTTCCGAGCCGTAAAACTAAGGGTAAAATGTATGAAGAGTGTGGTTGGCGTATCTTGTCAGAAGCCGGTAAGGCTCTTAACTTGCCGCTTGTCATTGGATCCCACACGATGAGAAAGTCCTTTGCAAACATCGCCGCTTGTGTGGACAAGTCCTGTATTGATATGAATGCAATCACTAAGGTTCAAGGACTTCTTAATCACAGCGATCAAAGAGTGACTATGAGTTATCTCGGCTCGTATCAAATAATGTTTGATAAAGCAAGAATTGCCGTGAGTGATTTTGTTCTTGGTAAAACCAATGTCAACGAAATCATTGCAGGAAATCAGTATACAGTTGACGATGTGTTTGAGCGGTTGGACGCAATAGGAAAATTACTCACCGAGAAGGGAACAGACCAATGAACATATCTCAGCGTAAGAAATTTACCCAAGCACTTATCGAATATTCGCCCGATGTACTTGCTCGTCACTTAAGACGAGCACCAGACGGAACCGTCTACTATGACCGACAATCTTCGGTACATAGTAAAGAAGATGAATCAAAGTTCTTTTATGTATTGAACCGAGATTATCTATCTGGCTATAAAGATATCGAAAATATGACGGTGTTTTTCGATATCGAAGGCGACACCATTATTGGAGGAGTCTACAATTTAATTAGCGGAGAACGAACGAGCAAACGACGACTGATCTCCGATAACATAAGTACCCCCTATACATACACAAAGGAAGACATCGAAAAGTTCAAAAACATTCTCAATAATGCTTGACGGTTGTCTAAATCTGTGCTATAATTATTAAAACTGGGGGTATACTGCTATGGATTTTGAACCGTTTTTGAGGCGATGTGAAGCCAAATTCCCGAAAGAAGAGTGCCTTGAAATTATCATTGAGAAAATTGAAGAGGTGTTTTCAGACGATAATTTTAGACATAACTCGAGAGCTTGTGAGCTTTTCTATATTACAGATAAGATTAGTAAGGCTCAGTTCTTCCGAATGAAGAAGTATGTCAAAGAATTATACGATTGGCTGTTTGAGCTCGGGAAAGTAACACAAGAACAAAGAGAATACGTCGCGTCTCTCACTATGGATGATGTTATATCAGACGAGGAAATCAGAAGTTGCTATTTCAGCAATCTCGACGGAGCTTTGGATTTCGTTAGAGCCGTCGGAAGACGGTGCGGTCTTGATGAAGAAGACGACCTTCTGATGATCAAGTCGATTGTCATATTAAGTTGGCACGGACTTGAACGTTCCGAGATGGTGGAGATTAGAAAGAGCGACCTCTTGGTCGCCGACAAGACGGTTCTTTTCCGTAACAGAAAGCCAATCGTACTACCAACTGAATATTTTAACATTTTGCATAGGTTCGCAGAGTTAGATGTGCATCGCGGATTCCCGACAGGAAAACGTCAAGTGTATGAGTATTCTCCATACCTAATGCGAGCGTCAAGATCTATCCAAATGGATAAAGACAAAGTTTCACAGGCAGTCAAGAGATTTAATGTGGTTGCTATTGATCAATTCGGACACAGACTTAGTACCAGAGCGTTGCAAAACAATGGAGCGTTTTGCAGAATGTTGGAGAGTGGAGAGCAAGACTCTCGAGCTTTGACCGTAGCTGTCAAGAACATCGTAGGATGTGATAGACACGCTGCGTTCTGGTATAAAGTAATGTACGAAAAATGGAAAAATATCTTTTATCCAGACGGAGGTACGTAAATGATTTTGTCTATTGAATCGATGCCTCTATCCGCCAATTCTTATATTCAATTGTGTATAGTGTCAACGGAAGAGGAAGCGTTCGCAGAGATTTGCAGGTATTTGGAGATTAACAACATATTCTCTGATACAACAACAGTTTGGAAAGAGTCCAGAACGGATGTGTCTGGTGTCGCAAGCACTAATAAGATTATTAAAATGGGTAAGGACTTGACATTCCAAATCCATTATGATAATAAGCCGGACTATATCTCTCTTGATGATATATTGGCCAAGGATTCGCATTATGCTTACTCTGTTCAGAGAAAAACTGATTACGGGTATAATTCACTTAAGTGCTTTAGAAGCAACAATGCTTATGGCGGAGTGTTTTCTTCTTGGTTTCCAGATGAATACGAACGCTATATGCTTGATCGAAAAAAGAGAGAAGGTGAAGTATGCCGTTAATTATAGCTGTTCTAATCGTAATTGTAGTTATTTCTTGTGTGAAGAACTCTAATAAGGAACTATTGCGTAGGAATAAGGAGTACACTGCATCTGCAAGAAAAACAAACGCAGAAATGGAACGAGGACTTGTCGATTGGTATATGAAACGAGGAAGATCATTTGACGACGCGTTTCAATTAGCAAAGGAAGATATGCAAAAGGCAGGATTTGAACCCTGTATTCCAAGAGATGCGTATAGGTTAAGGATCGGCAACAATGATAATGTTGAGACGTCAGAATGTTACGGATATGAGAAATTCGACAGCACGGCTGTGAAAAGCCTAAAACAAGATTACAGAAATCAGTGTAAGAAAAAGGGAGTAGAGTGGACTAAAGAAGGCGAGTATGAGTATGTGTATAGCGATAAACTACCCGTAAGCGCGGCTCAATACGCCACATACTTGCATCGCCAAAATACAACACACCAACACGAGTCAGTGGCGGTTGGTAAATATTTTTCGTATCTCGGCATAGGAACTTGTGAAGTTATCGCCTTAGACTTTGAACACGCAATGCATACTGTGAAAGTATTAAGCACTGGAGAAATTAAACAAATTCCATTTGGAGATAAGAAAATTACAAAATTATAAAGAAAGGCGTATATTGATACGCCTTCTTCTCCAAAACTATAAAACACTTTTAGACAACGAAAGGAGCGAATATGTCGGTTTGTAGAGTGTGCGGAGGATACACTAACACCTCCAGATATAACAAGGCGAGCAAAAGTTACGAGCCTATCTGTGATGATTGTGATGAAAAAGAACATCTGATAGAAATCGAAAAGCGTGGCAACGAGGCTAAAAGAGCAGATGATTTTAAGGGATGGGACTATGGAGATTTTGCAGATTTGTTCTGGCTTCATCTCGGAAGATATGTCAAGTGTCCGAATAAACACAGCTTGAAGATTATGCGAAGTGCTTTTTGTTGGGCTTGTCACGAAGATCACGGCTTAAGTGCTAATTTCAGCAATGCTCTTAAGTGGTGCAAACTTGACTTGTACGAAGAAGCAGAGCGTACAGATCTTCCAGAAGACTATGTAGAAAACGAGGTGGAGTGATATGCCAAACGTTTTCTTCACGAGCGATCTTCATTTTGGTCACAAGAATATCATTCGGTTTGATAACCGACCGTTCTTTTCCGTCGAGGAAATGGACAAAACTCTGATTGAAAATTGGAATAGGAAAGTGTCCGAGGACGACACGGTTTATATACTTGGCGATATCAGTTGGTATAACGACGAAAAGACGACTGAGATTTTTGCTGGACTGAACGGTCATAAAATTCTGATTAAAGGAAATCACGACAGAGTTCACGGCAAGGTAAGAAAGGTATTTGAGGAAGTCACAGATTACAAAGAGATTTCTCTTAACGGAAACAAGATTGTTCTTTGTCATTACCCGATTATCTTCTTCAACAGACACCACTACGGCGCCTATATGTTCTATGGTCACGTTCACAACTCTCACGAATGGCAAATGACCGATAATTACAGATACGAACTTGAGCAACTTGATGTAAAGTGTAATGCTTATAATGTCGGGGTTATGGTTCAAAACTATGAGCCTGTAACATTTGAGGAAGTTCTGGCAAATTATAAAACACATCGAAAAATGACTATGGGAGTTCAGAGTGAGTGGACTTCGGACAAGGAGAAAGCAAATGAGTGTAGTAGCAGCTAAAGTTTTCGAAGACAAAGTCGTAATGGCAGCCGATTCAATTCTGGTCAAAGGATGGTCAAAGCGAAATTCCAATTTCGCAAAGATTGCAGGTATCAACGGAATGATTGTGGGTGGCGTTGGATATGCACAAGAAATCAGTTTGATGTGGCACTATATGCAAACTCACAAACCGGCGTCCCCGACAGAGAAGGATGTGCTAAGTTTTATCGTTGAATTTTCACAATGGAAGCAAAGCACGACAGGAAGTAGTCAGGTGGAAAACAGTTACCTGTTAATCTACCAAGGACATTTGTTTGAGATCGAATATATGTTCGTACACGAAATTTCAGATTATATTGCAATCGGAGCTGGCGAGCAATTCTCAAACGCCGCGCTTTATCTCGGACATACACCTAAAGAGGCGGTTAAGGTAGCTTGCGACCTATCTTGTTATGTTTCTGAGCCAATCATTGAATACTCAATGAGAAAAGGAGATTCGGATGGCTAACGTCATAACTGATTTTGAAACGTGGCTTCTTGACTACGGTGATAGACTATACAGATATCTCGTATATAAAAAGACTTTTACTCCATATGAACAGCAACACGCATTTATGGATGAGAGTGTGTACGAAGATACCCACTATGAATTGTGTCAAATCGAAGAAGCTATTGACCTCGGAGACGGTGAGTGGTTGCTTGGGTTGAGAACCATTGGTGACGACGGCAAAATCTATGGTATGATTCACTATTATAAGCTAAGCGAAATTCGTCTTGCTCTCTTTGAGGACGACCGTAAGCTCGAGCTCTATGAGGATAAGGAGGAAGATGACGATGAGTTATGATATTTCTTTCCGTGTGAGAGTTGCTGCTGATATGTCGGCGATACAGATTGGGTGGTGTAGCAATGAATAACGATATCTGTGTTGTCTGTGGAGAACCAATACCAGAAGGGACAATGGTGTGTTTTGCGTGTTTACGAGAACACAATGTTGAACCTTCTAACAAACATTATTTTGAAGATGAGTCTGATTTGGGATACGGAGGTGTAATATGCCACCAAGAAATATAAACTTTAGAAGTGACGGAAATGCGCAAATTAGATTCGCTAATGGAAGTTATATTGAAACTCCGGTAAGGAGTGTAGAAATCGAGCTTCCATACGAGGTTAAACCCACGCTGGACTACTTAACAAGCGCTGGCGTATCTGGTGGAACTTTTTATGCGGACGTCGAATTAGGAGACCTTAAAACGTGGATTGACAAAATTAACGAGTTTGCTGAGCCCGCACGCATACCGTCAGAAAGAGATTTTTGGAAGTCCTTTATGGAGATGCAAGATATGTCTTGCAAGAAAGAAACTAAGCCAATAATTTCATTTGAAGAAACAATGGGCTTTAATACATAACAAGAGGTATATATATGGAAAAATGTGCTTTTGACTTAAACGAGCAGGGGTGCTCTGCTCTTACCAAAAAGGAATGCGAAGGTTGCCGATTTTATAAAACCGCTGAACAAGTCGCGGAGGGACGCAGAAAGGCAGAAGAAAGGCTTGATTCAATTCCGGGCGGGCTGTATCTCTACAAGAAGTATCATTGCGGCGACGGCGGGTTAAAGAACGTCTAAGAATGTGAATGAGGTGAGATAAATGCCCACAAGACACGATGAAGCCGATGCAATGAGATATGCGATGGAAACGGAGTCTTCGTTTGAGCGTATAAGAGAAACATTTGACGAGTACAACCCATTTTCTTATATTGCCGAAGCAATGAAAAGCGTAGGAACAGACTCAAATGATCTTGCAAGTGCAATATCTCAATTTATGTCACAGCTTAATAAAGAATATTTTGAAGACGACCCTATTGAAGAAGTGTCGTTTGACGAAGCAATGGGGTTTAATAGGGAGGAAGTATGACGTTTGAACAATTTGTCAAAAGAACCGCAAACATTCCTTCCGCTGCCAGATCTGCTTTGTTTCAAGCACAGAGCGGAGAATATGAAAGATATAGATGGCAGGAAGAAATGTCGAGGTGGAAAGCAGAGCATCTTGGGAGGTGGACATACGACGAAGACGAAGATGAGCGCCATTCAGAGTCTGCTTGGGGAAAATCAAATCCATATGTCGGGAAAAGGGCGAGTTTTCTCTACACCGACGAAATGCATTTGTCAGATTTAGACCTTAAGGTTTTCACTGCCGAAACAAATCACCATCGAGAAGCTCCGATGTCATTTGATGATGCGATGGGGTTTGGAGGCACAGATGGAGAATAAAAGCATCTGGGAGGAACTCCAAGATTTCTTCAGAAAAGAATACGGGATGTATAGTATGTCATTTAGACTCGAATACGATTCCGGGGGAGTGGCAGAAATCGAAATGCGTCCGAGTGGGTTGGTGAAACTTATGAATGACTTAATTCGTCTAAAGGCATCTACTGAACTGGTAGATGACGGTGTTCCTGAGTCACTAACAGAGGAAATCAAATGTACGTTTGATGAGGCTATGCAGTTTAACAGTTAGGAGATAGATAATGCAAGATGTTATGAGACGTTGCCCATTTTGTGGCGGAAGAGCCAGCCTTTATGTATGTGATGCAGAAGGCAACATTCACGGAGAAGACTATGAAAACGACCCGTGGAGCGGGCTCTCGTTTAAGATTAAACATACCACTAAAGATGACCCGACTGGAGAATGTCCTATTGCGACAGACGAAGGAGAAGGTGTGGGTATGTGGAGTTACGATAATCGAGCCGAAGCCGAAATGGTATGAAATAACAGAGCGGATATAAATGAGTAAATACTATGCAAGTATGCGCTTTCCACTAAAGTCGCCCGGTAATAGAAATCACACAGTTTTTTCTAAGGAATGTGTTTTGTCCTATGTGAATGATTTGAAATCACAGGGATATGACATTTCTATAGAAGAACAAAATGACGATGAAATTGTCGTCAAGATTATATTTAATTGCGAAATAACTGAATAAAGAATACGCGAGGTAAATATGAGCAAATTCAAAATGGACGATTACGGCGATATATTAAGCCCGAAGGATGTCCGCGACATTCTTGGAATTGGATACAACAAAACTTATGAGTTACTAACGTCTGGAACTATCAAAAGTTTTAGGATAGGTCGAGACAGGAAGATTCCAAAAGAGTGCCTCAAAAACTACATAGACAGTATGTTGTCTGAGAGCGACGCTCCGAATACATAACTTCTACCAAAGAAGTGAAAACAGCAAAGGAGATAGCAAAATGACGGTAACATTAACTATTAAGAACAATCGTTATTACGCAGTCGTCAACTACAAAGAGATTGATCAATACAAACAAAAATGGATCGCTCTTGGTTTGCCGGTCAAGAACAATAAGCGTAAAGCCGAAGCAATGATTGAGAAAATTAAACGAGAGTACGAGGAAGCGTATTCGATGCCCGGCGGAGACACACTGTTTGTGATTTATATAAAGAAATGGCTTTATGACAAAAAGCCAATGATTGAGTTGTCAACTTGGGAAGGATATCAAATCTATGCGGAAAGACATATCATTCCGTATTTTGAACCACTCGGGTTGTCTTTGCGAGAAGTCAAACCGCATCATATTAAAGACTATTATGAGCACAAATATGTGAGTGGCAGACTTGATGGAAAAGAGGGCGGCTTATCAATTGCGTCCATTAAAAAACACGGAATTGTATTAAAAGAAGTGTTGAATGAAGCGGTGCTTGAAGAGCTAATCCCAAGGAATCCTGCATCTGGCGTTAAACTTCCAGCTAAAATATCCTCGCAGAGGGACAGGGTGTTCTTAAATGCACAAGAAGCAAATCAAGTCCTCACAGCATTCGCAGGACATCAACTGCAACCTTTGGTTTATACAACGATGTACTACGGTCTTCGTCGTTCCGAGGTTCTTGGCTTACGATGGAGTGCGGTTGATTTTGAGAAAGACACAATTACAATCAATCATACGGTTGTTAAAAACAAAACCATTGTGGAAAAGAATTCCACAAAAACACAAAGCAGCTTCCATACTTACAAACTGATCGACGATGTGAAGAAAGTTCTTCTTGAGCACAAAGCTCGGCAGGATGAGAACCGTAAAACATTCGGGCGTGAATACAAAGAGAGTGACTACATATTCGTTTGGGACGACGGGACGAAATTCAGACCAGACTATGTGACACGAGGATTCCAAAGAGTGCTAAAATCTCACGATCTTCCTATGATGAGATTTCACGACCTTAGACATAGTACAGCGAGCATTCTGTACGATAAGGGATGGGATTTGAAGGACATACAGTTATGGCTTAGACACTCGAGCATTGATGTAACGGCTGATATTTACACCCACATCAGCGAAAACAGAAAGTCAAGTATGGCGAGCAGCTTAAATTCGACATTTAAGTTGTGAGGAAAATGAAACTAAATTTTGAAAACAGCAGAGGGGTCGAAAGATGTATTGCCGAGGTTGCAACGTTAGAAGAAGCTCATAAGGAAATCAAAAAGTTTCTTGACGACCATAACTTCAAGTCATATTACACTCGAAGATGGAATCCGCAACCTTGGCATACTGTTTTCGATGTCGGTAGTCATACCGAGTTCTTCCATCTGTATGACGAGGAGATGATGCAGAATGAGCAGGGTAATATTTCTTGATTACGACGGAGTAGTCAACACTCCTATGTGGAACGACAAAGGAACAACTTGTAAGTATAACTTCCCAAAAGACGGAAAGGTTAATAACTTTCAGGCGGTTCAATGGCTTTCGGAATTCTGCAAGAAGTGCCATTACGACATTGTTGTATCAAGCAGTTGGAGAACCGATTCAAACTACAAAGAGTGTTTAATTAACGGCGGACTTCGCGACGGAATTCAAATACTCGGTAAAACACCAGACTTTCGCGGACAACAAAGGCGCGGAAGCGAAATCAAGTCTTATCTTGAAACACATCCCGAAATTAAATACTACATTATCGTAGACGATATTGATGATATGCTTCCCGAGCAAGAAGATCATTTCGTACAGACGGATGAGAGTCGCGGTTTCGGAATGACGGAGTATCGCAAATGCATTGAGATATTCCTTAAAGATAATGGACATAAAGGAAGTTTTTGGACAAATAACAAGGAGAGCAGCGATGGGAACTGATATTCATATGCGTGTAGAATACCGTCCGAGGCTTTACGAATATAAAAACAATCGTCTTGAAGGCTATACAGGAGAGTGGCACAGCGCAGACCTGTTTAGGATGCCTGTTAAGGGAGAGGACTCATACCGAGTCATTGAACTCTGGGAGAACAGGGACTACGGACTGTTTGCCACATTAGCTAACGTTCGTAACTACGGAGATACTGTGTATATTGACACGCCACGAGGATTGCCAGACGATTCTTGTGAATACATAAAGAAAGAACTTGGAGATTGCGATGAGTGGGGACATTCCGCATCTTATTTCACACTCAAGGAATTATATGATTTCTATAAAAAGTATGGAGAGATCCGCAGAAGCGGAATGATTTCACCAGCGGACAGAGACAGACTTGATATCGAAGGAATTACGCCAGAATCGTGGTGTCAAGGTACAAACCAAGAGGGATGGGAGCGCCGTGAGTGGACAGAAAAGAATTGGTCTCTCGAGAGACTAATTAACAAGTTGAAAATCCGAGCCGAGGAGTTGGGTATGTGTTACGACTTTGACTTTGAACGCAATAATGACAGAGCAATTTCGGCGATGGAAAACATCCGCATCGTCTTCTGCTTTGACAGTTAAGGAGGCTCGAATGAAAGCAATTTGGAAGTTTCAACTATCAGAGGGTGTGACGGAAATCGAAGCACCAGTTGTTAAGTTTCTGACCGTACAACTGCAAGCTGGTACGCCTTGCGTTTGGGCAATTGTAGATACGGACAGAAGACCAAAGAAATTCAATGTGTCTCTCGTCGGTACTGGATGGGAGATGGATACCGTAAACCCTGATAAGTACATTGGTACGGTACAAATCGGTGGATTTGTATGGCATTACTTTTGGGAGGAAGTCCGAACTCCTCTAAAGATTAAGGAAGTAATTAAAGACCAGACATTTACTGTTCTTGCGGCAAACCCAAAGAACAGAGCGTACCCGACTTTGCAAAGATGATTTGCAGAAAACCCCGTTTTTTCTAACGCACTTTCGGGAACTACGGTTCTAAAAAATCAAAAAAGTTTCCGATTAGTCGATGAAATAAAGTGTCTTTCTTAAAGGAATTCTCTAATTGTCGTAGAGGGACACACCACACCAAAATACATAATTAAAGGAGAAAAAAGAAAATGGCAACCAAGAAGAAAGCCACTATCATAACCGCAGAAAGTTTGAAGGCGAAGTCCGAGAGCGCAATCAGCGCATTTAAGACTCTCATCGCTGGTCTTAAGGCGACCAACGAGGAAGCGGCTGTGGCAAAGGCTGCAAACGCAGAGCAGATTACGAAGCTCGAGCAGGAGAATGCGGCAATCGACTTGTTGACTGCTCAGAACGATAAGATCGTTCAGAACGTCGAGAATTTGTTTATCGTATGAGACAGTTAATTATCGCAAGAAAAGATTTGCAAATGTCGCCCGGTAAACTCGCCGCACAGTGTTGTCACGCATCTCTTGCCTTTATCACATCAAAAATGCGAGACAGAGACAAGATGATTGTGGCAACGAACACGGCAACCGACGAGATCGGATACGCAACGGAAGTATTTTTCAGCAAAAATATTTACGAGGACTGGATTAGCGGGGTATTTACAAAGACTATTTGTGAAGCCAGAAATCGTAATCATTTGATGAAGGCGGTTGCGGTCGCGACGGAGCTCGGTATGAAAGAAGGCGAGGATTTCTTCCTTATTAAGGACTGCTGCTTGACAGAACTTGAGCCAGAAGAGGTTGACGAGAACGGTGTCGGCAGAACGCTCACTTGTATCGGATTTAAGCCTTTGCCAGACGATATAGCACATCAAATCAGCAAGAAGTTTCAACTTTACAGGTAATATGTATGGCTAAGAACAACGACCACAAGAAAGTCTACGATATTGATGAATTCGCAAGACACTATTACTGTCAAGGGGCGCGACTAAGGCAGTTAAGAGAAGACAAGCACCGCGCAAAGAAAAAGGCTCGTAACGAGCGTAAACGCAGTACGAGCCTTGACGAATATGAAGATTATGAGGAAGAGAAGGACTAAAGCAGGTTTTTATTCTTGACATAAATTTTAGAAAATTCTTGATTCGATGTCTTGAAATTTGAAAAGAGTAGTCGAAATCACTCAAAAAGGCATAGAAAAAGCCCGAATCTTTAGCATTTCTACTAAAAATTCAGGCTAATTCTGGTCTGAGTGACAAGACTTGAACTTGCGGCCTCTACCACCCCAAAGGAGCGGTATGTGTTTTTCTCGCTTTATTGTTGATTGAAAAACATATATAGACAACGCTCTTTTGTGCAAAACAACTAATTCCAAGCCGTTTTTGGGCATATAAAGGAATAATGCACAAAAACATTTCTTAGAAAAATTCTTGAAACACCTGAATTTTATTATACGATCTGGATTTTGTCAAGGGGCTTAACACAATGTTTACTTTTCCAAATAAAAACCTGCTTTTATTTCCTATAATTTTTATTTTTTAATCAAACAACACACTTTTAGACAACAAAAGGAGGTCGATTGAAATGACCAACAAGGAACGGTTCTTGGAGCTATGCTCCAAGGTAAATCGAGAAGGTATAAGCGAGTTGCTCAAATGGCTCGAGAGTAGCGACTTTTATTATTGTCCTGCAAGTGCAAGATTTCACGGGTCGCATCCGGGCGGGTTGCTTGAACACTCTCTAAACGTATATGATGAAATGATGCGTCTCGCGAAGGCATATCCAGAAGTTGAACTTTCTGAAGAGACCGTTATCGTTACATCTTTGTTCCACGATTTGTGCAAAGTCAATCTGTATGCGACAGAAAAGCGAAACAGAAAGAACGCACAAACAGGTGCTTGGGAGTCCTATGACGCCTATACGTATAACGAAAAGTTGCACTACGGCGGTCACGGAAGTAAATCCGTATTCATCCTTCAGAACTACATCAAGCTGTCTACCGAAGAAGCAGTTGCAATCAATTGCCATATGAGCTCTTGGGACGGAAATAAAGATGTAGGGGCGGCATTTGAACAGTTCCCAGTTGCTTGGCTTCTTCACGTAGCTGACGAGTCCGCAACCTATATTAGAGAAGGCAAGGAGACGCACGATGAAGGTTAAAGTAAGGCTTGACACCATTTCTGATATCAAAGGTTTTGTTAATGCAGTAAATGGTATCGCTGGCGAAGTTCACCTAACAGACGGTAACAACCTAACGGTTAGCGCCAAGTCAATTTTGGGAGCAATGTACACAATGGAATGGAGCGAGATTTATTGTACTTGCGAAAGAGACATATATCGTTTCATTCAAAAGTACGTCTTGGAGGAATAACAATGAGTGACTGGACAGGAAATGCAAAATCAATATATACGACGCTCGGGGCGAGCAACCACACAGATTCGGAACGAGAAGAAAATGATTTCTATGCAACCGATCCAAAGGCATTGGAACTGTTGTGTGAGATGGAAAGCTTCTCTCCGAGGATTTGGGAATGCGCTTGTGGCGTTGGGCATCTTTCCGAAGTCCTAATACATAAAGGCTACGACGTAAAGTCCACCGACCTCATAGACCGTGGATACGGTGAGGGGGGGGTAGACTTCCTCAAATGCAACGAGATATTTGACGGAGATATCATAACAAACCCGCCATACAAGTATGCAAAAGAGTTCGTCGAGCACGCACTCGATCTTGTGCCAAACGGGCATAAGGTCGCAATGTTTCTAAAGTTCACGTTTGCGGAAGGCAAAGCCAGAAAACAGTTATTTCTGGAACAGCCACCGAAAACCGTATATGTGTCTTCATCGAGACTTATTTGTGCAAAGAACGGAGACTTTGACTCTATATCGTCAAGCGCCGTAGCCTATGCTTGGTATGTATGGGAGAAAGGTTATACCGGGGAAACGGTATTGAAATGGTTTAACTAATGAAAGGTTATATTAACGGCATAGATTGGATCAATATGGAGCCAATGAAATATTGGTCATATGCCTCAAGCTACGATAAAACCAAAAGACAGGAAGAAACAGACAGGCTTGTGCGTAGTGGCGATTATCTTGGTGCATTAAAGGTCGATGGGTATTACCAGAGACTAATAAAAGACGAAGATGGCAACTGTTTTATGGTCGCTCGTAACAGAAATGTTAGGGGCGAAATCGTCAACAAAATTGAATGGCTCCCTCAAATATCCGAATGGCTTGACGGGATGCCAAATGGTACTTGCTTTTTGTGTGAGTGTTATATTCCAAACAACGAAGGAAGTAAAAACACGACAACAATTCTCGGATGTCTAAAAGACGAGGCAATCAAGAGACAGTCGGATACTGATAGATGGTTGCATCTTTATGTGTTTGATGTAATGGCTTATGATGGCATCAATTTTGTTAATCGAACCTATCAAGAGAGAGCTCAGTTCATTACGATGACAGAGGAAACTCTTAAGAGTCCATATGTAGAGTATGCGAGGTTCTATGAAGGAGATGCGCTCTGGAATAAAATCCAAGAATATCTTTCTGCCGGTCGCGAAGGTATGGTAGTAATGAGGAAAGATGCTGTTGTCTACAACAAGAGGACACCAGCACGAGTGAGTATCAAGATTAAGAAAGAAATTCATCAAACGATAGACTGCGTTGTCTGCGGTGCCAATCCGCCAGAAATGTATTACACAGGAACTCATCTGGAAGAATGGAAGTATTTCTGCGACAAGAATTTTGTTCGCCTACCAGAGGGGCATCACGAAGGAGATGATGTTATTCCTGTTACAAGATCCTTCTACAAGGATATGGCGGGTTCTTTGAGACTTGCTTTGTATAATAACGGAGAAGCTCAATATTTTGGAGATTTGTCGGGACTGAGCGATGAAATTCTTTCCAACTGGGGAGATTATGTCGGAATGGTATGTGAGGTTGGCGGTATGGAAATAGATGCCGAAAGCGGGCATATTCGACATCCGAAATTTATCCGTTGGAGGGACGACAAAATACCGCAAGAATGTAATATATCGCAAGTGTTAGACAGAATGGAGAATGTATGAATACAGACAACAGAGAATACTTAAGGAGTGTTTCGCATCGGCAACTCGAAACTATGGTTCGCAATCGCGGTTATGTAAACGAGTTGCTTCGAGATAGGTTGTTTTTAATAACAGGATGCCGCGACTTCGGTGGTCAGGATGGTACGAATGGCAGTTGTGTTGAGTGCTTTTATAACAACCCAGAACTTCACAATAGATGCTGTTTGTTTCAGATGACGGCGCATAATTACATTCTTCAAAAACGCTCTCAAAACACAGTTTTGAACAACGAAAAGAATGAGCCACAAGCTTTTTAATGAAATCAAGAGGTCGCTAGAGGATGCTATTAGACTCGAGCAGTCTTTAAGTAAGAAAGGAATAGAACAGATGGAAAATCACGATATGAATCTTCACCAAAAGCTCCTAAAAATTGCAAATATGGCGGGAGCACTTCAACGAACTAAGGCGGCGTATGGATATAAGTATGTTCCCGAGGAAGATATTCAGGCAAAGGTAACCGCAGGTATGCAGAAGTATGGAGTAATGCTGTATCACAGCGTAGTTCCGGGCACGCTTAAAGTTGTTCCGTTTACATATACAAACAAGAGCAATAAGACGTGCAACGAAGTTATTGTTTATGCAGACACTACTTACACTTGGGTTAATACGGACAATCCAGAAGAAAGAATCGAAAACTCTTGGGTGTTCGTAGGTCAGATGGAAGATGCTGCTCAGGCATTTGGCGCGGCAGAAACATATGCCAACAGATATTATCTGATGAAGTCTCTACAGCTTGCAACCACGGAGTCCGACCCTGACAACTATAGAAGCAAACAGCAACAGGCTGAAGATTTTGAGGAAAACGAAGCAAAAAAGCGTCTTGGTAAGGCAATCAAGGAAGTCGTTGATATGGGCTCTGTCCTGATTAAGGGCGGAATGGACAAGTCCGAGATGATGGCTGTCGTTGCAAAACACAATAACGGTAACGGAAACCCCAGCTCAATTGATTCTGAGGAAGTATGCAAGAAAATTATCGCAGAGTTCCAAGAGATTTCTGCAAAGCACAAGAAGTGAGGAGATAGATACATATGATTTACACTACAAATCCGATTTATGGTAAGGTTTGGAAGATTATGAGAACCGAACAGAAGTATATGGATGTTCGTATGACGACTTCTGCAAAAGACTCGAATGGCGAGTGGATTGATTCAACGTGGTTCCCGAGGCTAATGGGACACGCGTTTAACTCACTTAAGGGTAACCTTAAGGATGGTGACAAGATTGTTATCACAAAGGCGATTCTCGAAAACCCGCCTTATGAAGCAGCCGATGGAAGTAAGAAGTCATCTTTCAAGTTCCGTATTCTCGAAGCCTCAATTTCTAACGGCGAGCAGGGCGGAAACGCCGAGCAAGCCGTAACTTCCGCTCAGACCACTCAAGAGCCCGAAGTGCCTGATGCAAAGGACGAATGTCCTTGGTAAATAGCCAGAGCTCGGGCAAGCCACTCGAACAATATAGCTTTAGCAAGTTAAGCACGTGGTGGACTTGCCCGTATGGCTACAAACTCAAATACATTGATCACAAGCCGGGCATCGGCAACGCCTTTTCATCTTTTGGAACACTTGTTCACAGTATTATGGAACGATATTCCAAAGGCGAATTGGAGTTATGGGATTTACCCGCTGTTTATGAGTGGGAGTTTGAAACAGCAGTCCCAGAAAAGTTTCCTTGGAACAAATATGTCAATCTCAGAAATTCTTACTACGAGCAAGGATTATCCTTTCTAAAGTCCTTTCAGGGGTATAACAATTGTAAACTCCTTGGAATCGAGGATGACTTTAGGCTCCAGATTGATGATTGGATATTTGTAGGAATTATAGACCTTGTATTTGAGGACGAAGACGGTCGCCTGATAATTAGGGACTACAAATCGAAGGCATCATTCAAAGACGAAAAAGAACAACGAAAATACGCAAGACAACTATATTTATACTCTCTGTATGTTAAGGAGAAGTATGGCAGATATCCAGACGAACTTCAATTTTTAATGTTCAGAAAGCAAGACACTGTAAAGATTCCATTTAATCAAGACGACCTGAACGAAGCGGTAAAATGGGCAACCGATACGGTAAGAATTATACGCGAAGCCTTTGATTACCCTCCGACTTGCGAGTCGTTTTATGGCGATAATCTTTGTAATCACAGAGAATACTGTGATCTGAAACCAAAGAAAACATCAAAATACAAACACAAGTGAGGAGTCAATGGAATCACCTTCTGTTCATTTTTATACAGAACGGCAGGGTCGTGACGCATTTATAACAAATCAAATAGGGATTGGATCCGTTGTTGATACGTTCGTTGTAGACAGAGGGCATCCGGGTGGTGCGGAGCTACATAGCGTTACTGACACTGCAATTATAATCATACATAATTTGTCCACGAACAAGCTAATTACTGAGTTAATCGCTCGACCAGAACAGCTTCGTAGACTATACCGCTCGGTTGGGAAAGAGCCGCCGAGAAAAATACTTAAGCTTGCCTATAAGCACAATATCGAGCGATATAACGAAAAATAAGGAGGCGATAAGATGCTCGTCGGTCTTGACAAAATTCAACAGGCGAAAGAAAAACTCGGAACCAGAAATGCCGATATTATCGCCGAATTGTTCCAGATAGAGAAGTGGGACGCAAGAAATCATAAGGGGTTATGCCCATTCCACCGAGAAGACACTCCGAGTTTCATTTACAACCCACGCACATATAAAGCCAAATGTTTTGGTTGCGGTAAAGTTGTAGACGTGCTTGATGCGTATGTTGCGTCCGGCAAAACATATATGGGTGCTGTTCAAGCACTCTTCGAGGAAGCGGGTGTGCATTACGCCTTTGGAGAACTTGGTGTTAAAACGAGGGCGCAATACAGATATCCCAAAGAAGTACCGCTAAACGAGAAAGCCAATGTGTATAAATACCTTGCAAAGAGATGCATTTCAAAAGAAACGATTGATGGCGCAGATGTTAGGGAAGATGCACACGGCAATATCGCCTTTAACTACTACGACACAAACGATGTTTTGTGTTTGGTTAAGTACAGGCCAAGCCACAAAGTGGACAAGTCTAAGGGCGAACTTAAGGCTTGGTGTCAGAAAGATGCCGACACAATGCCACTTCTTTTCAATATGAACAGAGTAAACGTTGACGCACCGCTGTTGGTCTGCGAAGGCGAGATTGATTGTTTAGCAGCCATTGAGGCGGGGTGGTCAAACTCTGTTTCGGTTCCGTTCGGAGCAAATAATTATAACTGGATAGAGGAAAATTTCGATTGGCTCGAACAGTTTGAAAGCATTATTATTTGTGCCGACAATGATGAGGCAGGAACAAAAATGCAAAAAGAATGCGTATTCCGTCTTGGTTCGTGGAAGACCAAATTCATAGAAATTCCACGCATACATACAAATCCCGATGGCACAAAGGTTGCTCTTAAGGACTTGAACGAGGTGCTTTACTATAAGGGAAAGCAGGCTGTTTTGGAGTTGATTGCAAACGCAAAAGACTCTCCCGTAGACAGTGTTTCGGACTTTGCAGATATTACAAATATTGACCTTGATGCAATTGACGGGGTGCCGACAGGCATAGCAAGTCTCGACAAAAGACTAATGAAACTCTTTTATGGCAGTTTCAACATTGTTACTGGTGTGAACGGTTCTGGTAAGAGCTCGTTTCTATCCAGTATTATTTGTAACTCGATTGATAATGGACAAAACGCATTTTTGTACTCTGGAGAGTTGCCAAACTTCCAAAGTAAGAACTGGATTAACTACATTCTTGCCGGACAGAGACACGTAAATCAGTATCAGTACAACGGAGCAACATACTGGAAGGTGACAAAGGAAGCGCAGGACGGGATTAACAAGTATTACAAAGGCAGGCTGTTTATCTACAAAGACGGCTACGACCACAAGGTTGACTCGTTGCTAAAAGCAATGGAAGATACGACCAGAAAATACGGAGTTAAACTACATATTATTGATAACCTAACTTCGGTTAATCTCGAATGCAACGACAACAACAAGTATCAAAGACAGGAAGAATTTGTTACCAGACTGATTGATTTCGCAAAGAAGTACAACGTAACGGTTTGCCTTGTAGTTCATCCGCACAAGATTGAAACGATGCGCAGACTTACAAAGATGGATATTCAGGGCATTTCTGCGATTATCGACCTTGCACACAGAATTATCAGTTTGTATCGAGTAACACAGGATGATAAAAATGGAGTGCCAAAACAGAACGGAAAGGGATGGTACAAGGAACCAATTAAATACGACGTTCTTTGCGACATCCTTAAGGACAGAATGCTCGGGTACGAAGGTAGTTCTGTTGGTCTGTTTTACGATAAGCCGTCCAGACGCTTCTTTGAGAGCGAAGAAGATTTGGACAAGCAATACAAGTGGGATACGGGCAAATACGACTCCGATCTGCCGTATCCGCCAATGCAACTATATGACACATCAGAAGAAGTATTCGGGAGGGTTGAACAATGAAACCGTATGTAGTATATCACTTGCACTCTGATTACAGTTTGCTTGATAGTTGTACTAACTACAAGGATTATATAGACACGGCGGTATCGTACGGCTTTCCCGCAATCGCCTTTACAGAGCACGGAAAGCTATCTGGCTGGGTCAAAAAGAAACAATACTGCGATGAAAAGGGAATTAAGTACATTCACGGAGTAGAAGTATATATAACCGAACAGCTCGAGCCGAAGGTGAGAGACAATTACCATACGGTTCTAATTGCGAAAAATTTTGAAGGTGTGAAAGAAATCAACTCTATCATCAGCAAATCGTTTGATGAAGAACATTTTTACTACACAAACAGAATTTCCGTCGATGAATTTTTAAGTCTGTCTGACAATGTAATTACCACAAGTGCTTGTTTGGCTTCTCCTCTTAACAAACTGCCTATGTCTCACGATAAATACGAGGCAATGGTTAAGAGATACGATTATCTCGAAATACAACCACACGCACACCAAGAGCAGGTTGATTTTAACATCCACCTCGCTCATCTCGCAGATACATACGGAAAGCCGTTAATCGCAGGCACGGATACGCACTCTCTAAACGCATATAAAGCAGAGTGTAGAAAAATTCTGCTGAAGCGCAAGCATAAGTCGTACGGTGACGAGGACGCATTCGACCTCACGTTCAAGACCTATGATGAACTCGTTGAAGCATTTGCAAAGCAAAACGCACTGCCAGAAGCTATGTATATGCAGGCTATTGCAAACACGATTGCGATGGCAGATCTGGTAGAAGACTTCAAGCTCGACTGCGAACTTAAGTATCCTATTCTGTACGGCTCTCGAGAAAAAGACCACGAGATGTTACTTGAAACCATCGAGAGAAAGTTCACCGAAAAAATCGCCAATGGGGCGATTACGGCAGAACAAATTCCAAAGTTCAGAGAGGCAATCGACGAGGAAGTTAGAGTATTTACCAAAATTCATATGGACGGATTTATGTTGTCTATGTCCGAACTTATCTCGTGGTGTCACGAAAACGGAATTGCGACAGGCAATGCAAGAGGTTCTGTAGCAGGAAGTAGAGTGGCGTATATTACAGATGTCATCGACCTAAATCCAGAGACGTGGCATACAGTGTTCTCCAGATTTGCCAACGAGGACAGAGTAGAGGTTGGAGATATTGATACGGACTGCATAGAGTCGGACAGACCGAAAATCTTTGAATACGTTGTTGGCCGTTTTGGCGCAGACAAGACAGCGAGAGTGTCGTCGTTCGGAACCATAAACGACAGAGGCGTAATTGATGATATCTGCGGTGCACTACGAGACTATCATAAAGAGGCACACCCAGACGAAAGCGACGATGATAATCCGTACAGTATTCCAAAGGCTAATAAGATTAAGAAGATGTACGAAACAGACCCTGACGGAACGAAAGAGAAATATCCTGATGTGTTTTACTACTTTGACGGATTGCTCGGAACCAAGGTGTCTCAATCAGTTCATCCGGCTGGAATGGTTATTAGCCCTGTTACACTTGCCGATAACTACGGCATATTTGACAAGGAGGGCGACAACTGTTTGATGCTCGATATGGACGAGGTACACGATGTCGGAATGGTAAAATACGACTTCCTTATCCTTAGTAACATCGAGATTATCAGAAATACATATGCAATGCTCGGCAAACCGTATCCAAAATCTCACGAAATTGACTGGTTTGACAAAGCAGTGTGGGAGGATATGATTCGTTGTCCTATGGGTATTTTCCAGATGGAGTCCGAGTTTGCATTCCAGTTACTACGCAAATTCAAGCCGACATCAATCTTCGATATGTCGCTTGTAACCGCGTGCATTAGACCTTCGGGCGCTTCATATCGCGAAGATCTGATTTCTCGTAAACCCCACCAAAACCCATCAAAACTTATTGACGATATTCTTGCAGAAAACAATGGATATCTTGTATACCAAGAGGACATTATCAAGTTCCTACAAGCAGTATGCGGACTAACGGGGAGTGAAGCAGATACTGTTCGACGCGGTATTGCTAAAAAGAAAATGAGTATCCTTGAAGAAATGATGCCGCGTATTCTCGAGGGTTATTGTTCTAAATCAGACAAAGCAAGAGAGAAATCTGAGCAAGAAGCAAACGAATTTATTAAGATTATCGAAGACGCATCGTCGTATATGTTCGGATACAACCACAGCGTCGCGTATTGCCTGATCGGATATTTGTGCGCCTATCTCAGACACTATCACCCGTACGAGTTTATCACTTGTTACCTCAACAATGCATCTTCAGAAGAAGACATTAAAAAGGGAACAGAACTTGCGGAGGCTTACGGCATTAGAATTACCCCTCCGAGATATGGTATCTCGCAAGACAACTATTGCTTCGACGAAGAACAAAAAGTAATTGCCAAGGGCGTTTCCTCTATTCGATACCTCAGCTCTAAGGCTGCAATTGAGCTATACGAAATCTCTAAAACTACAAAGCCAGACACGTTTCTGGAGTTGCTTTGTCAAATCAAAGGAACTTCACTTAATAGCAGACAACTTGATATGCTTATGAAGATTGACTTTTTCGAGCAGTTTGGCAACGGCAGAGAGTTGTTTATGATTAGAGGAATGTTCGACTTCTTTAGAGAAGGAGATGCCAAGTCGATTAAGAAAGACACTATAAAGGACGACGACCTAAGACGTATCATCGCAAACCACGCATCATCAAAACGTAAGGACGGATCCGAAGCCGCTTCGTTTACATTCGCGAGTTCGGATGATGTTAAGAAGTGTATGGCTGAATGCGAACAATTTATCCGCTCTCTTAATGTTCCAGATATTGAGATGAGAGTGAAAATTCAAAACAGCCTCGACATTTTGGGTTATGTCGATGTTGCAACAGGAAAAGAAGAAGACAGAAAGAGATTGCTGATTATGGACTGTCAGCCGCTGATAGATAAGCGCAATGGCAATGTATGGTCTTACAGACTAAGCACAAGAAGTCTTGGTTCTGGAAAGACGGCAAGAATTTCTGTTTACACAAAACTGTATGACGAAAACCCAATCAAAACAGGAAATATTATCTACGCAAAGAGCGTGGAAAAGAACAGAGCTGGTTATTGGTATCTATATGATTATGATGTCGAATCTTAACCACTATATATAGTGGTGAAAACAAATTACGACACTATATATTGATTGAATATGACAATCAAACCAGTATTTGATTTGAGACTTTTTACACAAACAGGAGAAACGCCTATGAACGAAATGCTTACTTTGGAAATTCCAAAGGATCTTGAAAACCTTCTTCTCCCAAACCCTGCATTGCTCGACTACTACAAGGATGCCGAGCAACGTATGTTCTGGTTGGAAGGTGAGGTCAACGACGAGACGCTTGACCTCGTTAAGACAATTATGCGCATCAATCACGAAGACGCAAAATATAAAATCCCGATTGAAGAAAGAGTTCCCATCAGAATTTTTATCGACACACCGGGTGGTCACACTCAGGTTATGCGCTCTCTCATTGGCGCTATCAAGATGAGCACAACACCAGTATACACAATTGTATATTGTGCAGCTATGAGTGCTGGTTCTTACATTTTGGCTGCTGGACACAAAAGATTTGCCTTCCCGAACTCCATTATCCTTGTTCATTCTGGCAATCACGGCTACCAAGGAACTGTCGAACAGGTTGAGTCTGCGAAGAAGTTTTATGATAAACTTGACAAACGAGACAACGAAACATTCCTCGCTAACACATCTGTTTCCGCGGGAGACCTAAAGCGCAAGGGTGCTATTGACTGGTATATGACCGCCGAGGAAGCCCTAAAGTATGGTGTTATTGACCGTATTATCGAAGATTTTTGCGAGGTAATGTAATGTCGCAAAGTTCAAAAGATAAAATTCAAATTAACTTCGTTGGCGAATCTGCCAATGGAGTAACAGGTTCTTGCGTGTGGGTTAAAACCCCACACGTAGAGTTCCTAATAGAATGTGGATTGTACCAAGGCTCTGGAGAAACTTTGTCGGAGTACAAAATCAATAATGCGCCGTTTAAGTTTAAGCCGAAGAATATTTCGTATGTATTCGCCGCTCATAATCACGGAGACCATATCCTAAGAATTCCGTTGCTTTATAAACGCGGAATGAATGCACCTACGATTATGCCGTCTGGTTCGATACCTATCGCACGAATTCTAATGGAAGATAGCGCAAGAATTATGTCTTGTGATGCTGAGGCGTTATCCAAGCAATATCATAGGGAGTATGCGCCAATATACACACAGAATGACGTGGAGAGATGCGTCGGATCTATTCGCGAATACCCAATGGGAGAGTTCGTACAACTGGACGAATATGTCAAATTCCGTTTCATACCATCGGGGCACATCTTAAATGCAGCTCAGATTGAAATCGCGGTTACGGAAGGAAACGTTACCAAGACCATCGGATATACATCCGACCTTGGTAACATCCATATCGAAAAAATGTATGCTAATACATTTGAACCAATACGCAGGGTGAATGTGTTGATTGGCGAAACGACTTATGGAGGCGAAGATAGAATTGCTACACAAAGGATACGCCATAAAGACTTAGAAAAACTTAAGACTGTTATCGAAAACACCTGCAAGAATGACCGAGGAAGGGTTCTCATCCCTTGTTTTGCTAACTCGCGTAGTCAAGAAATGTTAACTCATCTCTACGATCTTTTCGGAAACGATAAAAGCTTTAACATCCCTGTTCTCTTTGATACACCTATGGGTATGAGAGTTTGTGATGCTTACAGAACACTCCTTTCTGGCGACGAACTACAACATTGGGAGCGAGTCTTACAATGGGATAACGTAAAGTTTATTTCAGATCCTGATGAGAGCAAGGCTTGGCAAAACGATTCAAGTCCAGCAGTTATTATTTCTTCGTCTGGTATGATGACACACGGACGCTCAAGAGCATACGCGAAAGCTATGTTGTCTGACTCGCGAAATATGATCGTATTCTGCGGATTTAGTGTCGATAGCTCTTTGGCATCAATAATCAAAGAAGGGAAGGTCAAAACGATTAAGCTCGGCGGTAAGCGTGTTGCGAACAGATGCAGAGTGGTAGACCTACACTCATTTAGCAGTCATATGCAAAAGGACAGTCTGCTCGAGTATTACAGCAATGTGGATTGCGAGAAAATCCTTCTCGTACACGGAGATATGCAAGGAAAGGTCGAGTTTGCTAACGAGCTCGCAAATGCAATATCTAAAAATAATAAAACGTCAAAGGTAATTTGCGTCAATAAAGGACACACTCTTACACTTTGATACAGGAGGAAATATGAGTAAAGAAATTGAATGGGGAATGATTCACGGCGAGGGTGATATCGTGTGCACTTGCGATAACTGCGATACGGAAGAATGGTTTCCATTTGAAGACGGATGCTTCGATTTCAAAGAAGTATCAAGAGAATTAAGAGAAGATTACGGTTGGATTGCACGCAAGATTGATGGAGAGTGGCGCGACTTTTGTTGCGACAACTGCCATAGAGAATTTCTTGCGAAGCAGAAACGAGGTTAATTATGACAAACGCAGAATGCCAAGTAGAGACTCAGAAGCATATTGAGATTGTCAGGAAGTATCTGCGTTTAGTCACAGATAAACTGACCACTCGCGGGGTGGAACACGATAAGTTGAAGCTTGAGAGTCCAGAGGTTGAAATATTTGCAGAGTACACACCTAAACTCGCGGATTGCACTTACGGTAGCGATGAATACCACTCGTTCTTAAAAGAGATGGATACTGCGCTACAACACCATTATGCAAACTATCGTCATCACCCAGAACACTTTGAGCACGGTATCAACGATATGACATTGATAGACATTGTCGAGATGCTTTGTGACTGGAAAGCTTCTACACTCAGGCATAACGATGGTAACCTACTCAAGAGTATTGATACGAATGCTCAAAGATTCGGGTTTGATGACCAACTCAAACAAATCTTTATTAACACAGCAAAAATGTTTGACGAACAATAAGGAGATAAAGGATGATTAGAATCGAAGATATTGTGAGCAATGTCAAGGTATACGGTCTTGAGGATAGTATCCGCAGAGCCAAATTCCCTATGAGTGTGGACATCGACAGTCTATCAACGGACATTACGCCCGGTATACAAAAACTCGCACAGGCAGAACGAGGCAGCGGACACGACAACTGGCTGAAAGGAGTCATTGTGCAGTTCGACCTAACCTTTACAAATAAGGTGTGGCCTGAAGCCGAGCGATACCACTGGTTTGACTTTGTGTCATCTCAGAGCACTATGCACCGTATTACAAAGTTTGACCTTGACAAAGCATACATACACTATGTAGATAAGCGTATGATCGACATTATGAAAGAGAAGGTAGCGGAATATAATGAACTTTGTTCGAGATCTCTACCTGCATCTTGCAACGAACTTGATGCGCTTGAAGAACAAAAGAAAGAGAAGTACCTTGAGGTGCTTTACAACAATCCCGCTGGGTTTAGGCTGACGGCTGGAATGACAACCAACTATCAACAGCTTAAGACCATTTATGCTCAAAGAAAAACACATCGTCTACCAGAATGGAGAGTTTTCTGTAAGTGGATAGAAACACTACCTATGAGCGAGCTAATTACGGGAGGGAAAAGATGACGCATTTTGTATGTATTTCAGGACACGCACAAAACGGTAAGGATACGTCTGCTGCAATGTTCAAAAACGAACTTGAAGCGAAGGGGTATTCCACATTGATTGTCCACTATGCAGATTTGTTAAAGTATATGTGTAAGACATTTTTTGGATGGAATGGTGAGAAAGATGAATATGGTCGCACTCTGCTCCAAAAAGTTGGTACAGACTGCATCCGACAAAAAGAACCCGATTACTGGGTTGATTTTGTGACAAAAATCGTATCCCTATTTCCAGACGAATGGGACTATATTATTGTACCAGATGCGAGATTTCCAAATGAATTGACCCGAATTATGGAGGCGGGTTTCCCGTTAACACATATTCGTGTCGTGAGGAATGAATTTATCAGTCCTTTAACGGACGAACAAAAAAGGCATCCGTCCGAAACGGCGCTCGACAACACCGAGCCAGACTATTGGTTATTTAACAAGAGTCTTGAACAACTTAGAGAAGATGTAGAAGAGTTGTGCGAGGTTATAACCACACGACCCGAATCGGAGTATGTACAAATGACGATTTTCGATGTTTTGGAGGAGTCTGTATGAATAGAAAAGTCACCGTTTTAATCGACCTCGATGATACGATGACTCATCTGTGTCGCGCTTGGTGCCAGTGGCTTAATAGAAAGTATGGCACCAATGTGTCGGAAAGTGATGTGGTCGGATGGAAAGTGGACGATTACTTTCCTGAATTAACGGAGGATCAGGTGTTTGAACCACTCCATACAGACTCGTTTTGGCACGATGTTGAGCCATTTGACGAAGCGCCGTATTACATTGAGCGCCTTATCAAAGAGGGATTTGATGTATATATCTGTACCGCTTCTCTATTTGATACAATCAAGGCGAAGTTTGAATACACAATTGGGAGATACTTCCCATACATTTCTTGGAATAAAATTATTGTTACCAAGAACAAACAGCTTATCAATGGCGACATCCTAATTGACGATGGCATCCACAATCTCGAGGGTGGTCGTTACAGGAAAATCTTGATGTCTGCTCCACATAACCTCAGTTATGACGCGGCATCGAACGGAATGACAAGGGTAACAACGTGGCGTGACGCTTATAGTGCCGTCCGAAGCTACGCATTAGAAATAACGGAAGAGGAGAGTGTAAATAACAATGAATGAAGAAAATAGATTTTCTCCAGTTTTGTATTCTACTGGTTGCGTAAATTGTAAGAGTCTTAAAGACGAACTTGACGCAAAACAGATTGAATATGTGGAGTGCAACGATGTTAACAAAATGCTGGAGCTTGGGTTTGATAAAGTACCTATGCTCGAAATTGAAGCAGGGGTGTTCCTTGATTACGAATCCAGTCTGGATTGGGTGAATGGAGGTTATCAGAAATGAAGAGCAGTAAGAATATCGTAGAACCGTATCTCAAGGGTAGCGACTGGAGAGTTAAGGAAAATTCGAGTACCATCTATAACTACGGCGGCCTGACAAAATATATGATCGCCGAGGTTAGTAAGGACTACTGGCTCCGCGAGGTGTATCCAGAACATATTGCAAGTGCTTATGTTGATGGCGACATCCATCTTCACGACCTTGGCGGACTGACGCTGTATTGCACAGGATACTCCCTTAAAGACATCTTATACAAGGGCGTAAGAGGTGTTACTAACATCCCCACTTCCGCGCCGGCGAAGCACTTCGACTCCATTCTGAACCAGTGTTCCAATCTTATTACGGTCTTCCAGAACGAGATTATGGGAGCCGTCGCATTCAATGGCTTTGATACCTTGCTCGCTCCCTTTATCAAGCAAGACAAGCTCAGCTATGACGAGGTCAAGCAGTCTATGCAGAATTTCATCTTCAGCGTAAACAGCAATAGCCGAGGCGGTGCAGAGCCCGCATTCTTCAATCTTACCTTTGACCTTACCCCTCCAGAGGATATGGTAAATGAATACTGTGTTATCGGCGGTAAAAGAGTAAGTTTTACATACGGTAGTTGTCAGCAAGAGATGGATTTGCTCAACAGGGTCTTCTACGAGATTATGCTCGCGGGCGATGCTGAGGGCAAACTTTTCTCCTATCCTATCCCTACATACAACATCCACAGCCGCTTCGACTGGGACAACCCCAACAACGAACTCCTTTGGGAGATGGCTGGTAAATATGGTACGCCTTATTTCGCCAACTTCATCAATAGCGAACTCGACATTACCGATGTTCGCTCGATGTGCTGCCGTCTGAGACTTGACCTTACAGAGCTTCGCCACAGAAACGGCGGTCTGTTCGGTGCAGGAGACTCGACGGGTTCCATTGGCGTTGTTACCATCAACCTCCCTCGTATTGGATATCTTACCAAGGGAAATAAGTCGGCATTCTACACAAGACTCGACAAAATGCTCAACATTGCAAAAGAGAGCCTCGAAATCAAACGAGAATGGCTCCAGACCAATGTTCTCGACAACAATCTCATTCCTGCGTATATGGAATACGTTGGAACAATCAACAATCACTTCAACACCATCGGCATCGTTGGTATGAATGAAATGTGTGAAAACTTTATGGGCAAGAACATTCTCGACACCAAGGCACACGAGTTCTGTCTTGAAGTTGGTGAGCATATCCGCCAAAAGCTTGTTGAGTTCCAAGAAGAAACAGGACATCTATTCAACTATGAGGCAACTCCTGCTGAATCGACCTGCTATCGACTTGCGCTAAGCGATACTAAGAAGTACCCAGACATTATTACTCAAGGAAGCGGGAATGATGTATACTACACCAACAGTTGTCATATTCCTGTAAAGCTAATCGAAGATATCAATACGACTTTTGCTCACCAAGATAAACTCCAAACACAGTTTACAGGCGGAACTGTTATTCACTGTTACCTTGAGGGGGCTATTCCGGGTGAACACGTCAAACAAATCGTCAAGGCAATGTTTACTACATACTCCGTGCCGTATATGAGTTTATCTCCTATTTCTCGTTATTGCGAGCGCCACGGGTATGTTGAGGAAAGGGTTGACAAGTGTCCCATTTGCAAGACTCGACTTAAGAAATATCAACGCATTACAGGCTATCTGAGATGCACAGATAATTTTAACAAGGGAAAAGCAGCGGAATTCCGCGACAGAGTACAACTTTGAGGTGACATATGCGCATAAAGGGAATCGAAACTGAAAGGTTTCAAGATTACAAATATCCGTCAATGTTCGTCGCCTTCCCGTATTGTTCCTTTAAGTGCGAAAAAGAGTGTGGTCTGCGAGTGTGTCAAAATAGCGCACTCGCTACCTCACCAACAATAGAAATTAGCGCTGAAGAAATTATTAAGCGGTACTTGAACGACCCGATAACGAGAGCGCTGGTATGTGGTGGATTAGAACCAATGGATTCGTTTAATGATGTGGTGGAACTAATATCTGCATTGCGAAAAAACGGATGCGAAGACGATGTTATTATCTACACAGGATATCGTAAGAAGGAGATAATTGATAAAATCGAAAAGCTATCACTTTTCGGAAATATCATAATGAAATACGGCAGATTTGTTCCAAATCAAAAGCCACACTACGACAAGATTCTCGGGGTTAAATTGGCGAATGACGAACAGTACGGGGAAAGGATATGTTAGGTATGGTAAAAATTGTTGTGTCACAAAATAAAGAGCGAGTAGCAATGATCCGAAAACAATTGAAAGAAAATGGCGGATATTGTCCGTGCAGGATAGTAAAAAATGATGACACGAGATGTCTATGCAAAGAATTTTTGAAATCTGTCGCATCTGGCAAGACGGGCAGGTGTCACTGCGGACTGTACGAAGCCATAGAAGACAGTGTGACAAGCAATGGCAATGTTCAATATCAAAAACAATACTGTGAAATGAATTTGGTGCCGCTGTTTATTCCTACTGAGGGCATTTGCTATTACTGTCACAAAGACATATTTGATGCACAGGGATGGTCAAGTGAAGATGCCCAGCGGAAACACATTACATACTGTCCACATTGCCATAAAAGTTTTTTAGACTAATACAGAAGAAGGGAATTGATAATGCCAAGACTATTTAAGACATTGAAACGACATATCGCTATACAAACAGGAAATATTAAGGATTATTTCGAGAACAAAGCACTGAAGAAGAAATATCCAGAATATGTGAAAAACGAGTTCGATAATGGATACTATAAATTTGTTTGGGGTATCAAAAGTTCTATTGACTTCTCATCCGCGGCACCTTGTCTATACTCAATGAACGATATAGACATATGCTACGACCGCGAAAAGAAAGAGTATGTTCTTGGCATTGAAACCGCTTATTGGTTCGACGATCCAACAGCAGAAATTGAATATCTCGAATCTCTATTGGCTATGTTCACAGAATATATGCTCAAGCAAGGGTATAATACAGATGAAAAGTTTATATTTTGGATGTGCCAACCGACAACAAGCCTAAGGGCGAAAACAATTTCAGAATTGTATACTTATTTCAAAATATTTGTACACGGTTATAAATCCGTGTATGCAAACGGAAAGGAACAGGAAAATGAAGATCAGATTTAAGAAGCTCGATGAAAATGCTCAAGAGCCCACGTATGGCTCTCTGCAAGCCGCAGGAGCAGACCTGCGTGCGTCCAATGCTTGCAAGGTGCTTATCGCTCCTCATACAACAGAAATCATCAACACTGGCATTGCTGTGGAAATTCCAGAGGGATATGTTGGTCTCGTATACGCCCGTAGTGGTATTGCGGCCAAACGAGATCTCGCTCCTGCAAACAAAGTTGGAGTAATTGACTCCGACTACCGCGGAGAAATTAAAGTTGCTTTACATAACCACGGCGATGTAGAGCGAGTGGTAGATGTTGGTGAAAGAGTGGCTCAGCTTGTTATCACTCCGTATTTGAGATGTGATTTCGAGTGTGTGGAAGAACTCGATGATACCGAGCGCGGCAATGGCGGTTTTGGAAGTACAGGCACCAAGTAAAATTTACAAAGGTAAAAACGAAGGCGATCTATGGTTTAATGCCATAGGTCGCCTTTTTTTTTATTTTCCGCGCGATCAGCCGCCCGGATGAATTTTGCTCTTAATGTTTGCCACGATCTTATTTACCAATTGGACAATGATGTTTTCTTTAACTGCCGCCTCTTCCTCAGGAGTTACAGACGCGGTATCCTTCAATACAGCCTCGATCTCTTCTTCAGTTAATTTACCGTCGTTTAGAGCGTCAAAAACCTTGCCAGACAAAATAGCAACGTGCGTAATATCGTTGTTATACCACGCATTAACCGCCACAACGATTACGGTGATTACCAAAGACACAATTTGGTATGCCATATTTTCGGTGAAGGGAAGAATATCCTGACCAAATACCGCAAGTCCCTGATTCACAAGCGCAACAGCCAATGCTGCAAGTCTTGCGATTGTAGATGCTTTAACTTTGAGATTCTGCATAATTCTACCACCTTTAATTGAAATTTTGATCACGTGTCTCCAGTCACGTAATACTCATTTTGATGAATTAAACCAAAACGTATAGTGAGGCTTTTCCTCATTGAAAAGCCAGTATCTCAAATAGTCGTCAAGCACGATAGCAACGTGCGCAAGAACAAACCATATGAGTGCAAAAGGCAGGCATACCTGCCCGAGAATGTTGAGCGGAGTGTTGGAATAGTCCCATACATTCCACCCAAGCCATATGTTAACAATTACACCACATATAAACTCGATTGCTGTAATCATAACCGCGCCGATTCCCGCCTGTGCCCACATAGGCATACTCCACGGGAATACCTCGTTTAACAGCCCTACGCAAATACCGCAGAGTCCTCCCACAATGAACATTGTCCAATGGGAGTATCCGCGGTACACGAGTTCGATAAGTATGTAAATTGTTCCGAATATGACGAATAGGCTAAGCGCCTTAAACAGTTTCTTCACTGTCAATTACCGCCGTCATATCCTTGAGGACGACAGAGCAGTGCTCCGTGGGAATGTTATCTCCGTAGGTGAGATTGAGAATTGTCTCGACGTTGAAGATATTACTGATGTATACCTTCATAGAGTTGAAGTATGTAGTGTGATACTCAACGAGGTACTCCATCATCTTATTGATGGCAATGATATCCTCGCTCGGGAAGTATCTGCATACCTCTCCATCTGCGTGATAAGGCAGAGCCTCGATGCCAGCCATAGCTCTGTCGTTGAGCTTAGAGATTTTAAGCTGGTCATAAATGTCGAGTGTGAAGTGATGGGACAGGTCGTCGGACAGAACAATGTCAAAACCATTGACGATATTCTGCTCGCAGGCTGCGCTCATCTCTTCGATTTTTGCTTTGCGAGCTGCCGCCAGAGTAATTACTTCGCTATCCTTGTTGAGCACATTGTCAACAAGCTGTGCCTTGATGAAGTTATACTCGCTCTCCGTGATTTCTACCACGTACACGCTCTTATGCACCTCGTTGGTGTTCTCAAAGGTGCCACGATTGCTCAGATTGTAAACGCTCTGCTTGTCGGAGGAAATTACACCGTTAGCGGTGATAATGTCAGACAGAATAAAGCGCTTCGAGTTCTTGAGCCACAGCACCCAAGTGGGATTTTTGAGAATGTCAATGATAATGTTATTGTAAATTACCTTATAAAACATATCTTACCCTCCTTTATTTCGCATTTTCTACGACCGATACGATGTACTCAAGTCGCTCGATACTCGCGTTGTAAAACGCGTGATTCCAAAGCCAGTGGTCTTGGTGCTCGATTCTGCGGTACTGATTACAAACGGCATCTTCCCAAACCGCATCCCAGCGGGTCTGATAGCCGTCGTCTTTCTTCGTCAGCATTTTGTTGATTTTGGTAATCAGCTTGCCACGCTGTACGCCGCAGCCGTCATCGTTACGGGCAAAGAATTTGTGCGCGTTAGCACTTGTTACAACGCACAGAGGCTTGCCTTCGTGATAAATCATTCCACCCTCGGACTGAAAAACGGTTAGGGCAGGAATGTTTACATCTCCGCAAATCGCCTTTTCTTTGAATCGTTTGTAGTTAATATATTCCATTTCATACCTTTCTTTCCGCTTCCGCTTTCCTGAAGGCGTCAATCCTCTCAGGCGAGAAGCCATATATTTCATAGAACAATCGTCTGAGTTTAAGAACGCGGTTATGGTCGTTGTACTTTTCAAAGTACGCCAAAATACCATTGACCGAAGTCCATAGGTCTTCGTAGGTCATAAGTCCTTTCTCCAACTTTGGTTTGAAAGCCTTAATCTTACGACGCGCTCTCTTGATGCCATCACGATTGCCATTTACAACAACCTTACCAGATGCCGTTAACGTGTACTTGGCTTTGCAATACTTAAACGGCTTGCTGATAGGTTGGATTTTTGTTTTACTTCGGCTAATGGTAAAGCCGATTGCCTCTGCTTTGGCAATCACGAGCTTGAGGATTGCCTTCGCATCAATGTGCGGTGGGACGATGATGTAGTAATCGTCCATATAATGACCTGCATATTTCATACTCAACTGGCATTTGACATAGTTATCAAGTGCTGACGGCAGAGCAATCATTTCGGCTTGACTCGGTTCAACACCGAGCGGCATACCGCGTGGCAGGCCGTTACTTTTGACAATGATATCACCGATATTTCGCAACTGCTCATCAAGGATAAGCCTGCGATGTCTCTCGAAGAGAGCTTCGTGAGGAGCTGATGGAAAGAACTGCTTGAAATCAAGGAGAATGATGTTCCCATCAGTGCCATACCGGCGGAAGTAATGGCGCAAATCCTCTTTGAGCATTCGCTTTGAGAAATCAAAGCCTTTGCCCTCCAAGCTTGCGCCATTGTTCCAAATCATATCAGGGAGATAAAGCGGGAGTAAAACATTTTTGGTATAGGCTTTATGAACTTGCCTATC
>JAZURO010000166.1:0-7950 GCA_045606265.1 Eubacteriales bacterium
GAGCAGAAATAATAGTCTTATTCATTCCGTAATCTCCTTGAATTTTGAATTTTGGGTTGAACTCAAAATTCGGAGATCACGGATACTTGGCTATGTAACACAGCCACTCATTGCAAATATTGGTGCAAATGCAAAAAGCCGCAAAGGTACGCAGACCTTTACGGCAATAAGCATAATTATATCTATGATATAGATAAGAAATCTCTACTTGTAAAATATAAGAGTGCCACAAGCAGGTAAGAATTTTTTTAACAGAAAATCCTCATTCCCGTGTGACACTCTATATGTAACCGCTGCTTCTAATAAGCAGCGTGGTGGTCGAGTTAGACCAACACATAAAAAATCCCTCCAAACCTTAAAACGAGTTTGGAGGGCAGTTGAAATATTGTCAGGGCGTGACAAAGCCGCCCACCAAAGCACCGTTTTTTTTATTTGGTGGGCTGTGCGACCAATTCAATATAAAAAGAATGAGCCGATGAGCTGTGAGGTAACTCACAAGTTCATCGGCTCTGTGTCTTTGCATCTGGCTCTTTTATAACTGTAACTTTTAAATTTTGAACATTGACGATTTGCTCTCGCTTACACTTCGGGCAAAATAAAGGAAATTTTTCTAAAACTGTATCCTCAAAAACTTTAACTCGTGTTTTATTGGCACATATTGGGCAAGTTACCCATTGTGCTTCTATCATACTATCATCTCCTTGTAGTGATTTCTTTATTTGTCTGCGTTATAAACGCTATCATAATTAGTGCAATACCCGAACTAATCATAATCCATTGCAAGGGTACTTTATCAGCTATTGGTCCGAAAATCAGCATACCGATTGGGTAACAACTGGAATAGAGCGAACTCATAAGACCAAACACTCGTCCTTGCATAGCGGCTTCTGAATTTTCCTGTAGCATAGTAGTAATAGTGGTTTGTACGGTTGTCAATGCGATTCCATATAGAGCCATTAGGAAAAGATATAATATAAAATTTTGACTGACACCCATACAGATTGACATTACACCAAACAAAGCTAAGCCTACTGTTAATGTCAGGCTACGACGTTTGAAGCCACCCCAAATACTCATCAACAAACCGCCCAGCATCATCCCGCCAAATCCTACAAGCTCCACTGCTGTTAAATACCAATAAGTATCTCCAAAGACACGGCTCACGAATAAGCCAGCCAAATATCCTGCCGGAACAGACAAGAAAAGAAACACACCATAGATGATAAGAGGTTTCCTCAAAAGCTGCTGAGAATATGCATAGTGAACACCTATACCTATGTCTTTTAAAATGGATGGCGTTCCTTGTGTTTTTTTCTGCTTTGGTAGAAGTATGAAGGAAAAAACACCTATTCCAAGCACTGCTGTGATAATATCAATAAGTAAAGTGGTACGAAGTGTACCCATCGTTAATACAACAGCAGCTACAGCCGGAGCCCCAAACTGTACAACGGACTGCATTGTAGCGTTAATACCGTTATAACGCATAAGCTGATCTTCTGGAACAAGCTGTGGAATAACTGCATTTACCGCAGGATTTTGAATTCCTGCACCGGCAGACCGAATAATCGACATAAGTAACAATGATGTGAGAAGTATAGGCTCTACCGTAATATACGGCATAATTAACATCATTACCAAGGTGACAACTGCAATTAAAGCATCTGCTCCAATAATGAGAAGTTTCCGGTTATAGCGATCCGCCCAAACACCTCCTATAAAGGAAACAAAAAATTGCGGAATGTAAGAGCAGATAGAAAATGCTGCTACCCAAGCACCGCTATTCGTTTTCAAAGTTACATACCACACAATTGCCATTTGAACAATTTGGGATCCAAAAAGCGTGATACATTGACTGACAAAAAATAAAATCGTTCGCTTTCTCCAATTATTTGATCTTTCTTTCATTTTTGTATGTTCTCCTTATGTTTAGGAGAAAGCACAAAACGCTGTGTCGGATAACCAAATTCAACAAGCAATTCCTTTTCTGCAAAACCAAGCTGATAGAGTTCTTCACGGTATCCCGTGTCAGCTTTATCATCTGCACGGTATGTTGTTATACTGATTTCTTTTCCGACAATAATATCATCCATAAGCTTATCAAGAAACAGTTTTGTAATTCCAAGATTTCGATACTGTGGATGAACAGCCAAAAAATCTATACTCCCAGTTTCAAACGAAAACAACATAACACCAATTGCCATATCATCGTCCCGCAAAATCAATGCTCTTTTTTCGGCAATACATTTTTGCAATGTATTAAAATAGTCTTCTTCATTCAAGCACGGAAATCCATCAATGGTTAAACTTACCAACTCTAACCAATCATTAACATCGGAAAGCGTTGCACATTTAATATCGTCTTTGGTAAAGTCCATTTTTACAATTTCATCTTTCAAGTGAATTTCGAGTTGTAAAGGATAAAATTCTTCAGCTTCACGAAATTCCGCAGGGGTAGTTTTATACATTGCTTTAAAAATACTTGTAAATGCCTGCTGACTTTCATATCCACTAATAAGTGCTATTTCAATAATCGGTTTTTCGGAAAACACTAAAAGTTTTGCCGCTTCGGTAAGCTGTCGTCTTTGGGCGTATTCGTGAATTGTCAAGTTCACCGTTTTTGTAAACAATCGGTGTAAATGAAATTTAGAATAATGTAGGGCAGCCGCTACTGTTTCAAGATCCAGTTTCTCGTTAAGATTATTCTCAATAAAACGAATAGCCTGCGAAACGATGTGTGTTGTTTGACCTTGCATTTTGCTTCCTCCTTTCCGATGATTTATTATAATATAAAGCGATTTTTATTTTTTCATCATTCTTGCTCTTTTTGATACGAATAGACTAAAGTGCATAATTAGCCTATTTTTTAATCTTCATAAAAAATAGGCTCAACATATTTCTTTATAAATTCAATTCTGTCCTTAGCTCTTGGATTGAAAAAAGAGGTTATCGCAACAACTATATTTTTGTCGGGATTAACATAAATAATATTGCCGCCATCGCCCATAGCTGCGTAACCATTATCCTGCTCACCAATCCACCACAAATATCCGTATGGTAAATTACGCTGTTTCCATCTGCTTTGTTCCGATGTACTATCAGCAACCCATTTTTCGGATACAATACGGTTTCCGTTGCAAATACCGCCGTTCAAGAATAGTTGTCCGATTTTAGCCATATCTTTTGGTGAAAGAGTAAGTCCCCAACCTGCTGTATTTACGCCTGTCGGATCTGCTACCCAACCACTTACATCGGTTGCTTTATAGAAATCCATTTGTTCTTCCTTACTGTGAAAAACGACATTTTTTTCAACAGTAATGCCTAATGGAGCAAATAAATTTTCCTTTGCAAAATTGAATACTGATTGTCCTGTTGCTTTCACAAGGATACCTGACAAAATATCGGGCCCTACAATAGGAGCATATCTAAATTCTCCTATATGTCCTTTACCACCTAACATATCAAGCGAAAACTTTACCCAATCACTGCTTGTAAAGTATTTTACATAAGGATTAAACTTGTATTTATAGGGAGCAGTCATTGTAAGTATATCTCTGATCGTGATATTTTGTATCGTTCTTTCACCTTTTTTGATAGCATACTCTGAATAAAATTCTAATACTTTTTGATCAACGCTATCTATACATCCCTTATCTATTGCGATCCCAATCAGTATAGAAATAATACTCTTAGTTACAGAAAAAATATGAATACGGTTGGCTTCGGTACAACCATTAAAGTATTTTTCATAAACTGTTTCGCCGTCTTTCATTATGACCATACCTGCCATATTCGCATAGTCTTTGTTAATGATATTTTCCATTCTTTCGATTTGTTCTTGATTCATTTTTTCCTCCCAAAAAGCAGTCTCTAATTTAATACTTGGATATAATCTTTTTCACAGGGTAATAGACCTCAGTGATATTATCATTGACATCAGCAACCTGCGATGGATCGGTCACATAGACTTCAAAGAGTGCATTTGTGCAGTGGTAGCCCTCTCTTTCTGCCCATTCTATTTGTTTAGCATAAACCGAAGAAAGTTCAGAGTACGCTCCTCGTACAATAGTTTTCAAGCATAATCCGGGGCAAAAATCCCTTGTTCCTGTGGCGTATTCTTGTACAGGAATGGCAAACTCTGTATCTAAACCATAGGGAGAATATTCTGAACTATGGAAAAGTACCATTGGTGCGCCATTCATTGTCAACTTATCGACCGCAATCCTTTTAAATAACTTTTCATAACACTTGATATACTCGACAGGATAATCTTCGGCTTGCACCGTTTTCCTAATGGACAAGAGATACATTTTAGGCACATCTACAAGCTGAACATCTATTCCCTCCATATATGACATAATAGATTTTCCCTGTTCAATAGCCGATATGTCGTCCTCTAATTGTGTTAAAATTTGGCTGTAATTATGTACTTGTTTTTCGATTTCCTTTTTCTTGTGAATAAAAGCAAGATATAAATTATCGTCTTGTATTTCTTCCGACTGCAAAATTGCTTTAATTTCTTCTAACGAAAACGAATACGCTTTTAACCGATTGATTAACAACATTTTTTCAAGCTGTTCGATAGCATAGTAGCGATAACCATTTTCGGGATTAACCTCACTTGGTTCAAGTAAACCTATCTCAGCGTAATAACGAAGCGTCTTTGTTGATACCTTGCATATATTTGAAAATTCTCCGATTGATAACATAATAGTAATCCTCCTTGTCATTATATAGTATAAACTTTGCCGTAAGGGAAAGGTCAACAGGGATTTTTGGCTTCTAAAATGTACTGTATATATTATATTCATTTGAATAAATGGTATCAACTATGCAAATATGAACTTTTATATCTTGTAAATAGAGATTTAATATCCTAATACAAGAGATTTCAAACCGTTCAACAAGAACTCTCATTTCTGTAAAATATAATAGAAGCATTATATAGATACAAGGTGGTGAGTTTATGGACGCAAGAAACAATGACTTTGACTTCGATTTTATGCCGATAGGACAAGCAATAAAGAAAGCAAGAACAGCAAGAGGAATGACAAGAGATGAGCTTTCCCGTATTGTTGACTATGATCCAAGGCATCTGCAAGCGATTGAAAATGAAGGGCAAAAGCCAAGTCTGGAGCTATTCATTCAGCTTGTAACAATATTTGGAGTCTCGGTTGACGAATACATATTCCCTAATAATGAAGTCAAGAAAAGTTCCGTCCGCAGACGCTTAGACGCAGAACTCGACAAACTAAATGATAAAGAGCTATCCGTAGTTGAAGCAACTGTCAGTGGACTATGTAAAGCAAAAGAATAGGTAGCATTTACGGCACGGTTTCCCGTGCCGTTTGCTTTATATAGCTTTAATTCTTTTTAGATATGCTATTGCATCTGTATGTCCACAAAAATAAATATGCAGGCGTTCCATATCATTCAATTTGTTCCGCAACTTGAAATACTGAATAAGAATTCTGTGTTCGTCATCAGACAAATGAATTTCGCCTTCACCCTCAATAATGTTTTCTATAAAGGAATGTTTCTTATGCAAAACTGAAAGCTGTTGTTGTATTTCAGCATATTCCTTATTTGTATCGTAAAGATTCATTACAATTTTGCTGTCAATTTCTGCAAAATCTCTTTCTAAACGGGATGGTAAATCAAAATATTTTTTACTCATTTCAGTCACCTCGTGTCTTTTTTCTTATATCATAACCACGATTAAAGATAATATCAAATGTGCGATTTTACGATTGATAAAAAACGGCAGGCAAACAGTTTTATCTGTTACGCTCTGCCGCATTTGCATTTATCATTATCTTGATTTATTCCAAAATCTCATTTAATAATTTTTGATACTGCTCAGATAATGATATTATCATCAACTTATACCAAGTATCTCTTGTAAATTCGCCATTTTCAATACACCAAATTTTATAATGCAAATCTCGTGTTTCTGTGTATTGGTCAATAGGCATACCATTCTGACTATCAGCATATTTCTGTGAATACACGTCGCCGCTATATTGATTCTTTGTGTAATCGATATGTGTAAACATATCCTTATGTGGATAATACATTCCGTGAAGAAATGTCGTTATGACATTACCATCTGTCGAGTTTCTGTAAGGTAATGTTTCAATCTCTATATGCCAAAATTCTTCTCCCGTGTTTTGATCAATTCCTTGCTTAACCACCATTAGCAGTTTGTCCATTGTATCTTCATCTATATGAACAACAATAGTTTTCTTGCCCTCAAGATTGCTTCTGTCAAAATTAAATTGTGGACCACGGAACTTTGCAAATGGTACACCAGTGTAATCGTAGTATTCATCTGCCGGCATAGCGAGTCGCTCATCCAAGCGGTACAATATATCGAAGTCACCGATTTCCTCACTGATTATTTTTGCAAATCCAACCATTCGGTCATACGGATCAAGCATAGTCTTATTAGTAAAATAATTATAAAAATATCCTTTACCATCAAAGATAAGTCCATCTTTTTTGAAAAATGCACCATTTACCTTTGTTAATTTGTACTGATTGGTTGGATAAGCAAATTCCTCTTTGCCAACAATCTCTCCTATATCAACCTTGCGAGGATATAGGTTATCAAACACAAATGATACAACAATTAGAGCGATAACATCCATATCTACAACGTCAACAAATGGCGTTATTACTTTATATCTTGCTATTGCATCGTAGTAGGCATATTCTGATAAATCCTTTTTACGCTTAAACATTGTTGTTGCTGAGAACAGAGCACAATTTGATTCGTCGTTTTCAATCATATACTTCAGTAACTCATCAACATCAACTTCTTTGGCTGCGATTTGACTTTTTACATAATCTCTGAATGGAATCATAAACGGATCAATAACTCCCCGTTCAGGTTTCATTGCATAATACAAGCCAATAAACATTTGGATAGCCAAACGTTTATACATTATTTTTTGGCATTCTTCTGACTCATACATTTCTAAGAGAAAGAGTTCCGGTTCCATAAATACATCTCCTACAGTATTAACTCGATTATTTATTATAGCATCTATTTATGACTTTTTCTATAATTTGATGCAAAACAAAAACACGGCAGAGCCAAACTGTTCACAACAAACAGTTCAACTCTGCCGCTTCTGCTTTTAATACTGTGGAACTCCATAACCAAGAATTTCATAGTGACCGACAGAGTATTGATTTATTCTAACGCTATCTCCTGAGTTACCCTCGACCGTGTAAACGATACCGTTCTCAACTTTTTGAACGATACCCGTATGGTCGGATAGACCGTCTTGCGGTCCTGACGAGCCATCAGGAGAATCCCAATCAAAGAAGATAATCATACCCGCAACGGGTTCGGCAGAGCCGTCTACCCATTGACCTCTATCTTTGAACCATTGCACACCGTTTACACAGCCTGCATATTTGGGGATAACGCCCGTGTCGATATATCCGCACTCATTGGCACACCAAGACACGAAGCAGGCACACCATTCTACTCTTGAGCCGAAGCCGTACCAACTCCAATAAGGATCTCCGCCAACATTACCTATCTGTGTAAGAGCTACCGTTACGATTTGGTCATCGGAATAGTTGATACCGTACAGAGCCGCCGCCCAAAGTGAATTGTTTTCAGGTTTTAGCAGTTCTGTCAGGTAGTCTTTCTGTTCCTGATTAAAGCCATATTGCGAAGCCATTTCATCAACGGTCTTGTGAGCAACCGTGATATACAGATAGGTTCTCGTTACAGTCGTTTCCGTCTGCACGATATTTCCGTTTCCGTCATCGGTTTCGGTTATCACGGTTTCCGACACACTCTCTGTTCGGGAACTGATTTCATTCATTTCCCAAAACAAGTCTTTGAGCAGTTGCTTCTTGTTATCGTCCATTGTAGCAACCTCTTGAGGGTTGTCAGGATCGGTGTTTGTCTTAACAGCATACACGGCAAGAACA
>JAZURO010000167.1:0-4774 GCA_045606265.1 Eubacteriales bacterium
TATCTAAGTATAATTACAGTGAAGGGTGGTGCTTATGAAGAAAAAAGTCTTTAATTTTCTAATTGTGGTCGTGGTGTTGATAGGTGCTGCTGTTGTCGGTAACGCCATTGGCAAGGTGATTTATCAAGCCAGATACTTCTCTTCTTTGCCGGAGTATGAGATACCCGCTGATATCAAGTCTGAGCAATACTGTCCTTTGTGTGAGAAAGTCCCGTCAAATGGACCGTTGATAGTGAATACTAATCTTGGTTTGGTTGGGGAGTTACAGATATTTGATACTGAGCCAAGGGATAGGCTGACCATATCAGAGAAAAGGGATTACGGCGTTATGAGGTCTGGCGGAGCCGGTGGTGCTCATTACTATGCTTTTCCGGATAACTGCTATGCCGACGTATCTATCCAGAGGCAATATCTTTTCAAATACTCACGAAATGCCGCTGAACATTTTTTTTGCGCTGAATGTGTCGCTAATTTTGATTTAGAAAGTCCTGCGTCTAACTTTATTCTTGTGGACGGCTATGACACAGATAATCTCCAATTTTTCTGCTTGCAAGATATAGAGAAAACAGATTTAAGTATAAGGCATTACTCTTTTGAGTTTGATGAGAAGAATGAGTACAGATTTGACTTCAAAGTGGTTTCTAACTACTTTGATGGTGGCAGGGAGTTAGATTACTTCAATGAATAAAAGACCTAATACAGCCTGTTTTACAGGGCATAGAGAAATGAAAATGGCGGCCGGTGAGGTTAGACACCGGTTAAGCGAACTTCTCGATATGCTTATTGCAAAGGGTGTTGTCTACTATGGTTGCGGTGGAGCCTGGGGTTTTGATTTTCTGGCAGCCGAGGCTGTGATTGAGAAGAAAAGGACAAATCCAAAGGTGAAACTAATTCTTGTCCTACCCTGTAAAGACCAAGCCAAGAGTTGGCGGCCTGAACAACAATCGACCTATTCTTATATCAAAACTCAGGCTGACAAGATAGTTTATACTGCGGAAACCTATTTCAGAGGTTGTATGCATAGACGGAACAGACACCTTGTGGATAATTCCGGTTACTGCATTTCGTTCTTAGAAAAGCACCAAGGCGGTACTTTCTATACCGTTTCTTATGCTATGAGTAAAGCGTTAGAGATTTATAATCTTGCTGATAGTAGTTGGAAAGACCCTATGCACGATATTTCCATAAAGCGATAATTGTAGAAAGCATAGATACCGTGCTTGAAAAGAATGTAGTGGCACCAACAATTGCCGTATATACAACCCATGCTAAACCATTGAACAACAGAAACAGCCGGGTCTTTTGTTCGCCCTTAGCGAAAACTGACAGCATAAGCATCAACGCACCAATAATAGGAAGCAACTCCAATAGATTGTGCCGATTGATTGCCCATACAAAGCCCTCAGAAGAAATCATCCCATAAAAACCAAAACCTACATACAGAAGAAAAAACAGAATTGTTTCCGGAGAAGATACCGCAGTTTTGCTTCGCTCGTGCCATATAGAAACTACGGATTGAACAATGGCAATTAGACATAGGGAAACGGCGGAACCGGTTTGCCCAATCAGCGCAAAGTTCAACGCACTCATAGTGTTGACGAGAATGCCACAAATCAATATTTGTTCTTTCTTCCGGAACTGTGGTTGAACGATTGTTATAATCGTGCCAATTAAACCACAGGACTGTCCTAAGATATACATAAAAGTCTCCTTGATTTATGTCCGCAAAAACTACAACGGCTTATCGATTCAATTAGAAGTCTCGACAAGAAGATATGCCAAAACAAAGCGGACATAGTCCTGAGAGTCACTGAAGTACAGGACTATTGTAATTTGTTCTTTTGATACAGACGAAATTACAGCGTCTTTTTTTGTATCAGAAAGAAAGCGAAGGTCATTATTTTCCTGCCCCAGTAGGTAAACCGGAGATTTACAATGCAGCAGAGCTGACCAAAAGAACTTTCCGCAAACACACAAACGTTGAATCATCGGTATCTCCTATCAGCAGCGAAACCTGCCTACCCGTGAAAGCTGTTTTCTACCACTCCGGGTAGCAGTTCATAAACGGAACACCCCATGATTTCCTCAAAGTGTTTTTTGATATTCAGAACTGCTTTCCACCGTTCAACGGTAGCCGGGTGCGTACCATAACGAATTGCCACATCCACAAACCGCTTTTCGAGCAGACAAAAGCCCGTAGGCAGTGCCAGTGCGTCACAAAGCTGCACGAGATAGTCATAATCGTCATAGACGGCATTTTTAACAAACTCATCCATAAATGCTTTGTCCTCTGACGGCATATCAAAAACGCCGATAGAAGAAGAGATATCTTTCACCATAAAGGCGTGGGAAATACAAATCTGTGCTACTTTATCCCAACCTCTTTCCATGCAGTAACGGTAGCCGTCAATCAAATGCCGTTCCGATGTAACGCCAGCGTGTCTGCCGATATCATGGAGTAGTCCGTAGATATAAGCGGTATCCGTATCCAAATGAGGGCAGCGTTCTGCAATATACCGACAGGCCAGAGCAACATACCTTGAGTGGTCTGCCCAAGGTCCAGGATTAGACGCATGTGCCTGTTCTAAGGCTGTTTCTGCAACTGAACAAGTGAGTTGCATTTTCCATTCCTCCCTTGCACGAAGAAACGGAGCCGGTATAAACCAGCCCCGTCAAAGAATCCCAAAAAGACATGAAAGCGGGGCTTTCAATGCTTTTCGTTGACAGTATAAATCAAAAGTGGCACTTTCAATATATTATTGGTGCCTATTTTTATCACTATCGTGCCAGTATTTACGGTATTCCATGGGAGAACGTCCAAACTCCTCGCGGAATATCTTGCTGAAATAACTGCTTGTACCAAGGCCACAGCTATATGCAATTTGGGTGATTGGTTCTTTGCTTTTGGCAAGCATCTGGCATGCTTTTTGTAAACGGTAACTGCGGATATATTCTACCGGGGTCATGTGAAGATTTTCTTGGAAAAGGCGAAAACAAGCACGCTTGCTGATATGGACAGCCTGCGCCAACTGTTCCACAGAAATAGGCTCATGAAAATGCTCATGGACATATACCATCAACATTTTAATCTTATCGTCAGACCCCTTGCTGCTACCTTTTTCCATAACAGGACGAGCAAGGGCAAAGAGTTTTTGCCAGATATGTGTGAGTGATTCACGAACTTTGAACTCATAACCCCATTCCTGTTCAGATAAGTCAAAGGCGTGCTTAATAGCATTCAAAATCTCTGCATGCTCGGGTGCGTCGGGGAACAGAGGAATCATTTCTAAGCCGGGTGCTGTGGTTAGCGGAAGAATGTACTTTGTTTCCATGCGACTACCGTGTTCTCCGGACAAAAGCGTAGTATCAAATAAATGTAGAAGCTGAATAACGCTTTCGCATGAAGGAACGACACGAGAGGTGTGCAGAACGTTGGAATTAACAAATCCACCAGAACCGGCTGAAAAGAGCCATTTCCCGTTAGGTGTGGTGTACTCCAAGGTTCCGCTTTGTATGTAAAATAGTTCTACCGTCCTGTGCCAATGCCACGGAGCCTGTAACCCAATGTATTTATCTAATTCTGCATAAGTGACAATGTAGGGGAAGTCTGGTGCAAAACCCGGAAGAATCTCTTCCTTGTTATATTCATTCACTTCTATGCTTTGTAAATACTTCATTCGAATCCACCACCGAGAAAAGGGTTATTATTATGCTATCGTTTTTTGGAAATAAAGTCAATTTTTTTGCATTACACTGGTTAGGTTAGAATATTTCTGGAGAGCAACAACTTAATGGACAGTTAGCGGCTGATACCGGACAGAAAATTATATTTTCTTTTGAAGTGCACTTTCAAAGGAGGATATGATAAGTATGCAGATAAGCGAGATTACGGCGTTTCTGGAAGACGCCTACGACATTTTGAATGTTCACCTGTTCGGCGGTGAGCTGCCGAGGGCAGTTATAACGGTGCAGAGTTCACCCAAGGCCTATGGGTATATAACAACGACTGAGATTTGGCATGATACATACAAGGGATACAGAGAAATAAATATCGGTGCAGAGTACCTTGACCGCCCTATTGAAAATGTGATTGCTACGCTGGTCCACGAGCAAAGTCATTTTTGGAACTCCATTCATGGGATTAAAGATACAAGTAGGTCAGGCACTTACCATTCAAGGCGTTTTAAGGAAACAGCAGAAGCCCACGGCCTGATTATAGACTACGACCCCAAAATAGGATACAGCGTTACAACGCCCTCTCCTGCCCTGATAGCCTTTATTGAGGAGCAGGGGTGGACCAGCATTAGTTTGGCTCGTAACGGCGGTCTCGGTGCGTCTGGCGGTGCTACCGGTAAGAAAAAGAGTTCGACAAGAAAATATATCTGCCCGGCGTGCGGAACGAGTGTGAGGGCGACGAAGTTTGTAAACATAGGCTGTTTGGACTGTCAGGCGGTTATGGTGTTAGATGAAAATTGAAGATAATTTACGACTAAGATAATGGGGACTATAAGAATGTGGTCGGGAGCAAATTAGCAGTAAAAAATCCTGAAAAATAATACCACCCTGTTTTGTGACCTGTTGAAATGACGCTGTTTGTGCGGTACTGATACCGACAAAAATGACCGCTGCTGTTCTGAGTTGATTTGGCGGGGCGGAATTAGGTTTTATGAAAAAATGGACTTTGGCCGACAGATTTTATAGTTGCAAGAGAGATACCCCGTGGCGGATCCAAATCCGCCACGGGGTATTTTTTGTTGGAAGTCGGATCGTAGCC
>JAZURO010000168.1:0-35674 GCA_045606265.1 Eubacteriales bacterium
GGGAAGCACGACGCCTTCGCCAATCGTCTCACCCTGATACGCCAAGAACAGCTTGTTCTCGTCGCCTTCTTGCTCCAAGATAAGGTCGTCAACCTTCGCGGAAACGGAAACACCCTCTCCGATAGGGTTGCCATTCTCGTCAACGAGGATAACACGACCTTGCGCGTTTTCCATCAGGTCAGCGGGCATCTCGCTTCTTGTTTTATTGATCAGCCTATGAGCGGACTCATCATATACTTCATACTCAATACCATTAACCTGAATTTTCTTAATATTAGCCATAGAAGTTTGTCCTTTCTTTATCCATTTAATATCAAAGCGTCTCCGTTGATTGACGCCAAATCACCAAGTACCCATACGCTGTCGTCTGTAACATAACCATACTGTGTCATTAAAGTGCCTCCAACGGACAAAAGCTTTGGTTCGCCACGAGTAAGAACTTGTCCAGCAGCGTCCTGCATAATATCGAAGACGATATCAACGCTTGCGACATCGCCATCTCCGCTATACTTGCGGTTATATGCGATTCTCGGTCTTACTCTGTGAATAATTAACTGTTCTCCATAAACGTTTCCATTCCTGTCCTGCCACACGGTTTCGCCAATGAACGCGAAAGTGCGAACTTGTTCGAGGAGACGATTTTTGAAAACAATAGGACTGGAGCCATCCCAAGTCGCAGTTCCTCCCGTCATTAGACATAGGAGATTATTGGTAAGTATTTGAGTTGACAAAGTGAACTCACCAACGAGTTTATCGTAAAACCCAACGCGCTTTTCGTGAGCCGCACCACCGTGAGCAAAAACAGCGTCTCCGCTAATATCAAAAGACGACAAGTTTGCAAAGTCTATCGTTTGGTAAACAGTATCGAGGTTGTTTGCATCACACAAACGGATATTAAGCCCATAACGATTTGCAATGTGCGTATTTTTCTGTAAAACCGCCATAATGATGCCTCCTTTCTAAATAATCAAACTACATTTTGATTGCCCGCCAAGACACAGATCAAGGCGGGCATTTTTTATTTATCCTCGTCGATAAAATCGAGTAGAGGATACATTTGTTTCATCGACAACTTAAGTTCTGTCGAAAGTTCGGAAAGGCTGAAGCGAATACCGGGATCTTCGACGTCGGTTTCATTCAACGCTTCAACCGCGGCATTGAACTCGGCCGCTCTTTCTTTCGGGACAAGTATAGTATCGTCATCATTACGAGTAGCATAGGTATCAAATAGCTTTCGCATTTCACGCGCATAAAACATATGCTCATTTTCCGTCTTAACAACGAACTTCGTCATCCAGTATGAGAGATGCGCCCCGATATCCTCTTTGCTCGACAATCCATCAAGCACTTGGCGCGCATCAACGATTTTTACAAGTTTCATATATACTCCTTTTACTCCTTTTTGGTTAATTGGCTTATCAAATTTTCAAGTTCAGTAACCCTAAGTTTTAACAATTGGATTTGCCAAGTGTTTAGAGAAATAAACTCGTCATATCTTAGTCTGCGCACTTCATTTCCCGAACCTGCCTTATCAATGCAAACAGCAGCGAAATCACGAGCTGACAAGCCGGCGGCAAGAATTGCGTCCTCTACCTCTTGAGCTATATATCCGCTATGCAAACACAAAGAATCATCGTAATTGTACATAAAAATGCGAGGATGTAGATTGTCAAACAAAATGTCATACTGCTCAGAAAACGAACGAATATTATTTTTGGCGTTTCTATCAGATGTCGTTTGAACTCCTGTTTTTGTAATTTTTACTCCATCGCCACCATAGCTTGCTCGTAGGGTAATGGTATCATAATCTATAGACCATCCGTGCAAATACCATAGCCCATTGCTATCATAAGCAATTTTGTTTACATAGATAAACGGAGCAGAATAAATGCCTATATTACTCATAGCCCACTGACCGCCTTCGTTATTGATGGAATATTCACTTTCACCAATATAGCTTGGGGCATCGGTCTTAAATGGGTTCCCAAAATAAATACCATTCTGATTGATTAGAGTTTTATTCTCTGAATTTATGTCATTTGTTGCTACAACTGAACCCGCAAACGTTCCACTTGCCGCTGATAAACGACCACTAAAAACAGCCTCGGATGATGTGATTTTCATAACTGTTGTTTTATTTGAATACACCTCAAATCCCGATGAATTCAGTTTCCATCCAAATGATGAACTTGAATTCCCGTATGTGCTGCTTACTTTTGCTTCAATCGAATCAGCCATAGTCTCCAGACTTGCCTCTGCACTCTCAACTCTACCTTCCAGCTCGTCTACGGAGGACTGGCTCGCCTTTAGCTTGATTGCGTTTGCGTTTTGGGTAATAGAGGTTTCAGCGCTGGATACGCGATTGGTAAGAGCGTCCACGGATGATTGAGAAGCTTTCAGCACGATTTGCCCAGCTTGAACCTCCAGACTTGCCTCTGCACTCTCAACTCTACCTTCCAGCTCGTCTACGGAGGACTGGCTCGCATAATTTCGCACTACAAGAGTCCCGTCGGAGCTTGCTTGAAACACTATTGTACCATCAGATTTTTTAATCGTGATTCCTTCGGCACCGATCTCAACAGTGCTATTAGCATTCTTGATTTTGAGTCTTTCGCCCATAATAAGCGAACCGATAATTGTTTCGGCAATAAGTCCGTACGATGTCACTTGATTACCATCATCATCAGTATAATAAATCTTACCAAGCGCAGTCTTGGCAGTTTCCCAGTTATCATCTGTAAAAATAAGTAAATTATTGATGAGACGAACTTGTTCGTCCTCAAATTCATCTGAGGTCTCAGACACCTTCTTACGACCGAGTATACCATTTTTATCTATAGTAAACTCTTGATTAACCATATTAGCAAATGCCGCCCTTAAAGTGGTATCAAGAGGGTCTTTAATTAACGATGATATCTCCTCGCGTTCCTTTGCGTAAGCGAGAATATCCTGCCAGTTTGCGCTAACTTTGCGCGACGTGGCAGACGCGTCTGCCATTAGATCCGCATATGTATATCCCCAGTCGTCGAGACGCATAGCATTTGCGAATGACATATTAAATTCGTCACTATTGTCAAGATTGATTGAAATTTCAAGTAGAGCAGGGTAGTACCATAAGCCCTCTTCTTTTTCAACGGTGACAATTTTACCAAGCTCCAATTCGCGCATCTGATTTCTAAATTCATATTGCTTTGTCGCATCAATAGATTCTATAGAAAATGAAAAGCGGGGCTGGCAAACCTTACTGAGTTCGATATACCCAGAAGTCAACAGCTCGTTTGAAAGGTCGATTTCTTCTTCAGGAGTTGTCTCTTCGAGAACGGCAATATTCTCGTTCGTATAGTCTCCCTCGACCCAGTAACAATTTAGTTCACGCAACAATGTAGGAGTGCTTGAAAAGTATGAAATAATATTCAAACGATTTGCGATTTCGCTGATTTGAGATTGAAGGATGTTAATGCGCCCATAGATCGATCCGGATGTCGGGTTAATTACTTCGCCTGCTTTGTCAATCTGATATCCGTTAAGCTGTAACGCATAGCCACACAATTCAGTGTTCAGTGTATTTACGTGAGACTCTCTGAGGTCAATCCAAGACTGAACTGTGTCCGTATAAATTGTGTCACCAGTGCTTTCATCAACAATAGGGTATGTGTATGCGATATATCTATCGAACCCGCCGCAATAGTATGTACTCGTAGCGGAGTCCTTATTAACCGTAACCGCACTCTGTAACTTGCAATAGCTCGAGCCATCAGTTACATCGGAAAAATACCAATAACTAATACCAGAAGTATTACTGTTCGAAAGGTTTTCTGCCACAATTGCGTTTGCAGTGCCAGTTTTTGATGCACCCGAAAATACCCATTTTTTATTTTCGGTATCGTACGTGGGAGAAAATTGATATGCGGTGATATTTTTATCGCCAGTAAAAGCAGTAGAATAATATGTCGTACCATTTTTAATCGACTTATTACCAGATTGTACACTTTCTGCTGTTACAATGCCACAGAGACTGCCGGGTGTACCGCTGCCGAGAACCATACGCTTGTTTTGTGCCGTTCTCAAATCCGCCAGAGATAAAGACATTTCTTGAAGAAGAGTTTCTTTTTCCGTCGCAGTTTGGTACAGTGTGCGTATCTGCGCAACATAATTTTCATAAGTGTCTTTTTCGTTGTCGCAGTCTTCTTTCCATTGCTCAAGCCTTTCAATAAGAGCGGCAGACATCCAGCGATAATTAACTTTATCCATATAATAGCTGAAGTCGCAAATATAGTTGGTTCCTGTGGGGTTAACAGCCGTAATGTTACAGTTGTCACCATTGCAGTTGAGTACAGTAACAATATCATCGGCATTTTCGCTCACGTTCACATTCTTCATAAAATTGCTGAATGTATAGACTACATTGGCTTTCTGTGTTACTTCGCCCGGGGTCATAACGTGAATGGTTTTGTACATAAAATCAAAGAGAATTACCACCTCAAAAGCTTCCTCGACGTCATTAACAATCCAGTCGTAGCCAAACGTTGTGTTTTCTTTGAATGTTCTACAAATACTACCAGCTCCAGCATATGTAAGGCTTGGATTAACGTATGTTACAGTCCAATCATCATAGGGCGCGGCAGGCTCAGAAAGTCCCTGACCGAGAGCCTGCTTAATGCCGAGTTGCTTACTCCATTGACCAAGAACAGAAGGAATGGAGTCATCCTTCGTGGAATCATAACGGTCATCGTGAGGGTCATTTGGATTATAGAAGCAGTAAACACGTTCTTCAGAGTAAAATCCCTTATTTTTAAGAACGGACTGATAGGATTCTGCGGTTACGCTCTTTGATTTTACAATACCGTTGTCTTGTTCGTCTACGCCAGAAATCTGAAACCAGCCTATGTTCGTTGCATACACCAAACGTTTTGTCTGAATATAATCATAGGCTTCGAGATCTATAACTGTACCATCTGAAAGGGTAATTTTAGAGTCGACATCGAATGTAAGTTCCGAGAGATCGTTGAAGCGCAAAGTTAAATTACGACTTTTCCCGGGCAGAGGGAACAACTCTCTGCCATCTGGATTGCATAGACGGAGTTCTACTTGCTCGAGATTGTGATAATAATCAAATGTTAATTTCATCGCGAACCTCCTTAATATCCTATCATTGCATAGTGCGGACAAGTAATAGTCACTGATCCAGAAGTGATAATTTGAATTTGATTATCACCCTTGCGTAATCTAAGCCAGTTCTTAGAGGTAAAATTACTCAACTTCTCCCCGCCAATTGTGCTCGAAATATGTTTTACTTCGTTATCTACTGTTATTGTTTCTGTAGGAGCAAGTCCAGAAAAAGTAAAATGACGCTGTGTGTCATCTGTAATATTAACGATATCAACAGATCCGCCAGTAAACACAACAGTAGGGTATGTATAGGCGTCTACGATATCAGACGGATTATGCAACGTGATAAGATGTGTGCCAGATCCAACAGTTTTAGTCACGGAACTGCCACGAGCGTACGGCGAGTCAAACTGAAGAGTAAGACGAAAACCGTGACAACGGCCTCTAACCCAAATTGTCTTAGCGCTGGTAAAAACGCCACGATAGGTGAATGCCTCGCTATCACCGCCGATAAACTTCAAATCCTTAAATACACTTCGTCCAATCAACCACGATAAAACGACGCGACGTTGATTCAAAGATAATTCGGACTCGCTGAGCACACTAAATTCACAAGCAGGAGCGGAATCATATTCAACGCCACCGTGAAAGAATCTCAACGAACCGGGGACTTTCTGTAGCGATAAAGTAGGGGAGAATGCATCAGCTTCTTTAACTGCCACATCATCGAAGTCAACTATTTGTAGTCCGTATGTTTCCGACGACGTACCATCATAAGTGAAATATGTTGCATTGAACATTGACTTTTCTCCTTTCTGTTTTCTTAATCTAAAACGAGTGTTATGCTCGTGTAAAATTCTTTAACATCGGTAAAAGGTCGCTGTGTAAGCGACCTTTACCAATGATTATTGGGAGACCTTGTCGGTCTAATTATGTTAAGCGTTTTGTTGTTGGGCGCTTGAATCCAGCTCGGCTCATACCGCTATCAAGCTGCCTCTTGACTTCTTTGACGGCCTCATCGACCACGCGTTCGAGCTCTGGTAACGCTTCGCTTGTCACGTTTTCGCATTTGATTTCGATAAGCGGAGCATTAAATTCGTTTGTGCCTCCAGAAGATGTGTAATGAGCTATTTTAGGCAGCGTTTCTTCCATAAAACGTTTCATTTGCATTGGGGTAGAAACGAACTCTCCCTTAAGTAATTTAGCGAACTCTTCGCTCGTGGAAAGTGTAGCAATATCGCCAACAAGTCCGCCAGTATGATATGAGCCATAATTGGTCTTCATAGCGCTGACGAAATTGTTATAACCTTTTTTGCTCATCGTTCTGCCTTCGATTTCTTGAATATGTTTATCGAGATAACCATACACCTTGCCACCATAACCGAAAATCTGACGGTCTTTGAACTGCTTTATGTTAATAGCAGCTTTATATAGCGGAGTCGAACTGTCATACACTGTTCCAGAGTTTTGAACTTTGTATTCTTGACCGCCCCATTTTATAATACCGTTATCACCTGATTTGCCGGCGTTCATACCAGATCCGCTCGCATCGCCAAATTGAACTATCTCAGCGGCAATCTTTTCTTCTTCTGTTGGCTCTCTGTAATTAGAATCTGATATTGTATTATTAGTGTCCAAGTAAGACTGAGCATTACCAACAGTGCTATTATAGCTTGAGTTGTCTGTGGAAACAGACGATCCGTCGTTAGCCGTTCCTGTACCAGACGGGGAGTTAGAGGACACCGATGAGCCACCAGCCTTTTCCAAGGCGGCGGCAAGTTCATTAGTTGACAACTTAACGGCATCTTTAATGGTTTGTTCGATTTGACGGATTTGATTTTGGATAAAATTCTCATATTGAACCATCTGAGATTCGAGTTGATTTTCCAAAATCTCAATGGCGTGCTCCAGCGTAATATCGTCTAATTCGTCTTCCGCGTCTTGCAAAGAAGCTTGCAATTCACGCGTTCTGGCTTGTCCAGCGGCAGACGTATCGAGACGAGAAACTGCTAACTGTGTAGATAGCCGTGTTACGCTGTCTTGAGCAGCCTTTAGTTTCTTCTTGTAATCAAGCTCGTCTTGATAGGTTTGAAGTAAGTCTTTGCGCAGCTCACAAAGCTCTTTGTAAGCATCATACTCGTCTTCAATTGCGTTTTGCTGTTCTTTCAGCAAATTAGTGTATTCCTCAAAAATGGTACTGCGAGTTAAAACAGCCTCGGTGCGCAACCAGTTATTCGCATTATCAATCGCATTTTGTAGGGACTCTTGAGCCGCTTCAACTGCTTTACGATCTTCCTCGGTTTTCTTATCAGAATTCTCATATTTTTCATATGCTATCTTATATGCCTCTTGCGCTTTAGTCACGTTAACTAAGTATGTAGCACGCATATCAGCCAAGAAGTCGGACATCGCATTGTCCGCAACAACGAAACCTTCCGCGGTCTCCTCCAAATAATCAAGAAGTTCGGGGAAGTCGTTGATAATAGTTTGAATCGTGTCGGCGGTTAGTGCTCCAGTGTTTTGCATATCTTGCATTGCTCTTGTTAATGCGTCGTATGCTCCACCTGCTTCTTCTAACATTTCTGACAAAGTCTGTAGAGTTACTGTAAATGCTGTTTGTTCGGAATCAGCAGTACGTATAGAACCAATAAGCGTCGCAAAAATATTAGTCAATTCTGGGTATTTTTCGATATATCCATCGAAAATTGCCATCAACTCGTTATATATACCTTCTGCTGTACCATCATCTTTAGCAAGAGCAGTGTAATATTCGCTTACCTTAGCGGTAAGAACCTCACTACCGTTAGTTAGTTCAGTCAAAACCTCGTTTGTTTCTTCGAGCGTATAGCCTCCGCGAATAAGTCTATCTACAACAGATTCCATAAACGACGATCCGAATGTCCCATTGGCATTATTGATGACATCCCCAAACACTTCGTTAGCCGTCGCGACTTGAGAATCCCAATATTTTTTCCAAGACTCTGCTGTAAAACCGAGTCGCTCTAATAAAGCGTCTTGCTGCTCCTGAGTCATTTTCTCATAGAAAATCTCATAGTTTAGCAAATCAGCAACTTGTCCGACATCTTCATAAGCTGTTAAAAGTTTAATGAGAGTCTCTTCGTCCATCTCCCCAACCGAATATTTCTGCATCTTTTGGAGATCAGAGGTATCTCCTCTCATCATACCACGCATATCGGATCCGCTTGCATCAGTTGTCGACCAGTCTAACTGAAGCATTCCTCCGTATCGTTTGGCTTTTTGCGCATCAAAGGCCGCTCTCTCGGAAGATATCTTTGTAGCCAAAGCTTCTTGTCTGAGAGCTCGCATTGCGTTAATTTGGTCTTGGATTTGAGCATTTACCGCTTGGTAAGCCTCTTCTTCGCCAGAAAGTAACCCAGCAGAAACGGCAACTTTTGCATTAAGCTCGGAATATATATTTGCTAATTTTTGACGACTTCCGTGCGCATCTTCCAGTTTTTGCTGTAATGACTCTAAAGAATCAATTTCAGCTTCATATTCTGCAACTAATTCTTTTTGCTTGGCCGCATTTTCTTTTGCTCTTTCATAAGCCCCCTCCCAAGCCGTATCAACTTGTTGCGCAATTGCAATAGCGGCTGCACAAGCCGCGACAACTGCGGTAATCGCTGCCATCCAAGGATTGATATTGAATGCCTGCATAGCAGTGTTGAGTTTAATAGCCGACGCAGTTGTAGCATCATTCGCAATCTTTGCTTTGATATTTGTAGATATCCAAGTCCAGAGTGCGGCGATCAGACGAGGGATGAATGTGAGCAATCCCGTAAGTCCAGTTGTGTACTGTCTGATAATGGCCGCGGTTTGCGCGTCTATCATTGCAGTCGCCACACCATTACTTGTTGCCATTGCCTTAACATACTGAATGTAAAGCAAGAAGTTTTTGAAACCGCCCGCAATAATTATTTTTTGTTTTGCGAGTGCCGCAGATAATGCGTGGGTCGCATATGTTAGAGCGGCAATAGATGCCGTCAAAATAGCAAGTTTGGCAATTAAACCATCCGCAAATGACATAACTTCCAAGACGGTTTGTAGAAACTCTACGACAAATGTTACGAGGTCGCTGTTTAGAATCGTCATCGAGAATTCTTCAAACGTCGCTTTAAGACTATTCATCTTACCATCAATACTTTCGGTATACGCACTATATTTTTCTAATGCTGTACCGGCAGACTCGGTTGCTGTTGTAGCATATCTCATTGCAGTCTTATAGTTTTCCATAAGAACTATGAATTTTTCCTGTTGTCTTGTGCCCGCCATCGCTGTTGCGATTGCGTGCTTTTCCACAGTATCAAACTCTTGCCAACGATTGCCTACTTCTGATAATACATCTGCGGAGTTTCTGAATTCTCCATTGACATCACGAAGAGCAATACCAAGACCGTTAAGAACCGTTTCGACATCGTTTAGGGCTTCTCCAGTTTCTTCATCAATGAAGTTGCCTGCCGCGACATTATTCATACGTGCGAACAATGTTTTGTAGAAAGTACCGACACTTTCAGCGCCATCCTGAGTAACTTCCTTGACAGTGGCAATGTAACCAATCAAGGTATCCATCGACACACCGGCAATCTTAGCGCTGGTCGCAGTTTCCGCCATCGCTGTAGCAATATCGCCAGCGCTTGCAGCCGCTTCCATATCTACAGCCGTAAACTTATCTACAATACCGATGCTTCGATTGACTTCTACGCCGTAACCCTTCATAGCACTTGTCAACGCCTTCGAGGCTTCCGCCGATTCCATTTGACCAAGCTTTGCCAGCATCGTACTATTTGTTATAAGAGTATTAGCCTCTTGAGCGGCATATCCCTGTCTCAACCAAGTGTCTGCTGCTTCTGCAACTTCCAGTGTTGTCGCGCCGAGCTGTTTAGCTAAAGCTGCATAACTTACTATGAGTTTCTGCGTTTCCTCACGCGTCTTTCCAGTAGCAATCTGTAAGTTGGTTAATGCGGCGTCGAGTTCTACGACATTATCGTAAACTTCTTTGATAAATTGACCTATCTTTGCGGTAATAATACCTGCGAGTGCGGAACGAACTCTGCTACCAAAGGTCTTAATCATTTTCTGACCCCAAGTTTCGGTAGCCAGTGCGTTTTCGTTAATATATTGCTGAACCTCTGCGAGCTTCTTCTTCAACTCGTCATATCCGTGATAGTCAGTGCTATTTGCCATCTCGCGAAGTTCCTTAAGCGAAGCTGCCGCTTGATGATTTCTCGAAGCAGACTCTTCCACGCGGTTTATGTAGTCGTGTACTTTTGCTGTCAAGTTGCTCCACTTTTGTTCGGCGTTATTATCAATGTCCACAATGTCGGCATCATACTTCATTGCCTTGGCTCTGGCAAGCTCTTCTAACATCTCGCGTTGCTCTGATGTAATGCCGGCAATACTATTTTTTACACGCAACGATCCATCTGAGGCGACATCAAAGTATTCAGACATTTTTTGCTTCGCCATCTCGACACTGGTATAAAGTTCTTTATACTCGACAGACGGATTGCTTGTCCTGCTCGATCTGCGCGCATACTTAAGTTGAGCATCATAATACTCGCGCATCGCAGCAGTCGCGGCACGATACGCCTTGGTCTGCTGACTGGCATTAGATGTATTAGAAGAACTTTTTCGTCCAGATGAGGAGGTTCCGCCGGAGGACAGTTCCTGCAATTGCTGTTGTAGCTGTTTGATCTGCTTGTTAATATGATTGGAGTCGATTTGGAACTTAAGTCTTAATGTATCAGTCTTATTGATTTGACCAACGAGATTTCGTAATTGACCATTTATCCGTTTACCAGTTTCGCCGTTAATATCGCCTCCACCTTTAATTTCAAACAGAATACCAATTGCATTGTTAGCCATTTAACCACCTCCTTATCAAATATTAGTTTTATATTCATCTGTGAGCTCAGCACGAGCCACATTTGCATATTTGCTGTTGAATTCTTCAACAGCTTTATCCATAAAATCATTTGGATCACGATGACGTAGACTCCATATTTCTTCGTCTCCGTGACCTTTCCATACGCCGTAAACCGCTCCACGAGCATCATATCCCGTGACGAATAGCTTAACGATGTTGGTTATTCCTTCAGGGTATCTGTCTGGGTCGAGGGACTCTCTGCGAAGGGCATCTTCGTTGAAACTAATAGAGATCATATACTGGTCTCCATACGGAACAGGGGTTCCCACAACAATGTCCTCAATTTTGAAAGACTTAATCACCCTTGAAATCTTGTTAAATAAGATGTTCTTCATATCATCACCGATCTGAGACATCTGTTTTTTGGATTGCTTTTGTGTGCTTTCTGTAGCCACTCTGGCATCAAACTTACCCTTTTTATGTTTTGCAATTTCCGCCTTGCCGACGGCTGTTTGCGAGTATTTTTTTACTAAAGAAAGAATGTATTCTTCAGAAAGCATACAGTCACCTCACATTACGGAATGATCTCCCACTCCTGCATTTCTTCCCAAATTCTGTCAACAAATGAGTTACCACCCATTTCTTTGTACGCTGCGTAGAGCATAGCCACGTTTTCGTACTCAAATGAGTGCAAAGCACGTCTGGCGCGATTTGCATAATAAATACGCACGATCTCACTACGCAACAGACATTTTACAGATTCGTGTTCGGCAGCCTCTTGACTTTCGACTTTCTTTTTTTGCTCTTTAATTCCGAGGAACCAGTGCCTAAACGGTTTAATAAAAAAGAGGGCAACGGTAACCAAACCTGCCGCACCCTGTGCAATAGACACAAATGTTTCAATTGTCATTTCGTACTCTCCTTAAAGGCTACCGAAACGGTAGCCAAATTATCCAGCAGAAACTGTCTCCGCGACTTCAGTCGCTGCTTCTGCCATTTGTGCTTGGAGAAGCTTCTCCAATTCTCCCTTAAGCTCCGGCGCGTGTTTTTCCATAACATCGAGTAAGCCGTTCATATCGAGTTTTTCGGTCTTTTCCCCTACGGATTTTGCAACGCCACTCAAAGAATCGAGAATGTTGTCAAGCTTAGAACGCTTGAGAATCTCAGCCTTTCGATATTCAATCGCTTCGTTGGCTTCGCGGATAATATTCTCGATATATCCATTTCCAACTGCATCAATAACAATGCTTGCGACATCAACGCTATCAACAAACTCCCAAACTTTATTCATATCATCAGGAAGGGAAATGTTTGTAAAATAATTGAGAATATTAAAGTTGTATGCGAACTTTCTGAGGTAGGGAGCGAAATGCTCGTTCCCATCCGCATCTTGAGCCCACACCATCGAGGTAATCGAATCAACCATATCTGCTCTTTCAAACAGACTCAGTCTTTTCTTGATAGTTACCTCAACTTGATTTTCTCCTTCGCCGATTACAATAGTTTCCTTGTTGCCCTTATTGGCATTCATTGCGTTCATCAAAGATGCCGCAGTAATCTTTTTAGCCTTAGCCATATCCTTTTACTCCTTTAATTCTGTATTTCACTTTCCATTTTGGATTGCAATTGTTTTGTCGTAGACACAGAACACTTTTTAGCGCAAATTGTCCCGTCTATCTCTGGCTGAACACGTCCGTCAAGGGCGTTCTTCAGTAATGTACAGTTTCGTTTGTATCTTTTACAACCGATGCAGTTGTTTGTCTTAAACATATCCAACTGAGCCTCATTGTCGAAAATTCCAATATAATCGACGTAGTGTATGTACAATTCCACGCGCGGGTTTTCCGCATCATAAACAATCTTGTTTACTCTCTCGCACACAATATCATCGTCTTGCCATATTAGCTGCGTTTCAGTAATCGCATCAAGTAAACACTTCCATAAATTAGAACAATCCTTATGTTTTTTATCCATATAGAAATTTGCATCTACATAGAAGTGCCTCGGGTTCGCCAGATCGGTAACCCATTGCTGATCAATTACTGCCTCGGACACAGTCTTCTTGAATGCTGTTTGGTACGCAACCGACTCTTTGGTCTTATACACAATACTAAGTGGTCTGCCGTTTTTAATTATGCACTTTGTGGCCGTGTAATGGTTAACGCTTGGTGGCATAGGCGAAATTATATGTATTTCTCGTTCCATTTGTAACCTCGCAAAAATAAAGGGATGTCACCTATTGGCGACATCCCCAATTAAGTACCACGAAACCAAATTAAGACTTGGTTACCGTGAGAACATCACCGTCTGCATTCTGCAACAGGTCGAATTCAACGTCAACGCTGGTGGGGTCGCCCTCGCCGTTATAGCTGATATTGAAAGCGCGCTTAGGACAAGCCTTGTGGAATGTGAGAGTCTCACTGTATGTCTGTCCATCTGCGTCCTGCCAAACAGTCTCTGCCTTGATGATGTAATACTTGGGAGTTGTATTAGCAGTATTTGCGAATGTTACAGTAGTTGCGGCGGTAGAAATATCACCACCAGCCATCAGAGTGAGAAGCTCCATAGTCATAATCTGAGTAGAGAGCTTGAGCGTGCCCTGAAGGGGATCATTGAAACCAATCTTATTAGAATGGTCTTGACCTCCAGTAGCCCAAGTTCTGTCACCGGAAAGGTCAACGTCACTCACATTAGCGAAATCAATCTCCATAAGAGGAGTAGCCATTGCCGTGTCGGTGTGGGCATAGATTTCGATATTAAGGCCGTATCTATTCGCAAACTGAGTAGTATTTGTAATAGCCATAATCTGTTATCTCCTTTATAAATTTTTTAGAATCGGCTTTAGCCAATCCTCGAACTTGAATTTATCTCCGCCGTGATTGCTGAAAATCTGTTCGTTAAGATCTGAACTTTTCATATAACTCACTTGGAAAAATGAATCGTATAGTTGAAAAATCGTCAAATCGTAGATGTTCAACAAGTTGTAACTCGGATGAATAGCACACACTTTTGAGATGATGTTACACAACCGATACTCTGGCTTGTCTTCTTTGGCATTTTTTCTTGATTGTTCTTTTAGGTGTCCTTGTACTTTTTCCCAAAGCTCTTTTGACTTCGCGTCAGAGTGTGTTACGGGCGCTTCATCTTTGTCTAATCCAATAAAGTTGAGTTGCAACATCATATCGCGTACTTCATCGAAATTGTCGCGATTTATTTCGCCAACTACAGTTGGATCTTCGTCATCGGTCATAACCAAATAGCAGCGCCGACCTTCGTCCCATACCAAGTTTTCAAGCATAAAAAAAGAGAGGACTCCACGGCAGAGCTCTCTCGTTTGAGCAAGAAGCGTAGCAATATCAAAGGTGTTAAAAGCATCGCGATTAAGCTTGTGAGTACCTCTATATTGCATAAGCTGGTCGTAATGTAAAATTTGTCCTTTATCCCACGATAAGACATTCAAATAAAAATTGTATGTGCGATACCCGACTCCACTCATAGGGCATAAATCCCTAACTGACGGTGAGCGCAGATGCCCAATTCCTTGGACAAAAATGGGTTCGCCAGACAGCATATCGAAATATTCTAATCGCATTTTTATTTATCCTTAAATTCAGATACCTTGTACGCGAGTTCGCGAGCAGCGAACCCGGTGGGAGCAGGTGCCGCCCTGCAATCTGTCAGGGTGAGTTTGCCAATGCCAAATACGTCTGAGCCGTTAAGCAACTTGTCCACATAACGAGTTAGGTTGTCTCTGCGATTACCTATCATTCCTGTGAACTTCGATGCGTCAAGAGTCATAAACTCTTTATGGCATACAATTTTTACATACAATCTCATATTTTTGATAGTCGGGGAGGGAATATTAGCGAGATCAGCTTCAACACAAATGTAGGCAACAGCCTCGCTTGTCGTGCTATCAACATAGCCATAATCGAATAGGTATTTTTCAAATACCGAATCGGCTTCGTCGCTATCCATATCAATAGAAGGATTATTCGTTAGGAGTCCGACTACAGTCTGATCAGTGCCGATTTTCTGCAACGCCTTTACTGGATATTCGACCAAAGCGTCTAAAAAAGTCTTATCCAACTGTAATCACCTGCACTTTCTTTTCAAAACTTCCATATCTACCACCCTCATCGGATACAGAAATGGTGATAATAGTTCCTACCAACTGACTATCAAGAGGGATGCTGACCGTACAACTGTCGTTGTCGGCAACATAAGTGACGCCACTTGGAGCTGAAACACTCCATACAGACTTGGCGCCATCTACAGACAACCCCTCCACGTCTGTATAAGTTGCGGTGTACTTTCTCGTAGTACCTATACGAGCAATATCTTTTCCGCCAATAGAACAACTTCCAACAGGTGTTGCATTTGTGGTTGTTCCTACTTCCTTGAAAATATCGCAAATGTTATCGAGTATACTATCCGTTTCGGCGTTGTACACGTCGCGCTGAACGGTCAACACCATTAAGTGGCTGCCTTCGCCATAGTTTTTAGACTTAATGTCCATACCGATGATCTTATAGACCTCAAGGATTTTTGCCCCGTCTGGCGCATAAATCTCGCCAAAGCCGAGCCTCTTATCAACATACATTTGCTTCGTAGCATCATCAATGCTGATATAGATTTTATATGTGTTCGCCATAACAAACGCATCTGGGTCAGACGACTTTTTGGAGTACGTTCCGTCGTCTACTACGCAAAAGCGAGTATTGATAGCGGGGGAATGGTTTTGAAACTTTATCTCATTGTTGCAAAGCCACATTTCGCCGTTGATAATACCAACCTTGTCAATATATAGTTCAACGACAATCCAATCCTCATCAAGGCACTTGACCATATCGCCAATATGAATATCCGTGCCCGGAATAGCCTTAATTGAGCATTGAGTAGTAGAAGTCCTCGAAGCAACAATAGGAACGGACTCCCCGTCCACGATTGCATCTTTTTGATATGCGGGATCGTCCACAATGCCCTCAACAAAGACGCTCACCGCCCCATCTATAGCGACATCACGCGCATCAGCGTTATCTTCGCTGATACCAAGGAGTTTTTCATACAATGCCCAATCAACAACCATACTCACACCTCCCGATAACTATCAAGAACAGAATGAATAAGTCGTGTGGAACGAAGCACTGTTGAACGCCATTTCTTGAATTCGATATTTTCACCGTTTCTTAGAAAGGCAATGTTGTTTTGAACCTCGACAAGCGTCCCTTTTTCACTAAGCTCTGGGTAGCAAATGAATGCCCCCTCGCAATTGCACTGCAAATTATCAAGATATTCATAAAGATGGTTATCTTCTCCGCAGTCATATGCCTCTCGCATAGGCAATAGCTTAAACACCTTGTTTTGAAGGCTGGTCAAATATGTAACTATCGTATCCATCCGATCCTCCTCTTAGGGTTTAAGCGTTTCGAGTTCGTTGTCGTTGTACGAGTACCGCCTCATTTTGCTTTGAAACTCACTTCTTACAGTGTCTCGAAGTGCTTTAACTTCTTTAAGCAAATTAGCGGGACTGTAATAATAATAGTCCTTACTATTAAGGACATTTTTTAGCGCCTTACTGTCAAGTGCTTTATACGAAAGCCAGTAGAAAGAGATACCGAGGGCGAGAATTTCAATAACTTCGTCGTCGAGATCTGCATTAAACTGCTTTGCCTCCATATCGCAATCAGTTAGGTCAATCTTACAAACTCGAGAAAAGTCCGTTTTAGCCGAGATTAAATATCTTTCAAGGACATCCTCGCGAGTCTGTATATCCTGTTTTAGGAAATCATAGTCCGCAAAACGAAAAATCGCACGGTCGTAGATATCCGTGAATGGTGTTGCCATAATTGCACCTTATCATTCAGGAATCTTCAATTCACATCCAAGCACCTCTTCAAAGGCCTTGATACGCTTCAGAGAGTCGAGAATGCCTTTCTCAATGTAAGTATTCAGTGCAACTGCGAGATTTGCCTTTGCCTCAGTAGACATCAGCGACACTTTCTTCTTGATATCCTCGGGCTCCCAAGCGCACACAGCAGCATAGTCGGACGGCTCGATAAGGTCTTTATAATACTGACCAATCATAAGCGCCTTGTAGATATCTGCGGTGGTGTAAGTGTCTGCATTTTCGTCTGCAAAACCTGTAATAATAACCCATTGATTTTTGAAGAAGTTGATAGCCGTTGCTTTCATACTGCGCAGCATACCGAGCGACATAGGATTTACTTCGCCACAGTGATGCCACACAACTTCATCCTGAGTTTTCTTGTCAATATAGGTAAGCTTTCCGAAAACATTACTCTTAACGTTAATGGAGACGGAGTCATCAAGCTTTACCTGACCCTCGGTTGTTTTGCTGAGATCCAGCTTTTCGCAGGCGCCCTCGCTAACAATAACATCTGCGAGCACTTCGGGCACGGTATTCTTCTTTTTCGTTGTGGTATTTGTTTTAGTTGTTGCCATTTTATTTATCTCCTTTTATTCCAGCGAGAGGCGGGGTGCCGCCTCTCTTATTTTGTTTTACCGTTATAACGATTAGGCAAGAGTGTAAACGCCGAGCTTAGCTGCGCAGATAGCTGCTACGCCAAGACCCTGACCATATACATACTCCTGAGTAAGGTCTGCATTCTCAGTAGCCTCTCTATTGATGAGCAAGCCATCGCCTTCGTTAACAACCTTGATAGGCTGGTCGTCGGCAGCGAGAACCCAAACCTTATTGTCGTTGAGCGCGAATGTGGAAGTGCCGGGCTTGTGAGCCTGCTTGAGGCAAATCATATCCGTGCCGTTGAACTTGCCGTAGTAACCAATGTTGTAGAGGTCTTCCTTAGCGGAATCTGCCTGAACAGCAGTGGTGAGCTTACGAAGAGCGGTACGAGTACCATAAATCTTCGCGGTCTTACCGGTTGCAGCCTCAACGTGGTCGATGAGCGCGATGAGGTCTTCCTCGTTGTAAGAACCAGTGTTTACGTAAGTCTCGTCAAGACCATATGTAGCCGCGCTCAAGCCGTTGATTGCGTCATATGCGCTCTCTGCGATATAGTTCTTGAATGCCTTTGCAACGCCGTCAACGAACTTGTTGAAGTCGATACGACCTGCAAGCAGTCTACCAAGGTTCTCGTAAACACGAACGGTCTTTGTCTCGGTGTTAACCTTAACGGTATCGCCACCAACGATTCTCTGACGACGAACGTCACGGATGCCGTTAGCAGCAGATGCAACTACGAAGTTTGCATCACCCTCAACGTCGAACTCCTGAGAGTCACCTTCGTTGATGTTTCTGTACTCAACAAGGTCGAAGAGGGGATTGGTCTCTGTCTGAATACCTTCCTCGATAACAACAGGGATGAGCTCCTGAACAAGCTCAAACAGAGGATTGCCACGATGGAAAGTCTTGGGGGAAATCTTTGTGGAACCGCCATTCATCTCGATGAATGCGTTACGGAGGTCGTCGGAAGTCTGCTTAGCAGAGAAGTTTTCTGTGCGACCCTTAACTGCGTCGATAGCGACAGTAAGAATTTCTGCGTGTGTCATAGTTATATAGTCCTCCTTTTCTCAAAATTAAACGCGAACAACGTACCAAGTGGTAGCGCCGTCCTGCTCAATAGCGATGCACTCGCCAACAGTTACATCACCGTCAGTGCCCATCTTGTAAGCACCAGCAGCAACCTTAACAGTAGCGCCTACCTCGGGAACTGCAACAAAACCTTCTGCGGAAACGGAGAAGATGTCACCAGCCTCAAGAATGTAAGCTCTTGCGATAGTGCCTGCCTTGTTGGTGAAAGCACCAACAGTGTCAAACTTAACGTCCTTATTTACTTCCTCGGAACCAAGGATTGCAATCTTGCCGATTGCTGCGTCAGCAGTGGGAGCTGCACAAGCTCTTACCTCACGTGCACCAGCCTCGTAAGCGCCGGGAACAACGATAGAGCCGTTAGCAAGGTCTTCTGCCATACGAACGGAAGCGAGATACTTGCCCTGAGTTGTACCAGCAAGATTATCTGCGCGGAACATAGCGAACTTTGTTGCCATAGTAATTACCTTAACCTTTCATTGTTTTAATACCGAAATATCGGTGTGTTGTTTATCTTTTTCCAAATCTTTCGTGGAAACGCTCGTGCAGTGTAGCAGGAGCAAGGTTGTCCCCAACAGGAACAACGGGTTCCGTAGCGGGCTTACGCTGCGGAGTAGGAACAGAATACTTACCCTTTACGATGTAACAAGCATTCTGGAGAGCCTCAATAGACTCGTAGGAATATCTGTTAGCATAAACGGTCTTGTACTCGTCGATATCTGCGAGATACGCAAATTCTGCGATAGCATTATCAAACTCTGCTTCGCGGTCGGTCTTTTCTCTGGATGCCTTGTACTGAATAAGCTCCTCGTACTGGTTACGCATAGCGTCAACCTGTGCAACTTCCTCTTTTGTCAGCCACTTTACGAACATCTCAACAAACTCTCCCGTAATCGTTGCGGACAGGTCTGTTTCGTTGAATGTATAAGCGAACTTACCCTTGGTGTCGTTGTATCCCTCGTCCTTCTTCCACTCATTTCGTTCAACGTACACGTTTGTATCATCGAAGTCGCATACCCAGTAATACACAGAGTGAATGACATTACCTTCTTCGTCTACCTCGGACTTTTCGGGGAGTGCATTATGAAGCGCTTCACGCTTTTCCTTATATGTAGCGTTAAATACCTTGGGCTCGCTAACAGGATTAGCTGCGGGCTCTCCTTCATTCTCGTTCTCAAAAGAACCTTCAGGCTCCGCAGGAGCTTCGGTCTGAGGCTCTGTTGCAGGAACTTCTGCTTCTGGAACTACTGCACCTTCTGTATTTCCTTCAAAGTTTTCTACAGGTGCTTCTGTAGTCTCTGTCTGTTCAGACATAGTGTTCTTGGTTTCTTCCATACCTTCTCCTTTCTTCCCAGCATTGCCGTCGAAACAGAACGCGAGTTCGTTCTTTAGTTGCGACATCAGCTCCGAGAATTTATCATCATCAAGCGAGAACTCATACGGGTCTACACGAGACATAGGGAAGCAGGGTTCGGTATGCTCGTCCGGGTTATCAGACTTCCCAAGTAGGCATAGCGCCGAGTAAGTATAGCTGAGGATGTTGGTGTAGTTTTTGTCTTCCTCAAGGGGCGCGTAGTCGTTTACGTTGATTTCCATAGACTGACCGAAATATGTCTCTTCGCTGTAAACAGCCTCGTGCAACTCGGGGAATCTTCCAGTCCAGAGGATAACGTCCGACACAATGTAGGTATGAATATCGCCATTAGGTTCCTGAATGTCCTCGTAGTGAATATTGTCCTGCTGCGGAACTACGCCATAAGGTACGCAGATTGATTTGAATTCAAACTGACCGTCAGCATTCTGAACAATAGTCATATCGTGACCGCCCATATGGTACTTACCTTCATCGTCTACATATAGGTGTCCGATGACAGGGATGTTGAAAAGAGTAGGGAGTGCAGCGTCTGCCGCGTCTTTGCTGATGAATGATAAATTCCTGTTTTTATTTAGTGCCATTACATAACACTTACAAAGCGTGAACTCGTCATTCAAAGGCTTTACGGGCGTAACCTTTGCGTTAAACTCTACTGTATATCTTTTTGCCATCTTTCTCCTCCTTTCTTAGAATCTGAGCTTGTTTTCCGTCACGAACTGCGGGCTCGAATATTGTCGCTGGAGAACAACCATAATCTCATCGCTGTACGGGAACACAAAAACATTTTGCTCTTTGATATATTGAAAACCCAGAGCAACCAAGTTATTGGCTACATCTGGGTTTACAACCTTAATAAAATTATTTTTCATAACACTCACTCCTTATCTATTGGCGTTAGTGTCATTATCTCGCGTGGACGCACCCTCTTCTTCGAGATCTGTTTCATCGGAGAGTGGTCTTCCAGCTTCACCGCCATCATCTGCGGATTGAGTCGATGCCGTTTTGAGCGGTGTCAAAATCTCATCGACATTCAAGATTTCATTTTCCAAATATGTAAGTCCCTCAATATCGTACTGAGGAATATCGAGAGCAGCCATATAATAGGACTTACCGATGCCGTAGTTCATCGCCTCTTTGTAATGCTTAATCATTTCCTCGAGGTTGAACACGGTTGTGCGCAAAAATGAAATCTTAAACTTAACAGTACCGCCCATAGCGGTTTTTAGATACCTGTTGATCTGACGCTCGCACTGATCGAGCATTCCAAAAACAAGCATCTCGTCAGACTTGATTGCAAGCTTAGCAACTCCAGCAGTATTGTTTTCGGCTCCGTGGAGCAATGCGTTTGTACCACTTGCACTCCAGAAGTTTGAAACGGCTCTTGCCGTGGAGTCAACCGCATCTGCCGATGCAGACTTAGAGAAGTCAACCGATGTTAGTTTGAATGGAGAAATCGCCAATCCAACACGGTCTCCGATATTACCTGCAATATGCTTATAGTAATCGAGCATATCTCCATATGTCATAATCGGTACGCCGTCTTTGTCCGTGGGAATTTCGCCGGCAAGCAACTTATAGTTATCAAGTTCATCAGAGGCCTCTTGCAAAGCCTGTGTGTCGTTGATTACGTATAGTTGTGGCAATACCGCGCAGAAAGGAGGCAAACTGTATTCTGGGGTAGAAGGATCTGCTTTCACACACACAGAAATGGATGCGTCAACAGGTTGCCACTTTTGTCCCGTACTCTCGTACGCAGAATACATCGTTGCAAATTCAGGAGGATAGCAGTCCAAATTTTCCTTTTTAATTTGGCTCATATCAACACTATACAAAAACACACCATCGGAAATAGATGTGATTTGGCACATATCTGGATTAAGCTGTTGAACAAAGCTACTGGACGAGTCAAACCATCTTACACCATAGAACGCGCCGCGTCTTAGCGCAATATTGATTTGCTTTCGCGTTTCCTCGCGCAGATTCATAAGTTCCAACTTGTTTGCGGTTTTAATGTACTGCTTTCTGAAAGTCTCACGCTTTACTTTTGTTCTGTCAAAATTCAAGGGAGTGATAACATACGAGTATGTCGGAATACCAGCGTAATACTGAACCAGTCTGTAGTAACGCGTATTTGCGTTATACATATACTCGCTTGCGTTCCTTAGGTTTTTTTCGTTTTGAGTAGGGTTTTGCAGATACGAATATAGATTTTCTTGTGAATATGTACCAGTAAATGTTCTGTTAGTTCTCGTATTCGATCTGGTGGGGTCATAAATCAATGCCTTGGCAAGTTCTCTCGCAAACAATGCCGCATACTTTGCTTCTTCGGAACGCCTGTCTGGCGTTTCAGCAGACACTTTCTTTACTTCTTCAGACATCACTACACCTCCTTTCAATGTTTCTTTCTAATTTCTGGTTGTCTGAATTGCATTATTAAATCAGACATATCTTTGCGATTTTTATCTGTCGCATAGTCTTTTTCAATCAATTTGCTCACGTAAATGTTATAGGACAGAGAGCTGTATCTATCCTTGCGCATTCCGCTCTTTTCTTTTACGCGAACAAAATTACCTTTTATTTCTGTCTCAAGGTTGATAAGCTCGTGAATAAGCAAACTTGTATTGATGTACGCTGCTTTCATTCTATACTTGTCCTCTACGCTTAATCGAGAGTATCCAGTCAGGGAGCTAAAGTCGGTCTCAAAATCTTCCTCGTCGTTAAGAAGCTGAATATTTCCTTGACGAAACTCCTCTCTTAGCCCAAGAGCACACTGGCTGTTAAAATCGGGGTTTCCCATAACAACCCAGAGCTTCTTTGGAGCATTTTTAACCTTGCATCTCTTGTGTATCTCGTCATTGTTAATACATCCAAGAGCGCAATACGTTTCTCCTGTATCAGGATCATACATATCCGCCATTAAAGCATCAACAATAGGAAGACCAATTCCTCGTCCGTCCACAACTGCATAATCGGCATCGTAGTCTGCGATCAGGCGCCTAATCTCGAGCGCTTGTTCTTCCGTACGTAATCCCTCGAAGTTTTCTGCATAAACAATTTTCTTGGTGCTTCTCGCCTTGTCGCTTAACAACATCTGATTTACAATAACCGATGTAGCGTCGTTATTTCCAGCCTTGCCTGTTGATTGCATCAGTGCAATGTCGGCAGATACGATGCGTATTTCATTATGCATTTTGGCGGGAATACGAACACGCTTGTCAGAAATCAGCCCCGCGATTTTCGACGGGAAAAATGCATATTTTATTCTACGAGCCGGAGCTATGTCTTCATATGAATAGATTGCTCCATCTGCGCCAGACCAAAACTCTGCACACATTTCCATAATCCAAGATATCTCATTGAAATCGGAGCTCATCATATCCGACTCGACTTGGTTTCTGTCAAGCAGTTTTTCTTTGATAGACAATTGGTAGGGAAGCGCCGCCGCATAGAACGGTTTGCCATAAATCATAGCTGCCGCGTAGTCTCTGAATAGCGTGTAACACCAGTGACTCTGATACCATCCAGATGTCAGATAGATAATCTGGTTTGGCTCTAATGGTATATCCGCATACTCATCAGATTCCATATATCCGGCTTGTCTTGGAGTCGTTAGCGTTTTCTTGAGAATGTCGTCGATGACAGACTTCTTGATCAGACGAGCCTCGTCCAAAATCAAGCAGTTTGCTCTCAAACCTCTCGAACTTTCTCCTGCCGTTGCAACAACAATCTGAGATCCGTTTCTGAACTTGACAGTAGTGTCGTATTGGCTGCGCTTAATATCTTCAATCTCAAGCGCAAACATTGGATATTTCATAAAATCCTTTTCAATTTTTCCTACCAGTTCTCCTGCCTGCTTTCGTGTCGCAGAAACAACGACACAGTTTGTTCCGGGATAAAGGGTACACTTCACGCTTGCGAAAAGCGCGGTTGACCAAGTTTTAGAAATACCACGACATCCCAAGAAGAATACACTTGGTGCGCTAAGCATCTCGCACAAGTTGATTTCTTGAAATCGCTTTAGTTTTATGCCCCAGTGGTCTATTACAAACCTGTTTGGGTTTTCTCTAAAATAAGACGCCCAAGCACCGATGCCGTCCATTATACTGTCGTAACGGCTTTCAATTTCGTTTGCCATTAAGATTCTTCTTTCGTATCCGAGTCTTCATCGTTCTGCTGGTCAAACATAGCAGAACCCATACCGTCTGCCGCGTCTGAGACGCTTGGCTTTTTAACGGTATATCTCTCCATCTCTCGGGTTGCCTCTTCATACAAGGCAACATTATCGTTTCTCAGTCTTAGTGCCTTACCAAGACCGCCTCTGAACCAAGTGTTCATATATCGTCTTATGCCATCTACGTCGCGCCATTCTGGAGCGGGTTCTGGAATAGGACGTGTCTTCTCGTATTTTTCGAGCAAAGTACCAAATGTCTGTGTGTCCGCGAGCAAATTGTCTGCGGTTTGCTTTGGCAGAATGTTCGCAGAGTTCATTAGTTTTTGAAGCGCGTCCATTGCCTCCGACACAGCCTTTGCGTTTCCGTTCATTTGCGCAATGCGAATGTTTAGCTGAGCAATAGAAATATTCTTGTACAATTCCTCTTGAGTCTTTGTATTACAAACATTTTTAGTGCACCAGTCCTTATATTGCTCCTCAAGATACTGATACTGCTCTGGCGTGTATCCGCGTCCCCAAGTCCGCATCATCGCTCGAGTAACAACGAACTCATCTTCTTCATCTTCATCGGGAAACTCGATTTCTACAGCACTTACATCATCCATAGCTTTGAACTCGTCTTTGAGTGTGTCCAAGAAGGTCGTACCGTTTTGAGCAACCTGTCTTGTGTTTGCTTTTGCTGGATACAAACAAATCAACGAACCATCTGCGCGGACTTGAGAATGGGTCATCGCAGACGCATCAACGCAGTAATACCAGTCAAACATCTGGCACAAATGTCTAAGAGCGTGTTCTTCGTTCCCGCTATAAAACACTGTTAGGTTGTCCATTAGTGTTTTACAACAATTCTTGCAAAACGGAAGATATCCGTTGTTTCCTTTCCATAACGGAGAGGATCCGCCGGAAGGAAAATTTCCACTTTGCGTTGTATATGGCGAACCACACATACAACATCTGTATTTTTGTACGGTCGCATCCACTTCTTTGACGTTGATCTTTGGCATAGCAAAGTCTGTTTTAATTGCAATTCGTTTTCTGGCGTTGATTTTTACATTTTCGGCAATAGTGCCACCCTCTGGTCTGCCACTCTTTTTAGGTTTCTTATCGACCATACTTATCTCCTTCCTTAAAATCCACGGTTTCTTTGCCGACAACCGTAAACGTATTTTGAATAATAAAAGACCCACCATTCTTGGTGAGTCCTGCTTTGTTGGAGCTGGCGGAGAGACTCGAACTCCCAACCCGCTGATTACAAATCAGCAGCTCTACCAATTGAGCCACGCCAGCATATTCGGGTGGATTACTTATCAGAGAACCCACATAAGAACTGGCGAGCCCTGCGTGTGCCACATAGTTTAGAGGTGTGCAGGGGAGAGTGAGAGGCCATCCTCACCGACGATACCGACGCTCGCTGTACCGCCTTATTGGTTGCGGACACGGGACTCGAACCCGCGACCTTCGGGCAATGAACCCGACGAGCTGCCTACTGCTCCAATCCGCGATATGTCTGCGGTTGTAATACCGCAGAGCCAAATTATCACTTTTTTATGATTGAAAAGTGATAAAAACACTTGATTTATTTGAGAATTGTCACGGATATTACATACTTTTTGTGAGAAAATTACAAGTCCGAAATAGATTTTTCGTTTTTTGCAACGATATCTCCATTCTTGAAATAAGCACCAATCTGTTCGTCTTTGGGCGTGTCATCATAAAGTCTAACCATATCAGCGTTCTCCCAGCCGACAAGCGCCTGAATAACACTGTCTGGGATACCAGCTTTCGACAAGCTTGTTGTGTATGCGTGTCGTAAGCTATGTGCGTAATAGTCCTTACCCGACAGTACCGAAAAGCTTTCCACCCAACCATCAACCGTGGACGTATTGAGTTGCTCTTCTGGATTGCCTCTGCGGGGGAACAACCACTCGCTCTCGATGCCGTTTTCTTTTCTGTAGTTCATCCACAAATCAAAGAATGGTTTGAACTTCTTTGCCAGAGTGTAGCAGGGAATATACTTACCTCCACCCCTACCTTTTGTTTTAATAGGTTCACTCTTGTAAAGTGCTCCGTCGCAAACTAACTTATCGTCGTCAAAGTCGCTAACCTTAAAGCGGCACAGTTCAGACTTTCTTCTTCCGCTGTATGTACCGAGCGCGACAAAACAAGCCTTCTCGAACTCGCCGCGTTCTACGAGTTTATTTATAAGAGCCTCAAGCTCATCATCGCTCCATACAGTCTTCTCTCTAACAAGTTGTTTGGGTGGACTCTCCACCTTACGAACGATTGAACGGAAGTCTTCGTATTCTTCATCCAGAATAGCCTCGATATAGTTACCGAGCGAGGACAGCGCTGCTTTTACCGTTCTCAATCTGTTGGATGACCAGCCCCACACTTTCATAGCGTGGTTCTGAAATCTTGCAATCTCTCGCTTTGTGACCTTAACAAAAGACTTATTGTCAAGTTCGTCAAGGCACCAGCAGAAAAATATCAAGAGGTCGGCACGATAGTTCTTGATGGTGGTCTCTGCGCGACCTACCGACTCAAGATAGTCAAGAAAGTCATCTATCAACGCCTTGTTTTCAGAGTTGATTTGTGCAATTTTCTCTGGTGATGTAATTTGGTTATAAACCGTACTTCTTGCCATCGCACCAAACCTCCTTTCTAATTGTTAATTTTGTTCAGTAACCTCGAACACAATCTTTTCCTTTTCCGGCAACTCAATCATCTCGCCAGAATTCACATCTTTAATTCGATGTGCCTTAATTTTCTTTTTCTTGAATGTTCCGAGTCCTGCGATATATACGCGGTCTTCTGTTACAATGCTTTCTGCCAACAGGTCGAAGACCGACTTGCAGATTTGCTCTGCCTTTGCCTGTGACATACCGTTTTCTTGGGCGTACTTCACCCAAAACTCACGTCTATTCATATCCTTTTACTCCTTAAATCTCAGTTGAGAGCTATCAAACGAGTTTGTTCTCTTACAAGATTTCCGTGTTCGTCTTGGCACAAGAACAAGAAGCCCTCTTTTTGTGACGACGTTAGACGTCCGTCAGCGTAGTGTTGTTTCGTAACATCGCAACAACAACCCTGCTCGTATAGAACCGTATTACCTTGCTTGTACTCCCCAACTCTGTGAGTATGAGCCATTACAAGAGCGTCAAACTGATAACCTTCGTTTCTAAAGTATTGAACTGCCTTTTCTGCCGTTTTGAGAATACCGCAAGAAAAAGCGGTGGGGTGACAGAAGATAGTTCCGCCGATCTGACAGAACCAAGAGTTCGTATATACGATTTCGATGTCGTCAATGACATCTTGAATGGGCGCGTAATAGGTCTTTGTTCCGACCGCCTTGTCATAATGGTTAAATCCATCAACAACAATTAGCTCAAGCGCCGTTTTCGGCATAAGCTCCAGAAGATCTGTATCAAGATTCTTTGCGAGATACTGCTGGAAGCGTATATCGTGGTTACCGTATGTGATAACGACCTTATTTGGCGATATATAGTTCATTAGGTCGATAAGGTACTGTCTTGTCTGGATGAGCTCGCTCATAGGGCTAACTCTATATGTTTTAGGAAATTTGGAGATTGCCTGACAGTCGGCAATGTCTCCATTCAGTACGAGAATGTCAGTCACACCAACATAATCCGAAAATGTAGAAATTGGTAGCTGGTATGGCACGTGCGTGTCGCTAATGCACAAAATGCGATTTTTTACTCCTCGCATAGCCTTCTGCTTTGCATATTGCATACCTCTGTGAAACGCGGCATATTCTTTACGCCACTTACTCTCACCATAAACCGACCCTACTTCCGCGTTTAGAATGTCGGCGATATCTTGGCAAGACAGACCGTACTTTGTTTTGTTTTCAAACAGCCGGACGAAATAATCATCAAACTGCTCATCCGCTCTGCGGGCGTAAAGGGAATTCATTTAAGTCATCGCCTCTCTTTTCTTTGCATTCTTCCGAGCTTGCTTATTACGGTATCGCTCAAGGAAGAAAATATTTCGCTTTTCCTCAGCGGCATAATACTTCTTGCGGCCACCCTTCTTATGTCTACTCGTAATTGTAATGTTGGCATCGTCGCCATACTTGGCTCTGAGAGCCATAGCTTCGTCCTTTGTAATAATAATCATAAAATCCTTTAATTCCTTTCATATACTGGGGAGAGCTGAGTTTCTCCTACCCCTTTACGGAGATTAGAGAAACTCTTTAAGAACTCACCCTGAATTGTTGTCTAAAAGTGTCCTATTGGTCGGAGCTTTTTGCACTTTTATGGATGTTTTTTAGAACCACATATCCACAAAGTGCGTTAGGTTTTTACAACTTTTCTGTAAAAATCCTCGTTTGGTCGCTACTATTACGCGGTTATTTCGATGATTTTATCACTTTTTTCGTCTTGCAAGCGGATAGAAGCTTTAGAAAAATTGAAGCCATAGAAGGTAATATCTCCTCGAGGGTCGTCTACAAGCGTATACACATCTTCTTTACTATTCTCAATCATCGTATAAAACGCTTCGTCCGGCTTACCAAACAGTACCTCAAACACGAATCGAGATACGTCTCTAAAGTCAGGATTGTCCAATTCCTTTAGAATTAGGTACATTGTGGCAGGGCAGCTTGACATCTTATCGACTTCTTCGATACAATCTTGCTTGATTTCTCCCGCTTGCTTCCATACAAACTCTTTTTCTTCCTTGCTCATTGTATCATAGTCCGCAAATAGCTTGCGTCGCTCTTCTTTAGCGTCTCTTATTACCTTGATAATCTTATCTCGTTGAGTATAATAATACCCTTGACGAACATTGTTTGCAGGTTCCTTGACCATACTCATAAACGGAACAATCGTGCGCTTCTGCTCGCGTCCCTCACGGAAATTAAAACGCGAGATAATTCTTTGCAAATAGTCCATAGAGGTATCAAAGTATCTATAACGCACATTATCGCTGAGGGAAAACCCATTTTCCAAAGTAATCATTTTGAAAAACATTGGTTTTACCGTTCTATCGTCGTCTGTTATCTTGTATTTCTTCTTTAATAGTCCGATCTCCGTAGCACTATTGATAACAAACTCTCGCTTAGCTCTGTCGATCTCAACATTTGACAATACTGCGAGTTTGCAGATATCAAGATACAACTCCATACAAGACTCAACGCTTTTTCCGTGGTTTAATCTATCCCACATTAAGCTATTCAACTGTTGTGACAGGTTGATAATTTCTCCGATTTTATTTACGCTTGTTTTAACATCGAGATCTGCCTTATCATCTTGGGTATAGTAGCGAGCCGTCTTAACCGATGTAGTAAGGTTAGTAGGAACCTTGAAAAGACTATAATTTCGCTTAGCTACGTCAATCAACAATTCGTGGTCAGTCATTAGCATTGTATCGCTATCAAAGTCCGCGCCGTTCAGCCTTTGCAAAATATTTTCGCCGATAGAGTTAATGCAAACAATTTCTTGCGTTATATTAAAGTAAGTATCATACTCCTCATTGGCTACATTCTGGACAAGCAACACATTACCAACGGTTACGTGAGGCGATCTGGAGCAGAGAATGGTTTTATTATAATCGAAGCGTTTGCTATGTACGTTACCGACGCCAAGCGATGATGTACCATCAAATATCCCAACACTTGCTTTCAACATTTCCATTCCGTTACCCATAATCGTAGAGTAATTACCGTTTACGAGAACGTGACCGCGTTTTAAGTTTCTAATCTCTCCTTTGATTAAGTCATCGCGAAAATCATAGTACATTTTTGTATGAGCAAACTTATCGTTAATACCAAGCATACGGAAAACAATCTCGTTCTTTGAGTCAAGAGACAACCACTCTCCAGAACCATCATCATAAGGATACTGAATTTCGTATCTCAATACGGCGGGATCTCTGCGAATTGCTCCAATATAATCAAGAGACGGTTGCAATACCCGTTGCATTTCATCATAGGATAACTGCAAAGTGTTAAATAATTGGTAGTGCGCCTGCACCAAGCGACCATCAAACTGATGAGGCTGTTTCTCATACTTGACAACACCGAAAATCGGGTCTATGACATCAAACCAACTCTTAACATCCCCAAACTTGACATACTTAATGCTCGACGGTGTGGTAATGAATTTTACCTGAGAAATATCAGTTGCAAGGGTAAATCCATTTAGTTGTTCTATTGAAGTAATATTGTTATCCGCAAACCACTGCTGAATATTGGTGTTGAAGCAACACGACTTGAAGAAGCGATTTCTTAACAATAGCATACCCTTATCTTCGTACTTTCCGAACAACGACTTATCCATAAGCGACTGCCCGTCCCAAATACTATTGGTTACGTCAACGGTCTTCTGCGAAGATACAAGATGATTATCTTCAATCTCTACCGCTACAACTTCGTCTTTGAACACACTCTCGTAGTCTTCGATAATCAAGATGCTATCGAGCGGAACGTGGATTGTATCAATAATTGAACTCATAGGCAAGGAAATATATGCCTCCCACGCTGCGAGATCAATCTTCTGACCCTCAACAATATCGAGACCGCATTTATCCCACTTTGCCATTTCATCGGCAAGAAGTTTATTAACGAACAGACATTTTCCTACGCGACTTGAACCGCTACTGCGTTTGTATCTCACATATTCCACGCCATCACACTTGAAACCATATTTATAAAGGTAATTTCTCAACTCGGCCTTATCCATAATGGTTGGGATGTTTCCGGACTGCTCATAATAACCATTAGAGTATGTAAAGTAATCTCCAAGTATTTCTGGAGAGATAGGGTTTTGAACTTCAATATTCGTTTGAATTGCGATTAAACGTCCGTCCTTCACATACACGCCGTCTTCCATAACACAATCTCTGTACGCATACCCGTTTCTTACATATGTATTCTTTCCCGCCATATTAAACTCTTTGTATGCATACTTGAACGTGACGCAGATAACATTTTTGGTGTAGAGATGTCTTCCTGCCTTAAACGCGAAGTCTTTCCTGCGCGTCTTTCTTTCGTACACTTCGGCGAGCTTGATTGCGTCGAGAGACCAGTCGAACGCATTGGTAAACTTCTTGAGACTGAGTCTGCCGTCTGCCGAGCGGATACTATATTCAGGATTTTCTTTGCCCTCCTGTTGCATAGCTCCGAAAAGGTCTTTTCCTTCTATACTTAAGATTCTATATGATTCCATTCAATCACTCCTCTAATTACGAATTTTGTTCTTCTACCAACTCTTGATAATACTCGTGTCTATCCTGTAAATCGTTCTCGTACTCTGCGATTTGTTCCGCCTCTGCCTCATCAACTGACACAGGATAGTAATCGTCGCAGGTAACCTCCTGAGCACACTGGTCGAACCAGATGCAGTTCTCACACTTTTTTGTATTCTTCATATATAATTATTCTCCTTTTCTTCTATTGGGTGTGCCTGCCGGGCGACCGCGCTTAGCACCAGTTTTTGCTCTCGACTTACGAGGCGTTTTATAATTGATAAGTTCGAGGTCGTTGCCCTCCGACAACTTGTCGAGCCATAATTTCAACAGCGTTCTCATTCTAACGCTTGGGATATAAATCCAGATTTCTTCATCGCGACGAATAGCCGAGCGAAACATCCACTGAATAAGGATGGAAAGAGCGTAGGTATCTCCGTTGACCTCAACACCACGATCCTTAAAATACTTTGCCTCCCAAGGTCTCGGGAAGTTGTTTACACAATACGCGAGGTATTGTCTTTCGCAATAATCGTTCGAGGCACGCTTGTTGTATGTTACAAATGAATTCTTGTAGCCTTTGTTCTCGATTGCCTCACGATAGTCCTTGAACGTAGTCCACATTGTTTTGTCGGACGGAGCTCTCCAAATGTTCTTAAATATATTGGTAATGTTTTTTCTGATACGGATAATGTCTGATGTTTCATCCTCGTACTTCTCAGAACGATACCACGAGAACGAGAGGGAAGTACGGTTGTCTCCGATCGCGTTCAACTTTTCATTTTCTAAGATATGCACTTTGTCGCGAAGCTCTCTGGCGCGATCCATATCCTCAATCTCACAAAAAGCATAATCTGTACCAACTTTCTTCGCACCAATGACTTTGTATTCAATTCCGTACAAATCAAAGAAACATCTCAGCGTTTGCGAATGAAACATATAGGTAAGAACATACGCTTCCGAGAAGCAAGTAAACAGCTCGGGCGGAATAGCCCAGAAGAAAAAGTTATCATCGTATCTCAAAAAGTTCTTTGATTTTGCACGTAACATTTCCTCTCTAAATTTACATCGCTCATCGTTGGCATCGTACTCTTCGTCTGTCCAAGTGAAACCATCTCCATCGTCAGTCAACGCATTACTTTTAATAAGAAGCTTCAGGTCACTGCTTGATAAGTCCGCTGGGCAAAGTACATCGACCACCTCGTCGAGAACCAGAACGTACTTCTGATCCATAATCAACTGCTTGGTCTCTTCCGTATAACTAACAAACAGGGAATGGGTCGTTGCGATATTCTTGCCCTCACGCATTAGCTGATGAATATCGGCGAGCTTGGTAAGTCCGACCTTAACGTTGCTATCAGGAGAAACAAACCCTCGCGAAGAGCACTTTGACTTAATGCGTTCCACTTCAGATAAGTATTGGGTGACAAAGATGAATTTCGTGTCAACTCGTTCGTTCATCATATTGATACAAGCGGATGTTTTGCCCGAGCCACACAAAGCGTCACACACTCTAACTTTCATTTTCTTCTTCCTTTCCATAAAAATATAGCCACCTAACGGTTCTAAAATGGTTTTCGCAAATGTGCCAAAAACCCTTGTGTTATCGGGACTTTTGCGGGGTTATTGAGGTAGCGTTCTAAAAATATATAAGGAACCTGAAAATAACCTGAATTTTATCACCACTTAACAAGCGTTGCCCTACCGGGCACGAGTGCGAAGCATTATAGGATGGATGCCTACTGTGTATGCACTCGCACACCACAAGAATATCCGTACAAGAATGCTTACTATCTAAGCGTGCCACACGCCCCTTTACCCACCGGGGCGGTGTGGTCACGCGTCGCACATTCAGAGAAAACAAAAAGAACCGTCTTTCTCACGAACACTCAAAATACGAGAAAGATGGCTTCTCGGTAATTAAGTTATTCGATCAAAAGACGGTTCAAAGAATTCTCTTCGATTCGCCGAGCTTATTATATCACACTTTTAGACAACTGTCAAGGGGTTTTGAAAAATTGGGAGGGGTCGAATTTTTCGCTGTCGAAAGAGTGGCGGGTTTGCCGAGGCAGTTTGAGAGTTTTCTTCCTTTATATAATATATAGGGATGAAATTTCTGTATGGATTGATACGGGTTGGTCGGAGGGTTTCCGAAGAAAGGGGTCGAAAAAATTCCTTGGGAGTGGGGTGGGATGACTTGGGGTGTAAGGGCTAAAGCCCTTTTCCCAGCGTGTAAATACACCCCACCACGCCGAATGTTATCAACGCCAAAAAGATAACATCGCTCCTCGCCCCTTTGGGGCGGTGTGCCGAGGGGTGGTCGGATTATCCCTTTGGGATAACAGGTCGGTTTTCGCACACTCCACCACCAACCCACCTACAACCCTTTAGGGTTGACCCCTCTCCCTCGCCCTCTGCCCTCAACACCGAGCCATACCACCCCTACGGGGTGAACACATCAGGGAGGGGATAATAGGGGAGGGTGTCCCCTGTATGTCCCCCTCTCCCGAGCTGCCACTCCCGTAGGGAGTGATCCTCGCCCTCTTGCGTATGCCGTGAGTCAAGCCACGAGCCGAGAGCCGACCTCGCCCCTTTATGGGGCGGATTTTCAGGGAGGGGACTATAGGGGAGAGTATCCCCTATAACCCCCTTCTTGACGCACCCATTCCCCCGTAGGGGAATGATCCGACCTCGTATGCCCGTCCACGCTACGCAGCGGGTAGCGAGAGCCGAGCCGATTTTGAACTTTTTTCATTCCCGAAGGGAATGAAGCGGGTCGTTCACAAATTGTTTACAAATCGCTATTCAACTCCCCTTTGGGGAGTTGTGGGTGCGGTTTTTGACCCCAACACGAAGTGTTGACAAGCGGTGGCGGTTTGTGGTACACTGTTCTTGGCGGTTGACCCCCGACCAATCGCCCCGACCTCGACACGAGGCGGAACACACGGGAGAAAGGCATACATATGCGTACAAACACCACCACAACCCGCAAGACCGAAGGTCTTGGCAACACGAAAAACCCCACTCTCGCAACCTCGACCCATACCCCTAAAGGGGTATCGCCGAGATACTCCGACCTGCTCGGTTGTATGAAATACAACCGTGATGGCGGTATGAACACCCCCGACAATGCGTGGCACGATGAGCATTTCTACTGCGAAGCAGTAGAAGTTGTGGTCGAGAAGGACGGCAAGACCTACGGTCTTGGAATGAACCCTTACGAGTGGTTTTGCTACTCCGTAGCAAAAAAATGGCTTTTGAGCCGTGAATGGTTGCCCGATTGGACTTCCTCTGCTTCGCAGAGAGAAGAGCACCAAGCGGTCGTTTCGCAAACACTCTTTGAGTGTTTGGCGAATGGCGAAGATGCTGACGAAATCGTCGGCAAGTGCTATAAAGCACTTGACAAGTCCATAGGCGACCGCAAACAGGACACACACAAAACGCTCCCTCGTGTGGAGTACGAGTGGAAAGCCCAAAGGGCTTTTACAGCGACCCTCTTTTCCGCCGACCTTTCCACCGTAGGTGGAACTGAAGCCGACCTCGACCCAGATAGCCCGTACGGAAGCCTCTCTCTCGTAGAGAGAGAGCAGTTGGCGAAACTTGCCAAACTCTTTAACGCAGTTAAAGAGGCACACAAATTTGCGACCCCTGAAAAGTGGCTGTGTGCTCAATGCTACGCATTGAATATGCCCACCGAGGTCGCTATCGAGCGAGTTTATGGCGAAGCCATAAAGGTGGCGAGTGCCAAGTCGCAGAAGGCACTCGACAAGGCGGTTAACTCTTGCAGAGTTAAGTATAGCCGACACGCAAACGAGGTGTTCGGGTGGATTCTCGACGAAGTCGAGAAATCCCCCGAAGGACTTGATAAGTGGGTTGCCGTGCTCGACTGTTGCAAAGCAACAGCGGAAGCCACGGTCACACTCGAAGAGTGTGCGGTTAAGTTCTCGCTTAACGACGAAGTCGTTAAATTTCTCCGTAGTCGCTTGAACGCAGAGCCGTATAGAGTGCTCCGTTACTGCGAAGCAGTAAAAGCAGGCGTCACTGCATAACCCTTTCAGGGTTATGAACACAGCACCCCGTAGGGCGAACACCCCTACGGGGTGTTTTGTGTTTACGGATACGCATACGTATCACGCGACACGCACGAAGGTAGCAAACCCTATGGGTTTGCTTTTTATTTTATTCGTATGTCCGTACGGGTACATCTTATGGCGACGGCGGTGGCGGTTCGTGTGTAAGCCGAGAGCCGAGCCAACCCCTAAAGGGGTTAACCGCTCGACCCTTTAAGTGCAAGGCACGAGCCGAGCCGAGAGCCGAGCCAACCCCTAAAGGGGTTAACCGCTCGACCCTTTA
>JAZURO010000169.1:0-7591 GCA_045606265.1 Eubacteriales bacterium
ACTAAACTTATAATTTGTGCAAAATAATATCTTTTGTGCAAATAATGTGTCTATTCGTAAGGTAGCAAATCCTCAATTTTGAGGGCGCCTGTTAAAATGCCCTCAAAATTGTTTTGTGTCAACTTGTTGACACGATTTGCGCAAGATTTTGCCACAAAGTTCCATTAAAAAGTTTTTGCGCCACTTTTTTCAAAAAGTGGCATATCCCAATCTGTGTAACTTTTCTCCAAAAAGAACAAGACGATACTTCTTTGTAAATTTTTCTGAAATCTCGGCACTTGAAATCTGTTTAATTTTATGATATAATAAATCAATCAAACTACGGAGAAAAATATGAACATTAACATAAAAACTGATTTATGGCATTATCTTGCGAAAAGTGAGCGTCCGATAGTGATGTACGGAATGGGTAACGGTGCTGACAAGATTATTGCAGTTTGCGAAAAATACGGCATTGATATTTCCGATTTCTTCGCAAGTGACGGTTTTGTACGCGGGCACAGTTTTCACGGAAAAACCGTTCTTTCATACTCGGCTATAAAGGAAAAATACGAGGGGCAAAATCCAATCATTTTGCTTTCTTTTGCATCCTCTCTTCCCGACGTGATGTCTCTTTTCAGAAGGGTCAGCGAGGAGTGTGAGATGTACGCTCCCGACGTTCCCGTTTTTGGCGAAACTCTTTTCACCATTGAATTTTTTGAGCAAAACCGTAATAGATTTGAAGCAGTTTTCAATTCCCTTGCAGATGACGAATCAAAACGAATTTACAAGAACGTAATTTCCTATAAGCTCACAGGCAATATAGCTTATCTTTGGGACAGCGAAAGCGAAAAATCGAAGGTTTATCAAGAACTTCTTGATTGTAATAACATAAACAGTTACGTTGACCTCGGTGCATATAACGGGGACACCGTAAAAGAAATGCTTTTCTTCAATCCGAGCTTAAAGAGTGTCATAGCTCTTGAACCCGATTCAAGAAATTTCCGCAAGCTCACCGAATATACACAGGGTATTGAAAATTGCAACGTAAAATGCATAAATGCCGGCGCTTGGAACGAAAATACCACTCTGCTTTTTGATGCGAGCGGCAATAGAAATGCGGGCATTATTTCAAAGGGCAATATCGTTTCAAAAATAAAAGAAATCAACGTTGTTTCGCTTGACGAGGTGCTTATGGGCGCAAGCATTGACTACATAAAATATGACGTAGAGGGCTCTGAAAAAGAGGCACTTCTCGGCTCTGCGAAAACGATAGAAAAATACGCACCCAAGCTTCTTATCTCACTTTATCACAGAAGCGAGGATATGTTCGTTTTGCCCGAGCTTGTTAGAGAGCTTAACCCCGATTATTCCCTTTATTTAAGGCGCTTCCCCTATATTCCCGCCTGGGATCTGAATTTGTATGCGATTAAGAAATAAAACAAAAAAAGTCCTCTCGTTTGAGAGGACTTTTTTCTTTTGAATTTACTCAAAAGAAGTAATCGCGTCTATAAGCCGGGTTCTGTCTTAAACGGTCATCTATCTTCGCTTGCTGTCACCAGCAAGCTTCGGGATTTCTCCCGTGCCACCTTGCAGTTACGTCGGGCAAACATCTGCGTGCGGTGTTGCTTCAAGTAGGGTTTACAGCGGATCTATGTTACCATAGAAACGGGTGAGCTCTTACCTCGCCTTTCCATCCTTACTTTTGCCAAAGCAAAAGCGGTTTATTTCTGTTGCACTTTCCCGGCAGTCGCCTGCGGCTGACGTTATCAGCTACTCTGCCCTGTGAAGCCCGGACTTTCCTCACGATAACACCTTTCGGCAACATATCGCGCGACCGTTCGGCGCGGTTACGGTTTGTATTATAATATAAAATCGAAAAAAAGTCAAGGACAAATTCAGATTTCATCCCTTATCTTGATTTGCGGAATTCTAACGATAAGGCAAGCAGCAACAGCTGTGATGATGATCTCGGGAATCATATAAGTTCCATTATAGATTATCGAATAAACGATCGCAAGTCCGCTACCCGAAAAGGTTTCAATAATTTTCGTTCCCCAAGCTGGAAAACCGTCCTGTGTGAAAAACCACTCCGCCCAAGTGCCAAAGAACACAGCACCTGAAATTATATGAGCAATATATCTGAGAGAAACTGCCAAAATTGAACCGAGAACAAGTGCTTTGCGAGGACTGTATTTTTTGCGGAAAGCTCCGCCCAAGCCCAATACCGTATATGCGATAACGTAGTCAATAAGACAAACGATCACTGCACGGTACCAAAGCATTTGGCTGTCACCGGGCATAAAAAATGCGCTGACTGTATTGAATCCAAGGAGCATTTGCATAACCGAATACGCAAATGCCGTAAGTATTCCCCATCTTACCCCGTACATATAGGCAACAAGAATTATGGGGAGCATACTTGCAATTGTAAATCCGCCGCCGAAGGGCAAGTTCAAAAATGGCATAACCGCACATATTGCGGAGATGGATACCGAAAATGCAATCATAATTGCACTGACGGTTATCGCTTGTGTTCTTTTTTTGTTTTCTTTCATTTTGAGAAAACCTCCTTATAATAAATTAACCACACGAAAGTCCGTGTGGTTAATTATAGAGAGTCCTCTCTTAGTACTACCTACGCCGGCATTATCCGTATCAGGTTAAGGGTTCAGCACAATCTGTTGCGCCATCTCAGCAATAAGCACCCCTGACTTTTATGTGGTTGTGAGGTCATTTTAACATATTTTAGGGGAGTTGTCAATAAGAATTTTAACGATAAATTCGGATTTATCCATGCCTTCCCCCAACGGAGAAGGCAAACGGTAAGATATATCACAATTCGAGCAAAAAGGAGAGCCGACGGCTCTCCCTTTTTATTATTGAAATTTCTTCCCCTGCCACATATCGTGGGTGAAAAGATATTTGTCGATATCGTTAATAACCGTAGTCTTTTTTCGTGACCATCCGGGCGCCAAAAGATCATCGGCGACACCGTCACCGGTGAGACGTGCAATAACCGTATCCTTATGAAAATACTGCAAAGCGTTTGCTGTAAGCTCAATATAGCGCTCCCGTTCAAGAGGAATATATTCCCCACTTTCATACCATTTGGCAAGCTTTGTTCCCTTAATAACGTGCAAAAGATGTATTTTCACCATATCCGGACGAAGCGCTCCCACCACCTTGGCGGTTTTCATCATCATCTCATCATCCTCTCCCGGAAGTCCGAAAATGATATGTACGCAAATGCGAATTTTTGGATTGGCACGTCTGAGCTTTTCATATCCTTCAACAAATTCTGCGTATGTATGTCCTCGGTTTATAAGCGAAGCTATTTCATCGTGAACAGTTTGCAAACCGAGTTCAACCGTCAAATCAATTCTGTTTGCAAGGTCTGACAAGTATTCAACAACGTCATCAGGCAAGCAGTCTGCTCTTGTTGCCACGTTCATAGCTACTACACCGTCAAGAGCAAGTGCCGCCTCAAACTTTTCCTTGATTTTTTCAAGCGGTGCATAGGTATTGGTGCGTGCCTGAAAATAAGGAATAGTTCTCTCGGTACTCCATTTTGACGTGAGCTTTTTTCTGGTTATTTCATACTGCTCTGAAATTGAGAGAGTCGCACTTTCAGCGAAATCTCCGCTGCCACGGGATGAACAATAAACACATCCATCCACGCCGCATTTTCCGTCCATATTCGGACAGGAAAATCCCGCATCAAGCGGGATTTTCGCACATTTTCCACCATAGGTCTTCTTCAAAAAATAGTCATAGGTATAATACCTTTTGTTGCTGTCACTATTCTCGAAGGGATTTATAAGTGATTGCTTTATCTTCATATAATTACGTGTTTGGGGATTCCGTTTTCATATTTTACGTTTATCTCGCCTTGAATAAGAGGCAAAAGATACTGTGCGCACAAGTCGGTTACGGAATTTCCTCTTTCATTTATAAACTCATTTGGCACGTGTTTGACCTTATTTGCAATTTCCGATACATCACGGTGGGAAATCTCAGCTGCGTAAGGTTTGGTTGACACTCTTTCAATAGTCATCATCTGTCTTGAAATCCCCTCGCTTGCGGCAATTACAGCAGAGCGACCCACAAGCACGGATTCTTCGATATCCACTTTTGATGCGATATGAGAAGCGCATCTTTGCGTGATATTAAGCTCGACTGAACGTACTTTACAGCCAAGCTCGTTCTTGATTGCCACTTCAAGTGCTTTACCCGTACCCGAGAGCTGTTTATGTCCGAAAACGTCGGTTGAGGCAATTCCAAAGCCCTCGCAAACGTAGGTTCCGTCGGCAAATCTGATTCCTTCGGAAACCGCCACTACAACGTTTGGTTTTCTCTCAAGAATCTCCTTCAAATCATCAAAAAACTCGTCTTTATCAAAAGCTCTTTCGGGAAGATATATAAGGTCTGCAACCTCTCCACCAAATGCTTTTCCAATTCCCGCAGATGCCGTGAGCCAACCTGCATCACGTCCCATAATTTCAACGACCGTAACAGCTTTTGTGGTATAAACTGCGCAGTCACGGATTATCTCAGTCATTGTGGTAGCAATATACTTTGCTGCCGAGGCAAATCCCGGTGTGTGGTCGGTGCCTACAAGGTCGTTATCTACGGTTTTGGGAACACCGATAACTCTCATCTCATAATCGCACTCTTTTGTGTATTCAGAGAGCTTTGCCACGGTATCCATCGAGTCATTTCCACCGATATAAAAGAAGTATCTAATATCGTATTTTTTGAAAATTTCAATCAATCTTTCATACGTTTCTCTACCCTCAGCAATCTTTGGGAGCTTCTTTCGGCAAGAGCCGAGCGCCGCTGCGGGAGTTTGTTCAAGAATATCAATTTTCTCCCCATCAGAGAAAAATTCAGAAAGGTCAACTATATCTTCTTTCAGCAGTCCCTCAACGCCGTTTCTCATTCCGTAAAGCGTCTTTATGCATCCGTTATGATTATTCTCCAGGACACCGCGAACCACACCGGCAAGCGTTGCATTTATTACAGCAGTCGGGCCGCCGCTTTGTCCTACTATTGCGTTTCCTATAAGCATTGACATAATAATTTTCCTTTCTGTTATTAATTCGTGGATCTTATTTCAAAAATCCGTTTACGATTTGCTCCTCTGCCTCTTGCTCGGTAAGTCCCAAGGTCATAAGCTTGATGAGCTGTTCGCCTGCAATCTTTCCAATTGCCGCCTCGTGAATAAGAGATGCGTTAATATCGTTTGCGGTAATTTCGGGAATTGCACGAACTGATGCGTTATCCATAATAATGGCATCACATTCGGTGTGACCGTAGCACTCGCTGTTACCGTTGATTTTTGATAAAAACGTCTGTGTGGAATTATCCTTGGCAACGGAACGGGATATTACGTTCGTGCTTGATCCCTCTCCGTTAAGATCCACGTTGAACACGGTTTCTGCGTGCTGCTTTCCGTGTGTCATTATCTTTTCTTTTACTATTAGTGTAGCACCCTTGCCAACAACTGCCTCGGTGTTTCTGATTGTTGAATCAATACCCTTGATCTGAGTTGTTTCCATTTCAAGATAGCCACCCTCGTCAATTTCAATAATGGTGGTGGGATTCATAATATTCTCACCCGTTCCCTCTTCTTCTCCGTAGTGACGCTCAACGTATCTGACACGTGCATCCTTTCCAACGTGGAAGGAATGAATACCGTCGTGGGCGGAATCCTGATCTCCACAGTTGTGAATTCCACAGCCTGCAATAATTGTAACGTCAGCGCCCTCTCCGATATAGAAATCGTTATACACCATATCTTTAAGTCCGCTTTCGCTGATTATTACGGGAATATGAATACTTTCATTTTTAGTTCCCGGCTTTACGATAATATCAATGCCGGGCTTGTCCGTTTTAGATACAATATCGATATTTGCTGTGCTTCTTCGTCCCGCAGCTGTTCCGTTTTCACGGATATTATAAGCACCCTCGGGAACGGTATGAAGGTCTGCCACCTGCATAAGTAAATTCTTTTTTATCTGATCCATAGCAGTCCCTCCTTATATATTGTCAGTAAGCATCGAACAGGGCGCACCTGAGCCAAGAACAGAAGGCATTATTTCATCCTTTGTTCCGCTTTCACGAATTTCACCGTCGGAAATAACAATGATTCTGTCAGCGATATTCAAAATTCTCTCCTGGTGGGAGATAATAAGAATAGAACCGTGCGTTTTTTCGTGCATTCTTTCAAACACTTTAATAAGATTGTTAAAGCTCCAAAGGTCAATACCCGCCTCGGGCTCGTCAAACACGGAGAGCTTTGTAGAACGGGCAATTATAAGAGCAATTTCAATTCGTTTAAGCTCGCCTCCCGAAAGAGATGCGTTAACCTCACGGTTAATATAGTCCCTTGCGCAAAGCCCAACCTCTGAAAGATAATTGCACGCCTCAGTTACACTTATTTGCTTGCCTGCTGCAAGTGTGATAAGATCCTTAACGGTAAGTCCCTTAAAGCGAACGGGCTGCTGAAAAGCAAAGCTTATGCCTCTCTTTGCTCTGTCGGTGATACTCATATTTGTAATATCCTCACCGTCGAAAAGAATCTGACCGCCCGTTGGCTGATAGATACCTGCAATTATTTTTGCAAGCGTACTTTTACCGCTGCCGTTTGGGCCTGTAATTGCCACAAAGCGCTCGTCTATTGTAAGATTAATATTTTTTAAGATTTCTTTGTCCTGACCGTTTTCATCCTGAACGGTATAAGACACGTTTTTTAATTCAAGCATTTTTGCTCCTTTCTGAGAAATAATATATTAAGTAAATTATTAACCATATTTATCATATTACATCTTGACATTATATTATATCATATAATACCAATTTTGTCCATAAACTTTGTCAAGATTTTTTTATTCAAATTCAACAAAAATAAATAGTAATAATTATCATTATTGATAAAAATAAAAAATTCGCCAAAATTTATTGACAGAAAAAAGCATAATTGATATAATCATTAATGTAAATAATAAATAAAAAGGAGAAAATTTATGAAGAAAATAATCAGAATTTTGGCAGTAGTTTCATTACTTGCAATGCTTTCAATAATTCTTGCCAGCTGTTCAACAGTGCTGACAGGAGAATACAGTAACGAAATGGGCGGAATAGAAACCACCTATGAGTTCGGTTTGTTTGGCAAGGTTAAAAGGACCATTCATATTCCCGGTGTGCTTTCAAGCGGTCATACTACGGTTGAAGAAGGCGAGTATAAGATTGAGGAAGTGGGAGATAATTCCTATGAAATCACGTTGACATTCGCCGGCGAAGGAAGCGAAACGCACAGCTTTTCAAAGGGCGAAGAAAATGGCGAAGATTATATAAGAATCGGCATTTTGACCTATTACGAGGATTAATAATAAATAAAACCCGAGAGGTATTCCCTCTCGGGTTTTTATTTCAAATTTTGATTTATTGAGCTGTTTGTTCGCACAAACCAAGCTGTTGTTTTGCCCCGCTTTTTCAAAAGCGGGCGAGGGTACGGGGCGAGCAGCCCTGTATTCGGCGTTTCTTTTATTTAGGTACTTTGCCATAATATAGCAAAACTGCGTTTTTGCGAAGCAAAATGTGGTTGTAA
>JAZURO010000170.1:0-4197 GCA_045606265.1 Eubacteriales bacterium
TGATTTATCCCAAAGTGGTAGGCGGTTCCATTGGTCTTCCTGCGATCTGGGTACTGGCGGCTGTTTCTCTAGGGGGCAGTTTATTCGGCATCATCGGCATGCTGGTGTTTATCCCTGCCGTTTCTGTACTGTATGCCTTGCTGAAGGAAAATGTAAACCATCGTCTGGAGAAAAAACAAATCGATATCAAATAAAAAAAGGAGCGAAAGCTCCTTTTTTATTTGAAATATATACCTTGTTTAAGAGCTTCAAGCATAATGATTGCGCTGGAAGCATTTGTTGCAAGCGGAATTTTCTGCACGTCGCAGAGTCGCAGGAGCGCTGAGACGTCGGGCTCGTGGGGCTGTGCGGTAAGAGGATCACGCAAGAAAATTATAAGATCAAGTTCTCCGTTTGCGAGCATTGCGCCGATCTGCTGGTCGCCACCAAGCGGGCCTGATTTCATTCTATGTATGCAGAGTCCGGTTTCGCCCATAATAAGAGTTCCCGTCGTGCCTGTTGCATAAAGGTCGTGAGCCGAAAGCACGTCCTTGTATTCCTTTGCAAGCTCGATAATAGGGTCTTTCTTTTTGTCGTGTGCTATAAGTGCTATTTTCATAATGTTTTCTCCTTTAATGAAAATGTGTAGGGAAGAAGCTCGCCAAGGGTGGTTTCTTCAAAATCACCTTTCTGATTTGTAACGAGGATAACCTTAAAATCGGGCGAGCAGAACTCACTCATAACCTGGCGGCAAACTCCGCAGGGCGCAGTCACACCCTTTATGTCGCCAAGATGTCCGCCAACGATGGCTATTGCCTCGAAATCACGTTCACCCTGATGGACAGCGCTGAAAATTGCAGTTCTTTCTGCGCAGATTGTGGGAGTATAGGATGCATTTTCAATATTCGCTCCCGTGTAAATCTTGCCCTCTTTTGTGAGGAGCGCAGCGCCAACCGCAAAATTGGAATAGGGTGAATATGATTTTTTCATTGCCTCAATCGCAGCAAGAGCGAGTGTGCGAGAAGTTGTTTTGTTTTCTGCCATTTTGTTTCTCCTTTCGGAAAATTAATTTACTAAATAAACAACAAAATTTTTATTTATACTTTCGTTTGTATATTCCTTCGCCTTCTCCAGCGGAGAAGGCAAATTTACTCATCTTCAAGCATTGATTTGCCGGGACATTCGTAGTCAATTTCAAGATAATCTGCAACGGTTGCGGCAATATCCGAATACGTTGTGCGTGTTCCAAGATTTGCAGGGGTAATGTTTTTACCGTACATAATGCAGGGAACGTATTCTCTTGTGTGGTCTGTATGGCTGTCGCCGGGGTCGCAGCCGTGGTCCGCCGTTATGATGAGAATATCGTTGTCACGCATCTCACTAACAAAGGTGGGAAGCCATCTGTCGAACTCGGCAAAAGCATTTGCGTAGCCGTCAATATCCTGACGGTGACCGTAAAGCATATCGAAATCCACGAGATTTATAAAGCAAAGACCTTCGAAATCGTGGTCGAGCGCATCAAGAGAGAGCTGCATACCCTCATTATTAGAGTGAGTAAAGGTCTTGTAGCTTATGCCCTTGCCTGCAAAAATATCGTAAATTTTGCCTATGGCATAAACGGTTTTACCCTGCTCGATCAACGCATCAAGCACGGTGTGTCCGTAGGGTTCAAGCGAAAAGTCGTGACGGTTTGCTGTTCTTTTGAAAGGGTATTCGCCCTCAAACGGACGTGCGATTACTCGTCCCACGGAATGTTCTCCGCAAAGGATCTCACGTGCGATTCTGCAATATTCGTAGAGCTGTTCAACGGGAACTATGCTCTCGTGCGCAGCAATCTGAAAAACGGAGTCAGCACTCGTATAAACAATAAGATCGCCCGTTCTGAGATGCTCGTTTCCATAGTCACGGATAACGTCGGTACCCGAATATGGCTTGTTACAAATAATCTTTCTGCCCGTTCTTGCGGTAAACTCGTCAAGAATGGACTGAGGGAATCCGTCGGGGTAGGTGGGAAGGGGAGTGTCACTCACAATTCCCGCAATTTCCCAGTGGCCGATAGTCGTATCCTTGCCCATTGAACGCTCGGCGAGGCGAGCCACTCTTGCAGTGGGATTTTCATTTTTGCCAAGAAATTCGAGACCGTCTATATTTCCGATACCCATTTTCCATAAATTTTCGCAGGAAAACTTATCGGACGTTGAAATTCTCTTTATCGTGTGGCAATCGTGGTCGCCAAAGCTTGCGCAGTCGGGCATTTCTCCAGCCCCACACGAGTCAAGAACAATTAAAAATACTCTTTTTTTCATTTGTTTTTTCCTTTTGCTATAAAATAATCAGCCTTCCCCTCAGGGGAGGGCAAATTTTGGAATTAATTTTGTAAATTGTTTTATGAATTTTCAAGTAAATTATTAAAGTGATTCCAACTTAACCGCAGTTTCAAGAGCGAGAGTCATCATATCGGTAAAGGAATTCTGTCTTTCCTCTGCAGTGCAGCCCGTATGCTCGATAAGGTTATCGGAAATCGTGCAGATTGCAAGCGCTCGTTTGCCGTAACGGGCTGCGTTCATATAGAGAGCCGCAGCTTCCATTTCAACTGCCATAACGCCCATCTTTTCGCCCCATTCGCAGTCGGGGAGTCCGCCGTTTTCACGGAGGGGAGCATCACGGTAGAATGTATCGGATGACAAAATGTTGCCAACCTTATATTTAAGGTTCAATTCCTCTGCTGTTTCAACGCATTTGCGAAGCATTGTAAAGTCGCAAATCGGCGCATAAGTGCCGGGAAGATTAAAGTTGCATACGAAATTTGAGTTTGTGCAAGCACCCATACCCATAACTATATCACGGAGCTGAATATCACTTGTAAGCGCTCCCGCAGAGCCGATACGCATAATATTCTCAACGCCGAAGAAGTTATAAAGCTCAAATGAGTAGATACCGATAGAGGGCATACCCATACCGCTTGCCATAACCGAGATTTTTACTCCCTTATATGTTCCTGTATAGCCCTGAACACCGCGCACGTTGTTTACAAGTACGGGATTTTCAAGGAAAGTTTCCGCTATAAATTTTGCACGAAGAGGGTCGCCGGGCATAAGCACGGTCTTACCGAAATCACCTATTTCCGCTTTAATATGAGCTGTCGCCATTATTTTGTTCTCCTGTCTTTACTATTTTTACAATTCTTGATGTTCCAAGACGGCTTGCACCAAGGTTTATGAAATCCTCGGCATCTGCAATAGAAGCAATACCGCCCGCCGCCTTGATGAGTGTTCCGTTTGTTACGTGAGAAGCAAAAATCTCAACGTCGTGACGTGTTGCGCCCGCTGTTGAAAATCCGGTGCTTGTCTTGATGTAGTCGGCACGGCTTTCTGATACGATCTCGGTCATTTTAACCTTTTCGTCGTCTGTAAGAAGGCAAGTTTCAATAATAACCTTTAATACTTTGCCCGAGCAAGCATCTTTTATTGCATTGATTTCTGCAAGAAGCTCGTCATATTTTTTGTCCTTGAGCCAACCGATATTGATTACCATATCAATCTCGTCAGCGCCGTTTGCTACTGCGTCAGCAGTTTCAAAAACCTTTGTTGCGGTTGTGCTGTATCCGTTGGGAAAGCCGATTACGGTGCAGATTGCAAGCTTGTCGCCACAGTAATCCTTTGCCTGCTTAACGTATGATGCGGGAATGCAAACGGATGCCGTCTGATATTTCATACCGTCATCACAAATTGCTTTGATTTCAGACCAGGTCGCTCCCTGAGCAAGCAACGTGTGGTCAACCTTTGAGAGAATGTCTTTGATTTCCATTGTAGTTTTCCTTTCAATTGTAGATTTAGATGGTTTTCCAATTTAATTATATCATATATTGTCCGTTTTGTAAAGGTTTTATTTTTTTTGAAAAAAGTTACAAAGAAGAACTTTCTTGTTCTTTTTCGAGAAAAGTTACAAAGATTGGGTTTTGCCACTTTTTGAAAAAAGTGGCGCAAAAACTTTTTATAGCGCTTCGCAGCAAAACTCTGCGCAAATCGTGTTGCGTTGCAACACATAACGATTTTTGAGGCATTTTAACAGGCGCCTCAAAAATCTGTGATTTGCTGCTTTGTTAATAGACACATTATTTGCACAAAAGATATTATTTTGCACAAATTATAAGTTTAGTTTACAACTTATGGCTACGAAGAAAGTAAGTAAATTATAGAAAATCACTCCGTAGGAGTT
>JAZURO010000171.1:0-15470 GCA_045606265.1 Eubacteriales bacterium
TTTGCAGAAAAAGTTAAAATTGCAAGAGCAAAGTTGTTTTTAAGTCAAAAAGACCTGGCAAAGGAAATTGGAGTTTCCTTGGTTACTGTTGCAAGATGGGAAACGCAAGGAATAGAACCACAGTTTATTTCAGAAAAAAAATTTGAAGCTTTTTGTGAGAGTAAAGGAATAAAGTTTGAGGAGACGAAATGATAAAATTGGCAACAGCCTTTAGTGGCATTGGAGCGGTTGAGCAAGCGTTTAAGCAATTAAATATTGAACATAAAATTCTTTTTGCCTGCGATAATGGAGAGAGATATTTAAAAGAAAGCCAAGAAGAACTTTTGGCTATTATTGAAGAAGAGAAAAAGAACACAGGAAAAACAGTTCGTGAAATTGTGGCTGAATTATACGAGAGAACTGGAAAAATCAATTACGTAAAGAAATCTTATTTTGCTAACTATGATATTTCTGAGAATAATTGGTATGAGGATGTTCGCTTTTTAGACGGGACAGAGTATTCTGGACAAGTAGACCTGTTTGTTGGCGGAAGTCCTTGTCAGAGCTTTTCTACCTATGGAAAAAAAAGAGGGTTAGAAGACACACGAGGTACTTTGTTTTATGAATACGCACGTTTAGTAAGCGAAATCAAACCTAAAGTTTTTATTTATGAAAATGTAAGAGGATTGTTGAGCCATGATGGTGGGCGTACTTGGAATACAATTCGGGATGTATTTGATTCGCTTAATTATGATATTTTTTATAAGGTTTTGGATGCTCAATTTTATGACCTTCCGCAGATGCGCAAGCGAATCTTTGTCGTAGGAATAAATAAGGAGTTAGGAATTTCTTCCTTTGAGTTCCCAGAAAAAATGGAACTCACAAAAAAAGCAACCGACTATTTAGATTCAAATGTGAGTGATGAATATTATTTACCGGAGAAAGGATTTAAATGGGTAACCGAATGGGAGCGAAATCAAGGAAAAGCTCGCGTCAATCGTGATATCATAGGATGTCAAACCGCTGTGCAACAGATCAATTGGTCGGGTGATTTTAGGATAGAGAAACCCAAAGCATCGCACTATAATAATCCAAATATCTATGTTGGAAAATATGAAGGGGAAGATGCTGTTGCAAGAAAATTAACCCCAGCAGAATGCTTAAGATTAATGGGATTTGTCGATTTTAAGATTGTAAATGAGGATAGAATTATTTATCGTCAATCAGGGAATTCTATAGCAGTTCCAGTGTTAAAGGCTTTAATTAAGCAAATATTGAAAATAGTACCTTTGGGATGAAAAAATGAGAGATTATCGTTATGCGTGGTACATAGATAATAGATTCTATGTATCCAAAGGATTCGTCGATGAATTTATTGACGTTGTTCTTAAAATTAAAAAAACAAACGACAATGTTGACGGGGTAGCATTATCTAAGTATTATCCAGATGATGATAATGCAAGTTCTCGTTCTACTTTTGCGAGAAATGTAGGAATAATCGATTCAAATGCGGATTTGAGCGATTCGGCTCTTATGTACAAACACGGGTTTATAGATTATAGCGAATTTGTCTTAGAAATTATGACAAAAAGAAATACAACAGGGCGCGAACAAATCCCACTTAAACCAGTTGTGCTTTTGTGTATTGTTTTTTCAAAGATGATGGAGCTTAATATTCCTAAACGAGAACGATTCATAACGAGTACAGAATGCTATGAGTATTTATCTCCTTTGGAATCGTATGAAGAGTTAACCAACGATTTGGTTTCTCAAATAGTTCATGAACGAGAATACTTACCGAATAGTGACATTCCAATCAATAGAGTCAAGATTGATAGCGGAGCCGTTTATTTAAGTAGTTTATTTAACTGCCTTAACGACACACCAATTTTCTATTTTGGCGAAAGAAAGACGATATTATATAACGATGATTCTCATGCGGATTTCATACAGTATATGGCTGTAAATGGACCTAAAATTAGTATGGCTCCAATAATGGGTGGTTCACCCAAGAAAAATGAGCCTTTCTATCGTTACCTTTGCGACATTAACAATGGGATTTTTGAGATTTTTCCTAAAATTGAAATAATTCGAACTTTTGAGCCTAAAAAAATAAAACCGTTATTTGAACACTGTTTTGGTATAAAAAAGGTGGAGGAGACATTTTTTGATGGCTATATGAGTCCTATCGAATTTGGCGCTTTTTCTTCTTTTAGAACAGTGGTTCGATTAGTCGCAACCTATTTCTATATAAAAGATACCCGATTAGGGGAGTTGCTTTTTGATTATATCGCGCAATGCATTGATAAACAAACTGTTGAGGATAATACGATGATTAGGGTACCATTTGTTGACACAAACCACACAATATTTGATGAACATATATTTCTTACTCCCGATTGGTTTAAGAAAAAAGCGGAAGAGTATAAGTTAGTAGACCAAGAAGCGGAACAACTTTACATTGACTTCAGGGCAAAATTTTCCCCCGAACAAATCTCGAAACTAACTGGAAGTGATATTTTACAGACCCTGTTTTATAGTGGGGATTCAAATAAAGAAAATCTTTGCTATATTTTGGAAAAGCACCCTCGGTATAAAGACCTTTTTGGTAGTATTGATGGTGGTTCTGCGTATAAATTTTTATTATTTTTTCACTCGGAAAAACAATCGTGGGTTACAGGAACCGGACAAAAGGCGGTAAATTTGTCTGTATCCGAGGCAATTGCGTTGGGACAAGAGATACGTGATGCGCTTGTCAATGGCGCAAATATTATTGAGAACAATACGAACTTAAATTCACTTGAAGATTATCTTGCTCTTTATAATCAACTCCTTGGTTGTATTCCAAAATATATAAAGTATCAATGGGTCTTAAAGTATTACCATATGCTTTTTCCTCAGTTATTCCCCGTATTTTATAGCTTGGATTGGCAACAGCATATATTACATAATTTGAACATTGTTCCAAATGACGAGACTTTTATAAGAATGGGGCAGATTGCTTTATTTGTAAAACAATGCGATATTACTCATGCAGTATTTTCTAAAATAATCCACGATTATGTCGGCGAAATAAAATCGTTTTTGCGCATTGGAACAGGCGATCACGGGAGTTTATTTAATGAATGGAAAACAAACAATTGCGTGGCTGTCGGTTGGAATTTTTTAGGTTCGTTAGATAGTTATTGTAATGACTCAAAGAAGAAGGAATTACAGAAAGATGTTATTATTGATCAACTGTTAACAAATTGTCCATCATATGACAAAAAAACCGCATCGAGAAAATATGGTGAAATTTCCAGTTTTTATGCCGCAGTGAAAGAAAATACATATTTTGTTGCTATGGACGGTCAAACGATATTGGGTATTGCAATATTAAAAGGGGACTATAAGTTTGATGAAACAAAGACTTATGCTCATTACCGTGAAGTTGAATGGATAAAATTAACAAATAATAACGCTAAACTGCCTGTAAACGAGGCATTGAGAACGACTTGTGTGGAAATAGAGGAAAGTGAAAATATTATATTCCTTTATTCGTTGATAAGAGAACTTAAAATACTCGATGACGAAGTAGAAACAGCAGCTAAAGACCAAGAGACGCGAGAAAGTAAAATGATAGATAGAGAACCGAGAAAAAATAAAATTCATCCATTGAATCAAATACTTTATGGGGCACCTGGTACGGGAAAAACATATGCGACAGCGGAATATGCACTCGCTGTTATAGAGAACCGTGCTGTAAATGAGACACAAAAAACAGAGTCTGAAAGAAAGGCTCTTATGCAAGAGTATAAAAATTATATTTCAACGGGGCAAATTGTCTTTACGACCTTCCATCAAAGCTATGGGTATGAGGATTTTATCCAAGGCTTAAGACCTGACACTTCTTCGGGTGAGATGAAATTTCATGTTGTGGATGGGGTATTTAAGACTATTGCGCAACGAGCAATGCTCAACCCCGATAAGAACTACGTAATCATTATAGACGAGATCAATCGTGCAAATATTTCAAAAGTATTTGGGGAATTAATCACACTTATTGAAGAAGACAAGCGCTGGGGAGAGTTAAATGCGGTAAGCGTAACATTGCCTTCGGGTGAGCCGTTTGCTGTACCTAATAATCTTTATATTATAGGTACAATGAATTCAGCGGATAAGTCAATATCATTGATTGATACAGCTTTAAGACGTCGTATTTCATTTATTGAAAAGGCTCCCCGTGCAGATATGATTTCTGACGGTAAAATGCGTGCTGTTTTAGAAACATTGAACGGATATATTAAACAAGAATTAAAAAGTACGGATTTACTGATTGGACACGCTTTCTTCATTGGAAAAAGTGAAAATGAATTATCTGACCTAATGAATGAAAACATCATTCCACTTTTGTACGAGTATTTCTACGATGATGAAAACAAAGTAAAAAAGGCATTGGATTGCTTAAAAGACACAAAATACGAAATCGACAAAGTCCACATTGGTAGGATAAGAGTAAAGGCAAAAGAATGAGAAATTGCATAGAGTTCCAAAAAATTAAAAAATCGAAATTACCGTCTTCATGGCAATCCGATTATGCTTTAGAAAAGTTGGAGAGCTTTTTGCAGGCAAATTGGAAAGAACGCTCCGTATTTTATACAGATGGCGTAATTACCAGTTCGCAACAATTTATTGACTTTGATGTTAGAGACGGAATAAAAACCCAAAATTATATAGGGACGATTTGTTTTGAAGGGGGGACTCTAAATATCTTCCCCAAAACTTATAAATTAGATGCAGATGATGATGAATATGAGGATTGGGATACAGAAGATTTAGTACATAATCTTGTTGTATGGTTAAACTATTGCGATAAATATGAATTTCCATTTATAAATATCACAAGTTCTTTATCAAATACGAATAATCTATTCGAACTCCTTGTTGCTATTTATTCACATTACGTAAAACAAGCTCTTGACCGCGCTCCTTTTCGCCAATATGAAGAGGAATACGAGATAGGGGAGGTAGTTAAAGGGTGTATCGATTTTAAATCGTATATTGGAAGACAATTTCCTAATGGCAACTGGAATAAAATACCCTACCAATATTCGAATTTTGTTTTCGATAATAAGGTTAATCGTATTCTTAAATCAACCTGCAAATTGTTATATAGTTTGACATCCGAGAGGAAAAGCAAGGATTTATTACGCAACCTGATGGTGCGATTTGGTGAGGTTACTGATGAAAATGTACTTCCTGCTGATTGCGATAAAATACGATTGAGTAAATTGCACAGTAAATATTCAATGTTGTTAAGTATGAGTAAAATGTTCCTTTTAAATCGAACAAGCACAAACGATGTGGGAACAAGTAAATCTTTTTGCTTTCTCTTTCCAACGGAATTATTATTCGAAGGATTCATTGGTGGATATTTAAAAGATAAAATGGCGGAGTTTGCTAAAGTTCGTTGTCAGACAAGTGACCAATATCTCGCAAATCTTCTGGTAGATGGTGAGTACAAAGGGCGTGCTTTCCGCTTAAAAGAAGATATAATGGTTGAGACGGAGGATGCGGTAATTGTTCTTGATACAAAATATAAAGAAATTGATCGCTTTGACAAAATTAATAATTTTGTAGATAAATTGGGGATAAGCGACAATGATATGAAGCAAATGGCTGTTTATGCTGTAAAGCGTAAAGCAAAGAAACTTTTTCTAATTTATCCTTTATATAGAGATGAGGATATGGATAAACGAGAAGTTATATACGATATTATGTTTGATGATGCTGACCCTACAAAGCACATACCGTTAGAAGTATTAAGAGTCCCGTTTGTTGGAGGACTGGAAGATCAAGAAGTTGATGCTCGTATGGACAAATTAATTAAAAAAATTATGGCATAAAAGGGGACAAATTTATAGATAAGGGGATTAAATATTGAAACAGGGTTCGTTCGCAGAATTTATCAAAGACAATTTCTATAACGAAATATACAAGGGTGTTGAGAGTTATTATTGGAAACATCGTGATTTTTTCCGCATAGAAGAAACAGACCGAGTACATAGCATTTTCGGCAGCGAGTTTTACGACGTTGACATTAAACACGTTAATGCGGAGGATGTCGATGAGCAGTCAATGCGTATTCGGTTTTATCCTATTGTCGTTGCGACGATTATAGCGAAAGGACATACTCGATACGACATAGAGGAAGTTTCACAAGACTTCTGGTTTAGGTTATCTTGTGCGGGCGATATTTCCAAAAGGCTGTCAGATTTCAAAATAGAGAAAATAGAGGAATTTGACAGAAAACAAAAATTAACCTACGCAATGACCGACCACCTTGTTCCGTTTATTCCGCCAGAACGTTTGGACGAATTTGCATTACGTATCTTAAAGCATTATTATCCCGAAGCGTTGGAAATTGACGGCCCCGTGAATGCATATGAGCTTGCCAAGAGTATGGAGTTGAAAGTTCATCGCTGTTCTATAACGGAGGACGGTTCGGTTTTTGGTCGAATTTATTTCCGCGAGGCACTTGCGGAGATTTACGATCGAAAGAAAGGGAAAATGCGAAAGGGATGGGTAGACCCCAAAACTGTCCTAATCGATAAAAATGCATTGCTGTTGAACTCGTGCCGAAGCGAAAATATAACGCTTGCCCATGAATGTACGCATTATGCACTCCACAACAAGGCATTTGAATTTCGTCGTTTGTGCGACGAAGAATTGACACATATTCAATGCGAAATTACTGGTGATATAAAAGGTGTTGAAAGAAAGTCGGAGGCATCTTTTATGGAATACCACGCCACGGAAATTGCCCCCAGAATAATTATGCCCAAACCCGCATTCACAAAAAAGGTGGATGAATTTATAAAAAATACGCTTTTGGAAACGGGTTATTCTGATATAATCGACGTAATCGAAGAGGTTATTTGCCAGGTTGCGGATTTCTACAATGTTCCTAAATCGGTTGCGAAAAAACGTATGGTTGATGCAGGTTACGAGGAAGCAATCGGCGCATTGATTTATGTTGATGGTCACTATGTAAAACCGCACCGTGCTTCAAAAAAAGGTATTCTTGGCAGAAAGCAAACATATAGCATTTCGGAAGACGAAATGATGATTGCGATGGCGTGCGATCAAGAGTTGTATAAACGCCTGGGAACTGGTCGATATACTTTTGTCGATTCGCATATGGTGCTTAACACGCCAAAGTATGTCGAAAAGGATAAAAACGGGTACTCAACACTTACACGGTATGCTCGTTTACATATGGACGAATGCTGTTTAACCTTCGAGATTGATTTTCGTGATACTACGAAATATAATGAACAGTATTATTCGATTTGTGTTCTTAATCGTGATAGCGAATCGCCATATGATTTTTCCATAGGCTTTCGTGGCGGCTATGAAAACTCACCCCCTGACAGACAGATTGCTATTCTTGATAAGACCTTAAAAGAAGAGTATGAGGTGTATATGTCCTTGCCCAGAGATTTTAAGGGAACAGTAGAAGCCTTAAAAAAATGGCGGGGTATGACCAATAAAGAACTTGCGGAAGATATGTTGGTAAGCGAAAAAACGGTTGAACGTATTATCAACGGGGAAACAAAGACGACCATCAATAATATTGTGGCTATGTGCCTTTCGCTGCAATTATCGCCCGACCTTTGCGATGATGTAATTGAAAAATCACCCGCGAAGTTTGGCAATACAGAGAAAGACCGTAGATTAAAGTTCCTTATACGAATGGTAATGGGGAAACGTATGGACGAAGTCCGTGAAATCGCAAAAAAATATGATATAGAATTATAAATATGATTCGTGATAAGAAACTTATAGCAGAGTATAAACAAAAATATGGAGTTACACCGCTTGTCTTTTCTTGGGAGGGGGTAATATACACTTCCGAGCATAAAAAACGCGGGAATAATCCCGTTGATGGAGTGTACGACTTCTCATTGAAAATACCAAACGTATGCCAGATTGAAGTGAAAGATGTTCATTCTTTTCAATTTTTCTTTCCGCCAAAAAGAAGAGAAAATGGCTATCCGTGTTATACTTATGCGGATGAGGAAAGGATTATAGAACCTTCCGATTGTAAGGATTGCGTTTTAATCTTATATAAGAAAAACAGGTTTAACCACGATATTCTTATCTACCATAATTTTGAGAAGGACCTTTTACTTAGGGAAGTTAGTTTTTATGCGCGTCCTTATGATTTCGATTATAAATTTTTTGTCTATTGTAATCGTAAGGGCGAGAAATGTTATGCATACAACGGCAAAACATACACGCAAGCGGATTTGATGTGTTCCTTGGCGGACTGGTGTAGAGCATATAAGCGTGAAAAATTATTAGAAATGTATTCCAAGGACAATTCGATAACGCTTGAAGATCTCTCTTGGAATTATGGTCATATGGTTCTTTGGGAATGCGCCCAAAACCATAAATTCAAAGCGACCCCACATCAATTGACTTTATCAGACGAGTCCATTGATAACTTATGCCCGATTTGCAAAAAAAGGAACGTTGCTCAACGAGAAAAGGAATATAACGACAAGGCAGTTGTAAGAAAGAAGTTCCTTGAAAGCGTATTAAAAAAATACAATTTAAAAACATATGCCGCCACGTATAAGGCTGTAAGGAAACAGCTTATAGAAACGATGGAGTATGCACGAAATAATCCACCTTGGCGCACTCGTACACCGGATTGGCCCAAAAAAATGAAAGGGTTATTTACCTTCCCCAATGGTAAACAAGGGGATATAAATATGTTTATTGCAACAGAATATGGTGTTGCAAGGCAGGTTGACGGTTTAATATGGGAGCTTGAATTACCGACCGATAATCTTGATATAATCGAGTGTTTATGCGAGTATGGAATAGAAATAAATGAGTTTATCACAATGGCAAATACAAGGTTTGCCGTTGCACCCTTGCTCAAAGAAATGATGGCGTTATATGATGTTGTTGACAGTAGTGTTTCAAAAGACCATTTTATTGTCAATAGGCAGGGGACTGATATAATTCGTGAGTATAGAGAGAGCATTCGCCCTAAACGAAATAAAATCTACGAAGAAGTAATTAAGCAGGGGAAGGCAGGTGGGAAATGGAAATCGGAACAACAAGCGTATGCTTTGGTTTCCTCCATTTATCCAGATGCAATTTATCAACACCACGAAGATTGGCTTGATTTACAATCGCTCGATATTTTTATTCCCTCTCTGTCAATAGCAATCGAATACCAAGGGGTGCAGCACTTTAGTTCTGTCGATATTTTTGGCGGCGAAGAGGGCTTGAAGGATAGAAAGGAAAGAGATGCAAAAAAACGCAGATTATGTGAGTTGCACGGAATAGATTTAATTGATTGGAATTACAACGAACCCCTTACAAAAGATTTTATTTTTGGAAAAATTACGCAGATTCTTAATGGTAGAAAAGGATGAAAGACGACTGGAAAAAATTGATTTATGAGGATATCGATTTGGATGGAAAAATTACCGACTACGATATTCTTGAAAATGATGAGATATTGAGAAAAGCAATGGAAAAAGAGCCATATACTTCGACTCTTGATGAAGATTATGAATCCGAGGATTTTGACGACGACGAAGATGAGGACGTCGAAGAAGACTTCCTTGAGGACAGCGACTTTGACGAAGATGATGAGGAGACCGATTTGAATGATGATAGCGGTGTTTCATTCATGTTGTCTTTTTCGGTCGCAGAACCAAAACGTACCAAGCCAACAGACGGTATATGGAAATATTTTGATGAAAGTTGGGAGTCGTGGGATTTTGCACAGGCATTGATAGACCATTTCCCTGGTTTAGCAAAGCATTATGAAAGCAATAGCGACGAAACCCTCCCTAAAATTATTCTTGATGCTTATAATATTGAGCCGTCAAGAGCATTTAAGTATCTTCGTTGGCTGTGGAAAACATTTCCTTTTGAAATTTTGAAAGAAGTAAAAGAAGATGCTTTTGACCATCCTACATATAAAAGTAGGGCAATGTTGGTTTTTCGGCTTATTATAGAAAATGATGAAGAGAACAGCAATGATCTGTTAAAATTCTTGTGTGAAAATAAAACGATTAAAGCCGTTTTTTACGAATCTTTAATTGAAAAACATGAAAAAATTGTTGCATTGGATTATTTGAAGTTTTTACTTGAACGCGGTAAGTATAAGGAGGCGTTGCAAGTATATCAAGCATATAAAGAAGGGCAGGATGGGCGTATTTCCGAACAAGATTTATCGGATTTATGGGATGATTTGTTTGTTTTGTGCTTGAGTGAAGAAAAAATTCCGCTTTGGATGCATGAATTTCTACAAAAAGAGTTATTGTCGTTCAAGCCATATTCTAATCGAGCAATAAAGAGCTTTGCGAAAGTTGGGATAATTTACCCAGCGTCATATCAAGTAGAGGACGTGGATTGTGAGAATCCCATTGTTGAGATAGAGGATGAAGATTGGATTTCTAAAGTTCCTTTATTTAGAAAATCCCTTAATCGTAGTCAATTTGCAGATGCTATTAACTTTGTTTATAAAATTTCATTTTCTACCTCAAAGGATTATATTACAGAATCTGATTTGTGGCGATTAATTCGTGAAAATGGACTTGCAGAATATATCGGGATTGAAAATCAAAAGTTTAACATTTTAGATAAAGGAAAGGCATATTTAGAGCTTGGCGAAAAAAATTCAATTAAAATAACTTACCTTGGGCAAAAATTTTTATTATCTAAACTATATAAATGGCATAAATAATTTTATTATGTTAGGAATAAAAGGTTTAAATTTAGTATTTATTTCTTAGTATTATGTCAGAAATTTTCAATTTAATTATGTGAGTAATAGTTATATATGAAAAATAGTTAAAATCGCTGAAAGCCTTTATTTGTAAGGGATTCAGCGATTTATGCGTAATATAGTACATTTTTCTTTGTCAACTTTTTGAAAAAAATTTTTAGAAAATCAAAAAAAAATTTCAAAAACCTGTTGACAATCGAAAAAAAGTGGACTACAATAATATTAACCTCAATCAATTGAATAAGTGGCACCGAACCTGGGTCATAACAGAAATTAAAATCTGTTATGGCCCTTTTTTTCGTGCAAAAAATTAAAAGCCATAAAGTTTTATTAAAAAAATTTTTTAGATTTTTACAAAGGAAACCGACATAAAATGTCTGCAAAAATTATCGAATTAAAAATTATATTGTCAAAAAACGGAAATAAAATAAATTATCGTGCATACAATACTATTTGAAGGGCAATTTCCTGTTCAATTTACATATTTTCTACGAAAGTTTTAGAAGGTTGTAACGGACATGAAGTGTCTGTTGCGACCTTTAATTTTTGTGTTAAAATGCCTTTGTAAGCAGAAAGGCAAAATAATTCTTGGTGATGCGATTTCGCAACTTCATCCAAATTCCACGAAAAAAAGTGGCAGCAAGGAATTGACAAAAGCGAAATCTCTCATAAAATATAATTCCCTTTGAAAGGGAAGAAATCGAATAATATATCTCGTCTCGATATGCATTAAGAGGCAAGCGGATATGACATAGCTCCATACCTTGGACAAGGGGTTAGAGGGTTATGTGTGTACCCTTGTTTTTTCACGCCATTTCGAGGCTGTCTGGGCTTGGGTACTCAACTGGGTGTCCAAGCCTTTTTTATTTCCGCTTTCCGATTATTGCACCTCTTCGACGGGGAAGGAGTCAATTATGAAAATTAAATACAGATTTGCAAATGGCGAAGTCAGCGAAGTTGAAGTTGACGATGAACTCGGTGCTGTTATTACGGCATCCAGAAGGGAAGAGGAAAACTACGAACGCAAAATGCGATATCATTGCCCGTACTCGATAGACAAGCTCGTCTACGAAGGCGAAGATTACGCAGACAAGGAAACGCCCTCGCCCGACACGCACGTGGAAAATAAGGAAGAAGGACAGGGCGTACAAGCCTTTCTGGAAACCTTAACGGAAGTGCAAAGACGTCGAGTACATATGCGAATGGATGGAATGACCATCACCGAAATTGCAGAGGCAGAGGGGACAAGTTATATGTCCGTAAAAGAAACCTTTACGCAATTAAAAAAGAAATTTTCAAAATTTTTCAAAAAACACCCTTAAAAACCCCCTTCCTTTTCTCCGTACATTGAAAGGCAACTGAAATGCCCGACAAAGGAGGTACGGAATGGAACACAATCTCAAAATAAGTGTTTCAAAGGAACCAGAGCAAGACGGATTGGTTTCCTGCAAGACGATGTCCCTCAAAGAACGATTGTTCACAAAGCTGTTCGGTAAAAAGCGAAAGGTCGTGATCATCGTTCCTGGGGACTCGATACAGGAAATCAGTATCTGCGAAAAGGCAAGTGAAGGAGGTGATAGGGATGCCACCTAACAACCACGCTGTGCTTTCGGCATCATCTTCCCACCGTTGGTTGAACTGTAACCCTTCGGCTCGGCTTGAGTTAGAGTTCGAGGACAGGACAACGTCGGCGGCATCGGAAGGAACGGCAGCCCACGCTCTTTGCGAACACAAATTGAAACGGCGATTGAAACTGCGAAGTGAACGACCCGTTTCCGTTTGGGACAGCGATGAGATGGAGGCTTGCACGGACGATTATGCGGACTTCGTTATGGAAAACGTGGTGCGAGAACGAAGAAGAGACAAGGATACGCAAGTGTTAATCGAACAGAAACTTGACTTCTCGTGTTTCGTGCCAGACGGGTTTGGAACGGGTGACTGCATTATCGTAAGCAAAGGTCGACTGCACATCATCGACTTCAAATACGGTCAAGGGGTTCTCGTCGAAGCGGAGGATAATCCGCAGATGAAACTCTACGCACTCGGCGCACTTGGACTTTTTGAAGAGAAGTATCAAATCAAAAAGGTCAAGATGACCATCTTCCAACCCAGGCGGGAAAACGTCAGTACGTGGGAGATTACGGTCAACCGCTTGAAGAAGTGGGCGGAAAAAGAACTTAAACCGAAGGCAGAAAAAGCCTTCAAAGGCGAGGGTCAATACTGTCCAGGCGAGTGGTGCTTATTCTGCAAAGCAGCAATCAAATGCAGAGCGAGGGCGGAAGACAAGTTGAAGTTGGCTCAAAGCGAGTTCAAACTCCCTCCGCTTTTAACCGATGCTGAAATTGAGGACGTGCTGATTAAACTGCCCGACATCAAAAAGTGGGCGGAAGAAATCCAAGCATATGCACTCGCACAGGCACTCGGCGGAAAAGAGTGGGCGGGTTTCAAACTGGTGGAAGGTAGGTCAAACCGAAAGTACGCAAATGAACAGGAAGTAGCAAAGGCAGCAGAAAGGGCAGGATACCACGACATCTACACGAAGTCCCTAATTAGCATCGGCGAAATGGAAAGGCTGATGGGTAAGAAGGAGTTCAATGAAATTCTCGGTGGACTGGTAGTCAAACCCCAAGGTAAACCCACGCTTGTCCCCGATACAGACAAGCGACCGGCACTCATTGTATCGAACGCAAAAAATGACTTTAACGAATTTATAGGAGATTAAAAATTATGGCAAATAGTAAGACAAAAGTGGTAACTGGTGTAGTAAGACTTTCTTATGCGAACGTATGGGAACCTAAAGCGGTAACCGAAGGCGCAAAAGAAAAATATAGCGTTTCTATCATTATCCCCAAATCGGATAAAGAAACGCTTGCGAAAATCAACGCAGCCATTGATGCGGCGATTGAAGAAGGTATCGGCAAGTTCGGCGGTAAGAAACCGAATAAAGCGGCGATTAAAATTCCTCTCCGCGACGGCGATATTGAAAGAGAAGACGACGAAGCGTATGCAAATTCGTACTTCATCAACGCAAATAGCACGACCGCACCCCAAATTGTTGACCTTAAGGTTCAACCTATTTTGGAACGTAACGAAGTGTATAGCGGCGTATATGCGAGAGTTTCCATTAACTTCTACGCATTCAATACGAACGGCAACAAGGGCGTTGCTTGCGGACTTGGCAACATCCAAAAGGTAAGAGACGGCGAACCTCTCGGTGGCAAGACCAACGCTGCGGATGAGTTCGAGGCAACGAGCGAAGACGATTTGCTTGGCTGATGAAATACACACGGCAAGGGGTGGTAGCAATACCGCCCTCTTGCTGAAAGGATGGAAGGTATGAAAACATTATCGATTGATATAGAAACTTATTCTTCCGTTGACCTGACAAAGGCTGGTGTTTACCGATACGCGGAGAGCGATGATTTTGAAATCTTGCTCTTTGCGTATTCGGTGGACTACGGCGAAGTGGAAGTTGTCGACATTGCAATGGGCGAGAGGATTCCACTTGAAATAATCAATGCGTTGACGGATGAAAAAATTAAAAAATATGCGTTCAACGCACAGTTTGAGCGTGTTTGTATTTCACGGTTCTTGGGCTATCCAGTAGGGCAGTATTTGAACCCCGATTCTTGGTATTGCACGATGGTTTGGGCGGCAACATTAGGATTGCCATTATCGCTTGAAAAGGTCGGCGAAGTTCTCGGCATTGAAAAGCAGAAGTTGACCGTTGGCAAGGAACTGATTCGATATTTCTGCAAGCCTTGTGAACCGACTGCGACAAACCATTTCCGAACGAGAAACTTGCCTACGCACGCACTTGATAAGTGGGAAACCTTCAAAGCGTATAACAAGCGCGACGTTGAGGCGGAAATGAATATTCAGCAACGAATGGTGGCGTTCCCTGTCTTGGAAAGTGAATGGGAAAATTACCATCTCGACCAACGCATCAACGATTACGGCATCGCTTTGGATATGAACTTCGTTGACCATGCGATTTTATGCGACGAAGTAAACACGGGCAAGGCGGAAGAGAAAGCAAAAGTGTTGACGGGGATTGATAATCCGAACTCTCCTGCACAGCTCAAAGCGTGGCTTGTGGAACAGGGGCAAGTGGTGGAATCGTTGTCAAAGGCTGAAGTTACTCGATTGTTGCAAGATGCGACGGGAAACGTGGAAGAAATCCTTCGACTTCGGCAGGAACTTGCAAAGTCAAGCGTAAAAAAATATATCGCAATGCGAAACGTGGCAGGAAAGGATAAACGCGCAAGGGGGCTTATTCAATTCTACGGTGCAAACCGAACGGGACGATATTCTGGACGGCTTATCCAAGTACAAAATCTTCCGCAAAATCATCTTGAAGACCTCACGGGAGCAAGGGAGCTTGTAAGGAATGATAATTACCAAGGCATTGAAACCAAGCACGGGAACATCTCGTCTGTTTTATCGGAACTCATCCGAACGGCTTTTATTCCCAAGGAGGGAAGTCGATTTATCGTGGCAGACTTTTCCGCAATCGAGGCTCGTGTCATTGCGTGGTATGCAGGGGAGCAATGGAGATTGGATGTCTTTGAAAAGGGCGGCGATATTTACTGTGCTTCTGCAAGTCAAATGTTCAAAGTCCCCGTTGAAAAGAACGGTGTCAATGGTCATCTTCGGCAGAAAGGTAAGATTGCTGAACTTGCCCTTGGATATG
>JAZURO010000172.1:0-15141 GCA_045606265.1 Eubacteriales bacterium
GCTTCTCGTCCGGTTCGTTTCAACAACCGTAGAAGAAAAAAGGTTTGTATCTTCTGTGAAGATAAAATCGCTTATATCGACTATAAAGATTCTGCAAAGCTCAGAAAGTTCATCAGCGAACGTGGCAAAATTCTTCCCAGAAGAATCAGCGGCACATGTGCTCAGCACCAGATTAAGCTCACCACAGCGATCAAACGCGCTCGTCAGGTAGCTCTTCTTCCTTACATCGCTGACTAATTGCAAATTATAAAGTCAAAAGGACGCACCTTCGTGCGTCCTTTTTTATTAACTCGTCCAGGTTGATGAGCTGTATTCAATATCGTTATCCTTGCAAAACTGCCAGAAATCAGGATCACGGAATCCTCTGCCGAATGCCGCCTCCACCATTTCTTCAAGTGTGCCGCTGTATTTCTTTTTAAGTGCATTGATGAATTTTTCGCTGTTGGCTTTATTCATATAATAGGTCTTTTCAAAATCCAATCCGCCAAATTCACCCACGCCGAAATCAACGTATCCAATGCTTATGGCACCGTCATTTGTTGTCAGCAAAAATCCGCTTGTTCCTTCTCTCATAAACGTTCCTCCTGCATAGCTTTTGTTTCCACTGTTATTCTATCATAAGAGAAAGGAATAGTCAAGTAAAATCTTATATCCTCGGCGCAGGGATGTACACTTGGCTCGGTGGCGGCAAAGACGTACCGTCCAGGAGATTTTCAAAATAACCCGGAACGTCTAAGACCTCAATATTCACTCCCTCAACGTGCAAAAAACGTGCCATAGCATAGCTGTACGTAGAAAGAGGACGGTCAAGCGCATCATTTGACTGTGCGCAAATCAATATATCGTCACCCCGAAATCCCGAAACAAGCAGTGAATGATAAAATTCCCCGCGCATATTGCCAAGCTGTACCACGTCGCCAATCTCCAAAAGCTCTCTGTCAACCTCAACTCCGAAAGGCCCCTGCCTTTCTTTTTTTGGCGCAAAATCCGAAAGACCGCAAATATATTCGTAAAATTCACGCACTCCCGTCCACGCAGGCGCACGGTTGTTTACGTCAATATAGTACCAGCCGAACGTCTCGGTAGTATCCATTATCAAGCTCCCCGCAAGCAAGCTCTGGGATACAAAATTGGTGCAGTTCCCCCCTCCCCCCGTGAAATCAAAGAATAACGGATTGCGTGAAAGTGCCCACCTGCGTGCGTATTCCACAGCTCGCTCCCTGTCGTATGGCTTTGCTATTATCATAAATTACCCTCCTTAACACGTTATTTTTATTCTATGCCAAAACCAATATAAAATTGAAAAACCAATGTACAAGCAAAAAAACAAAACGGAGAGCATAGTATTAAAGGCGTGGGCAACAAAATACTTCTCAGACTGCACGGTGACACTCCCTTTTGAAAAAGCAAGACATTAAACACACCCCTAAACATATCGCTAACTCTAAAATTTGCGGCTATTCGCAAACAAAGTAAACTTAGAAAATTACTCTGTAAGAAAAATTTTAGTGGGTGTACCGATAATTAACTTGTGAATTATCAAATTTATCCACAATAAAGTTAATTTCATATTCAGCATCAGTAACTGAATACCAATGCTCGACCACGCACTCACAACACCGAGTGGCTCAAACCAAGTAAATTTTAGAAAATCACTCACTTGGGAGGGATTTTCGTAGTTTGGAAAGCTCAATGCTGACCGTCGTACTTGTACGTAAGGGCAGTATTGGGATTTCTAAACCGATAATTCACCCGTGAATTATCGAAAATTTACGCAAAGTCCGTACAAACCAATCCATCAAAGTTTTTCGGGGGCGTGGGGACAGTTTTTCAAAAATGTCCCCACATCTTCGCTCTGTAACTTTTCAAAAAAGCCCCCCACATCTTCAATATGTATCTTCCCTTTTCATTTTGCTGAAAAACAAACTATATTTGGAGGTATATTATGCTGACAATGATACTCAGTTTTATTTTTCACATATATCATTTAATATTGGGCGTTTCAACTCCCAATAAATTTCCGCCGCCGCTATCGAGCGAGGAAGAAAAAAAGCATTTTCTTCTTGCAAAAGAGGGTAACAAAGAGTCAAGAGAAAAGCTCATTTTACATAATTTGCGTCTTGTTTCGCACATTGTTCGCAAATATTATTCTAACGCCCCCGACAGCGAGGATCTTGTTTCGATAGGGGTAATAGGCCTTGTAAAGGCAGTTGACACCTTCAAATGTGAAACGGGAATTCGCTTTGCAACCTATGCCGCAAGATGTATTCAGAACGAAATTCTGATGCATTTTCGTGTTCAAAAGAAGCGAATGGGAGAGGTTTCCCTGGGCGAAACGATCGACATTGATAGGGACGGAAACCCTCTGACTTATATGGATATAATCTGCACGAACGAAAATCTTGGCGAGGAGCTTGATAAAAAGGTACAGATTGAACGTGCGCTCCGCCTTGTCAACAATACTCTTGACGAACGGGAGAAGCAGATAATAACAATGAGATACGGTCTTTTCGGGCTGAAAAAGAGCTACACGCAAAAGGAAATTGCGGAAAAGCTGAATATTTCTCGCTCATACGTCAGCAGAATTGAAAAAAGTGCTCTTGACAAACTACGTGAGAAGCTATTATAATATAGGTAATACAAAAATCTCCCAAAAAGGACTGGAATATGAAAAAAACAATTTCATCAATAATTGCTTTAATTATTATTTCGGCTGTGATGCTTACAAGCGTGAGCTTTTTGCCCGCAGCGGCAGCCGGGCTTGACAATATAGATAAGACGACAAGTGTATATAAAAGCTCTGAAAATATTTTAGAGGTGCCGATAAGCGAGCGCTATCACATTATTGAAAACGGTTACCGTGAAAAATATGACCTCCAAGAAGGCATATACGGTTTTCAATCGGCATTACAGGTGAACAGAAGCTCGGTATATTTTTATTCTGACGGATATTTTGAGGATATGCCCGAAATATATAATCCGAGTCTTTCGTCAATGTCGTTTGCGCTTGCCTTTTCTGCCTTCAATGCAAAGCAAAACAGCTTTGACTACTCTTTGCCAAACGGATCGTATTCAAACCTTTTCCGCCACGTTAAGCTCTTGATTTCAGATATAGGCATTGAAGAAAAGAATATTTATATCAACGAGGGATATGCAAATCGCCCTTCACAGCAGACAATTGGCGTGATTATGGGTTCAAAGGAGATTTCGCTTGACGAGGGATATATTCTTCTTCCCATAGTGGTAAGAGGTGGAGATTACGAAACCGAATGGGCGAGCAATTTCACCTTGGGTGAGGAAGGCGAAGCGCTTGGATTCAGCAGCGCTGCTGCACAGGTCGTTTCCGAGGTTGAAAAATATATTGATTCCTATTCTACGTTTGACATTTCCTCGGCACTTGATAAGGGCAAGGTTAAATTCTGGGTTGTCGGATACTCGCGAGGGGGCGCTGTTGCCAATATCACAGCAAAGCGCCTGACCGACAAGTACGGCGAGAGTGGAAACTCGGTCTATTCATATTCATTTGAAGCGCCAAGCGGTGGTGTCGATTCCGCAGAAATTAAAGAAAATTGGACGTATAACGGGGTTTATGCCAATATTCACAACGTGATAAATACAGGCGACCTTGTGCCCCGTATTCCTCCGAAGCAGATGGGCTTTAAGAGATACGGAGTTGACCACTATATGCCCGGCACAGAGGCAGGCGAAATAATTACAAGCATTTACACAACCCCCACGGGCATAAGTGTTACAACCTATGCCGACAATGAACCCTACATTGTTGGAGATATCGACTATCTTGCAAGACGTCCCGAAATGCTCCGTCATCTTTCCACCATTGACAGCACGGTCACGTTCAGCGACTCATTTGCGATTGGAAAAATTGATTTTATGAGTGCGCTTGCGGGCGGCGAGCTGTTCGTTCCGATAGACGAGGGCAAAAGCATTACTGCGGCACAGTGGCTTGACGCATTTATCAGTGATTTACAAAACTGGGCTGCAAACGGAACTTACAGCGACGGAAGTCTTGACGGCGACTATTTTAACGATTTCCGTGAGTTTTATACCACGAATATAGAATTTGCAGGCGAAGAATACGTCAGCATTGAAACTGCCCTGCGCTGTATTCTGGATATGGTTTATACAAGCTATTACGATATAAATTTTGCAAACGATATACTTTTCAGATTCGCTTACCTTTTATTGGAGGATTTCACTCTTCTTGATATGTATTTCAATCCCATTCAGAGATGGGACAAGCTCTCGCAGTCAAAACAGCGTGAGTACCTTGACAAAATATGGGGCTGCTTGACCGAGGATATGCAGTATTCCGACGGACAAAGTGTTAAAAAGATAACCGATTTTGTCGATCCCGAGGATGTGGCGCTTTTAGAGGACTCAGTCTATACGTTTTCGGCATTTTTGTTCCTTTTCGTGACAAGTGATTTTAACAAATCACCCGAATTCGACACCGTTAAGCAGGCACAAATACACCTAATCACTCTTATTGCAAACGGTATGACCGTCGTGCAGGGACACTTCCCTGAGGTTTGCTCCGCTTGGCTTAGAACCTATGATGAAAACTACTCTCAAAGTAATGAAAGCAGTAAGCTTCTTGGCAAAGAGATTAAGCTCATAAACGACGAAAACAACTTGCCTCCAAATATCGAAACGGAGCTTTGTGTCGAGAACGGCAAAACCACGATTGCCCTTAAATCCGTTATCGGCTCAAGTATGGGCGTGGATGCGGGCTCGGAAAATAACGGCTCAGCAATATATTTCGCTATATTCGAGAACGGAAAAATGGTTGATAATTGGCGACTTTACAGGGTACCGATAGTAATTGACACCACGAAAGACACAAAATATACAGTTAAAGCATTTGCGCTTCGCTTGGAGAAAATGAGTGCCGAGCTTGAAATTACCGACGCACAAATAAGAACGAAGCCCGCCTTACCCGACACCGACGGAGGAAATACCGTTCCCGACGGCACCGTAGAAAACGAGCCCCCAAAAAACGTTGAAGCAAGCGAACCTTTGCAGGATATTGAACAAATCAAAGCTCTGATCTTTATCATTTCCGGCGGAATTCTTTTGATGTTTGCAATCGTTTTCGCTATATTTATCTCCAAAAAACGTAAAAAAGCAAAAAGAAACAAAACTGATTAACAAAAAAGGATATGCCTAACGGCATATCCTTTAATTTTATTCAAGATGAAGTGAATCCGCATCTAAAAATGCGTGCATATTGAGTGAGTTGTCGGTTGGAATCTTGCGACTTGCTCCACAGTCCCTGCATTTTACCAAAACGCAATCCGAAAAGACCTCAAATCCGTATTTTTCGCTGTCAACAGTGTCTTTATGCTCGCATTTGCAAAAGATCTTTCCCTCCTCTTCAAGCTCGGAGAGAACGAAAATCACGTTTTGTGTATGCTCGGAGTCAAGCGCCTCGTCCTCGTCGGCGGTGTTTGCCTCCTTGAATTTTGCTATATCGGAAATTCCGTATTCCTCCATAAGCTCCATAAGCTTAAGCTCACCCCTTGCAAGATTTGCCTTCACGTGATCCATATCACCAAGGAAGCAAATGTCCATATCGGAATAGGGGCATTGAAGGAAAAATTCGTTTTCGCCAAAGAAAATTTTTGAGCTGACTAAAAAATTGTGTGGGCTTGGACAAAAAAGACAGGGTACGCTCAAACGGATTTTTCCGTCATTTTGCTTCACAACCGTCATTTCACTTCCTCCACAGTCGCATTTCAGCTTAATAAGAGGAGCTGAAAGAGTGAAAATATCCAAAGCGCTCATAACACCCGCACCGCAATGCGGACAGCGATATGCTATCGTTGTTTCTTTGTTTTTAAGTACCATAATAAATCCTATCAAAATGGCACGGATGAACCGTGCCATTTTTTATTTCTTATTGAATTCTGTCTTCAAAAATCTGTTCAAAAACGCCGTCGTTGAATGTAATGCTGTAGTCGGGAAGACCGTCATACCAAGAGGTAACCTCTTCTTCTGCCGCACCGTCCTGAGCAGCAACTCTCCAAGCGATCTCGCCGCTTTCACCGTCGTAGTATATAATGTGCCAGCCGTATTCGGTTTCAACAAGTCCAAGCTCGCCAACGGTTGTAGCTGCGAAGAGCCAATCTTCAAATTCTTCAACCATCTGACCCTTTGTGATGTCCTCATAGTACACTTTGGAGTCGTGAGTTACAGAACCGTATTCTTCGAATTTCTCTTTTGTGAGGTTAGCTTCACCCCTGATCTGAGCAAGAAGACTTTCAGCTGCTGCCTTAGCTTCTTCGCTTGTCTTGTAGGAAACGCCTGCGTTTGTATCCTTGGTTGCATCTACCTTGAAGAGAATGTGACCTACGTTACGAACCTTTGTTTCGTCTCTGTGTGCCGCTTCTGTTACAAAGTATGCGCTGTAATAATATTCGCTTGTCTTTTCAACGTTAGCAAGTCTCTTTTCTGCTGTTTCAAGATTCTTCTTTGTTGTTTCAAGTGAAGTTTCAAGAGATTTCTTTTCTGCTTCAAGAGAAGCCTTCTTGTCAGCATCTGTTTCCTTTGCTATTTCAGCTTCAAGCTCAGCGATTGCAGCTTCTGCGATCTTAACTGAAAGCTTACCATTTTCAACGTTCATTTCCAAAACGTCCCAATACCAGTGAGAGTTAACCTCTGCATTTGTTCCGTTTTTGTCCTCATTTTCTTCATATTCGATACCGTACTGACCCTTAACACCACCGAAAAGTGTTGCACCGAGTCTTGAAGTGAGTGTATGAGAAGCTGTTTTTGTTGCGTTTGTAAGAATTGTTTTAAGATTTGTTATTGTTGACTTGGGAAGAACCTGAGCCGCTTCTGCCCACTTTGTTGCGCCTTCTTTAAGACTTGAAACGATTGTCTTTGTAAGGCCCTTAGCATTTTCCTTCCATTTAGCGGAAGAACCTTCGGGGAAGCTGAGAATAGAAGCATCTTCGATGTCTTCCTTACCGTCAACAACCGCCTTGATTATTGCTGCTTTAAGCTCATCGGACTTGAATGCATTGAGAACTTCCTCAGAGGGCTTGTCCTCAGCTGCCCAATCCTTGATAAGAATGTTGTATGCGCTTGTGAAATGTGAAGCGTATCTGTCTTCATAGAAGTCGAGCTTGATGTCGTCAATCTTAATGAGTTCTGCATCAATATCTTCTTCCTCTGCCAAAGCCGCGGCGAGGATTGCCTGCTTGAACTCTTCTTTAAGTGCTTTAAGATAATCGTCAGAGAGCTTGTTCTTGCTATCGTATTTGCTTGTTGCGGTTGTATAAGCGCTTGTAAATGAGGATTCGAATTTTTCATCAAGAATGATCTGCTTGAATTCCTCTGCTGTTTTAGCATTTGCAAGCCTTTCGATTACTGCCTTATCTGTTGCAAGACTTTCTTCGTTTGCCTTCTTATTTTCCTCAGCAGTCTTATAGTCTGCCAGGTATGCTGTGCTCTTTGCGCCGCCTTCGTAATCCTCGGGCTTGATCTTAGCAGCTTCTTCTGCCTTCAAGCCTTCGATCTTTGCTTTATATGCCTTACTTTCAACGCCGCCTACGTAGTCCTCAGCCTCGGGCCATACTACTGACTTCTTGCTGCTGAGTGTGTAGATGAGATATTCAGCTGTGATGAATGTTGAAAGATGATCTTCAAAATACTCATCTTCACGTTTTTCTGTAATACCGTCGTGCTTTCTTTCACGGATGATTTCATAGTAGCTTGCTGCGATATGCTCGATAATAAGAGCTTTTTTGAGGTCGCTCTCATTTACGTGCTTACCGAAGTTGTTGTGAAGGTACTCAGAGAAGCTAACGGGTACACCGTTTGTCTTATACTGTTCATCAGACTGCTTTTGTGCTGCCTCTTTGAGCTGACTGATTATATCCTTTGCATACTGCTCTGCCTCGTCTTCAAGCTTGCCGAAATCTACCTGAGTGTCAAGCTTTGCAGCTTCACAGTATTTAAGGTATGTTTCAACTGAGAGCTTTGTTCCCTCTACAAAGAAATCGTAGTACGTCTGAGTCTTACTTGCATCAGTGTACTGCTGGTTGTAGGGAAGCTGAGGATTGAAGCTGATGTATCCAATCAAAATATAGTAGTAGTTATTTGAATACCAGTTCTCAACGTATGAGTTTGCGAAGTATTCCATCATAGAAGCGTTTACTTCGAAGTTGTCTGAAGTAGCGCCCTTCTGGACTCTGAAGAAGAATCCGCTTGTAAACAAGAGTGCAGCCACCAATGCAAGCACAAGAACGATAGCGATTATCGATGCTACAAGGGCGGGCTTACTCATTTTCTTTTTCTTTACAGGTTTAGCCTTTGCCATTTTTATTTCTCTCCTTTTTAATAGGCATTAATAGAGTTATTATAGCTTTATAATGTTACTTGATTTTGAACTAATTATGAACACAGTGTGAATTGTACCGTTATTCTCGCTTTTTATACAATTTTTTTACACGTTCATAATAATGGGCAAAATCATTGGTCTTCTTTTTGTTTTTGAATAGAGGTATTTTGATAAATCCTCTTTAAGTTTTGTCTTGATTGCCACCCTGTCAACCATACGCGCCTTGTCAAGATAATTCTCAATCGACTCCGCAGCGACGAGCTTGATTTCTTCCATAAGATCCTCTGCCTCACGGACGTAAACGAATCCTCTTGAAACTATATCAGGGCCCGAAATCAACAGCTTTGCAGAGAGGTCAACTCCCGCAACCACAACGACAAGACCGTCCTGCGAAAGATGGCGTCTGTCACGAAGGACTATATTTCCGACTTCTCCCACACTGTTACCGTTTACAAGCACCTTTCCTGCGGGAACCGTACCGTTAAAGCGTGCGCCCGTGGCTGATAATTCAAGCACTTTGCCAACGTCGGAGATAAAAATATCTCTTTCATCCATACCCATTTCAAGCGCAAGCTCCTTGTTTGCGTTAAGATGACGGTATTCACCGTGCACGGGCATAAAATATCTCGGCTTTAACAGCGCTTGCATAAGCTTTAATTCCTCACGGCAGGCGTGTCCTGAAACGTGAACGCTTGCAATCGTATCGTGAAGCACAGTCACACCGTTTTTGGTAAGCTCGTTGATAATTCTGCTGATGAGCTTTTCGTTGCCGGGAATTGGACTTGACGAAAGAATCACAACGTCGTTTCTGCCGATAGTCACCTGGTTGTGATCGGAAAATGCCATTCTATAAAGTGCGCTCATCGGCTCACCCTGTGAGCCGGTTGTAATTATCGTAAGCTCTTCGGGACGGTAGCGCTTTATTTCGGAAATATCAACCAGAACTCCCTCGGGAATATCCATATATCCAAGCTCGGTCGCAGCGCCGACAACGTTCAGCATACTGCGTCCCGTTATTGCCACCTTTCTTCCGTGACGTGCGCTCGTATCAATGATCTGCTGAACTCTGTGAACGTTTGACGAGAATGTCGCAATAACGATTCGCTTGTCCTTCTGCGTTGAAAAAACGTATTCAAGCGACTTTCCAACCTTGCGCTCACTCGGAGTATATCCTTCCCTTTCAGCATTGGTGCTTTCGCACATAAGAAGCTCAATTCCCTCTTTTCCAAGCTCACCAAGACGGGTTATGTCCATAACCTCGCCATCTATTGGTGTAAGGTCGAGCTTGAAATCGCCAGTGTGAAAAATTTTTCCCACTGGGGTATCAATGCAAAGCGCACAGGCGTCTGCAATAGAGTGATTTACGTGGATGAATTCAACCTCAAAGCTCTTTCCGATCTTGACCTTCTCGCCCGCTTCAACAACGGTGAGTGATGCGTCGAAGGGCAGCTTGAATTCAAGCAGCTTATTCTTTATAATTCCAAGAGTAAGAAGCGTTCCGTAAACGGGCACGTTTATTTCACGCAAAAGATACGGAATACCACCAATATGGTCCTCGTGCCCGTGGGTAAGAAGAATGGCACGAACCTTGTCGGCATTATCCCTCAGATAAGTGAAATCGGGGATAACGAGATCTATTCCGAGCATATCCTCGTCCGGAAAGCCGAATCCGCAGTCGATAACGATAATATCGTCGTCGCACTCTATTGCGGTGATATTCTTTCCTATCTCGTTAAGTCCGCCGAGAGGAATGATTTTAACCTTTGCAGATATATCCTTTTTAATTCCAAAGGAAAAGCTGCCGTAGGTGTCCTTCTTTTTGCTCTGCTTTTTTGAGGGCTTTCGCTCGGGCTTTTTATAGCTCTTTTGCTTGCTCTGAGCTTTGGTCTTTTTTTCTTCTTTTGCCCTTTCTTCGCTGAGAATAACCTCATCTTGCAGCTTTGCAAGCTTTTCTTTCACCTTCTGCTTTGAAATCTGCTTTTTCTTTCCGTCCTTTTTTCTCTTGTGAACGGGAGCAATTATCTTTTCGGCACTATCTGTACCGTTCTTTTTCTTAACTGACTTTTCTTTTTTGTTCAATCAATACACTTCCTTTCTGTATGTAAATAACGACCTGTTAATAAGCGCAACGGAAGACCGCAATTTCTTGCGGTTTTTTAATATAAAGACAGTCCTTTTTGATATTGCCTCTGCGGACTAAACCGAACACACCGCTTGGCAAATATCCGAGTGTCTTGTTTTTAACTGACGTTTCATTATTGTTATTATACCCCAATTTAGCCCCGATGTCAATAGAAAAGCATTGACAATATCTTTGATAAAGTGACATAATTTTTGTATTTTTTGTTGACAAAGGGCGAGCATTAGTGTATAATCATTCATACAGGATAATTTCCAAAAAATCTATTTAAGGAGCATTTACTGATGAAATCTACCGGCATAACAAGACCTGTTGACGCATTGGGCAGAGTGGTAATTCCTATGGAAATCCGTGAAAATCTGGATATTAACCCAAAGGATTTGCTTGACATTTCGGTTCAGGGTAATCAAATAGTGCTCACAAAGCACGGGAACAGTTGCATTTTTTGCGACTCTTGCGACGATCTTGTGATTTTTGAGGACAAAAAAATTTGTAAATCCTGCCTCGAAAAACTCTCAAAACTTAACTGACTTTTGATTTTTACTAAACACATAAACAAAAAAGCCGAGCATCGCTCGGCTTTTTGTTTTATTGTTTTTCGTTGTAAAACTGACGCATAAAATCCTCTAATTCCAACGTGCCGTTTGCAATAGCGGACAAGCTGTCACTATAATCCTGTATGCTGACAAGCGAAATAGCAATCATATAATCAATAAGTTCTTCGGTCACAGTACAGCCACCCATATACGACTGCGCAACCTTGAATAAAACCATACCTTCCAACACATTGCACTCAAAAGATCCGTTGGCAACAAAAGGATTTACCATACTTATCGCAATACACACGTCAAGCATTTTCTCGTTCGGCACCTTAAAGTTAGGGTCGCTGTAAATCTGGATCAAAGATTTTTCAGTATCAAGTCTGATAATAATATCTATATGCTTGCCCTCATTTGTAAATCCCGTTTTCAACGTGAACTCCCTGTCCAAAAGGGAATATGTCCAACCCTGGTTTTCAAAGCAGGATTTTATCGTATTAAATACTTCATGTGATCTTTCCATTGTTTCTCTCTCCTGAAATAACTTTATCGTTTTCGCCGTTTTTCGGCTTGCATCCTGATTATTTTATCACTATTTTGCAGTTTTGTCAACAAAATCAAATAAAAAAAGATGCTTGGGCTGTTCTTATCGTTTTTGTCAAAAATACTATTGCAATTTACATAGATATGTGATACAATAGTTAAAACAGAGTAGAGCCTTGCGCGTAAAGTGCCGTCGGGACGGGGAGTTGCCGGGCGGACGAAAGATTTTTCTGCGGTACAGGGTTCGCATCCCGCTGTGAAATAAGGGGTATTATTCTCTTTTTCAGCACGCTGGGAAGGAGGATTTTTTATGCAAAAAAGTATTGAAATTCAAGAAAAATCGGGCATTTTTACCCGCAACTATTGGAAAGCCGCCGCAACTCAATTAAAGGACGTCAGAATGTTGACAATTGCGGCACTTATTGTCGCTTTGAGAATAGCGGTAAAGTTTTTTAAGATTCCCTTGGCGGCAGGACTCAGCATTTCGCTTGATGCCTACGTAAACTCGCTCGGCTCGGTGATTTACGGCCCCGTTGCAGGACTTGTTGTGGGCGCTGTCAGTGACCTTCTCGGTTGCATTGTCACAGGGCAAATGGCAGAATATTTTCCCCCGTTTATGCTCGTTGAGATGATGAGCTCATTTATATTCGGACTCTTTTTCTGGAGACGTAAAATCAGTATAAAAAAAGTTTTGATTTCAAAATTCACCGTAAATTTCGTGTGTAATATAATTATGACTTCCCTTTTCAATAAGTGGTATTATTATTTGTATTTCGGAGTTGAAAAGGCGCAGGCATATAACATAATCAACGGTATGAGAATAGCCAAAAATCTCATTCTCTTCCCCCTTGAAGGAGCAATAATAGTTGCCGTGCTGTCAGCGGCGCTGCCGATTCTTGCACGTCTTAAATTAGTGGATAAAAGGAACTGCTTTGTGCAAAAGCCGTCATATCCCGACCTCATTTTCAGAATCGCCTCACTGACCTTGATTGCTGTCGAATTGATCATTATCTACTTGATTTTCACAATGAAATAAAAATACCCCGACGGATTTTCTTCCGTCGGCGGTTCTTTATATAAGACCGTCCTCATCTTCCTTGCTAAAGATAAGAGCAACTTCTTCGTCCTCGGTGGCATTAACATTTAGTGACGAAAACAAAAAAATCAAAAAAGTTAATGATATAATTGCAATTGATAAAAGTAATTTTTTACAAGTAAATCTCCTGTTCATTACAAGAAATAACTACCAAACATTGGGATGTTATACCATATCTGCAGTGTTCTACCATAACACAAATTAATTATATTCCTATTGAGTGAGTAAGTAATTGTTTTTTCGTTTTCACCCTTTAATTCAAATCCCAAATCTGTCATTACACTTATAAATTCTTCACGTGTTGAATTTATATTCAATCCCCAAACAAAAACATTGGGATCTGTAATAGTTATACAACTAATTCTCCACAAAGCACCCCAATCTCGATAAGGATATTTTCTTACCAGGTAAGTAACAGCAGCTTCGGGGGCTACCAAATTTCCGTTTTCGTTTGTTTCTGCTTCGTAGCCCTTAGCCAAATAATAATGGACGTCATTTCCCTTAATATAAAGCTCCGTACATCCATCATCAGTATCAAGCTTGTCTAAAAGCCAATAATCAAGGTTAGTATCTTCGGGTTTGTCAATTTTATCACTTGCACAAGATGTAAACATAAGCGTCACCGTGCAAACCAAAAGCAACAGTGCAATAATTTTTGTTTTTTTCATATACTTTTTTCCTTTCATAGCAGATTATCTGTGATTATCGTTAGCGGTTTTTGCGCAAACTTCTTTCTGCTTCAAGTATAACACATTACGCCCTATGTTACAAGGTAATTTTCCGTATTTTTTTAATTTTGTAGAATATATACAACATAATATTTTTGCTTTTTTTACTATATACAATAACCCCCGACGGATTTTTTCCGTCGGGGGTTTGTCTATTCGGTTTCCTCAATTTCGTCATTTTTATTTGTCGGGTTTATAGGTATGATTCCGGGGCCCGTTACGAGCTTCAAATGACCGCAAAGAGTACATTTGAAATATTTGGGATTACTGTAAGACCCCCAAACGTGCGCTTCATTCGCACCGTTCACTAAACCGCAAGCATCACAAACAGAACGATGATATGTTCCGTCAACCGATTTCAAAACTATGGTGTTTATTTTCCTTTTCTGCAAAAACACCGGTGCTAATTGTAGTTAAAAAATCAAAACTAACACAACTGATAAATATTTTCTCATATTAATCATCCTATCTAATTATTACCACATTGTCCATAAAAATCTGAACTATCGCATCAAGTTCTTCTTGAGTGGCTTCCTGTTCGTGTTGTATAGTAAAATCAATCCCAAAATTATCCTTAATAAGTGCGGAATATCTACTAGTATAGAAATTATTATCAACAGAGTCTTTATCGTTGATCGTTTTAATTATTATTCCCGAAGGATTATTTGAAATTTCGTATTCAGACCAATAAGTGCCATAACACTTTATAGTGTAAGCATTTTCAATGTTATTTCCGTTATCAGACACTATGTTCATTGTATATTCACATGTGTTATCGATATTAATGTGATCGCTGAGTATTTTATCTTCTTTGATAGGTATATAATAGTCCAAACCCTCGGCATACCATAATATCTCTACAAAATAATCAATTAATGTAATATTTTCATATTCATCAAGATCAAACATCCAAAAAAGGCAATCATCAGATGGAAAGGTTTGTTTGTGCATAGTTGCATATTCGAACATTTCGTCGTAAGAAGAAAAAACAAAATACAGTTCTCTCTGGCTATTCCCCGGACAAGCGGTTAATGTCAATACACTCGCAAGCAAAAGAACAAGAAGCATAACCCTTGCGACAAACTTTATTCTTCTTGAATTAAAATGAGTTTTCATTTTATCCCTCCGTATTGATAATTACGATATTATCAAGTAAAAGTTGGCATATTTCGTCGAGTTTTTCTTGTGTGGATTCTAAGATCGATGATATATATATGTTCATAACCTCTTCTCCGCCGGTTGAAACTGCATATTTGTAAGTGTAGAGATAATGATCTAAATTATCACTATGTAGTTGTATATATAAACTATCTCGTTGCTCTCCACCGGAACGCATTAGTTTATAGCTATCGTTTTGGCACAAATTCAGATCGTTTGCACAATACACACATATTACTTCATATTCGTTTTTTATAACTCCGCTTTGAGTGTCATTAAAATAGAAAAACATTTTCACTATGGCTAATTCCGTATATTTGTCAAAAATATCATCTTTAATATAATTTGGGCTTATCAATTCCAAATGAATAGAATAGGATTTATTTGTAATATTATTATTTTTATCAAGATCAAACGAAATAAAAGATGAAATATCTTTATCTGTTTTAGAATTGAATTTCTCCACAAATTCAACAAATTCTTTATGAGAGGTCAAAGATATATCTTCTAAGCGAACATAATTACAAGCATTTAGCATATTCACACTAACTATTAATATAATAACAAGCACA
>JAZURO010000173.1:0-34863 GCA_045606265.1 Eubacteriales bacterium
GATATAAAAGTATAAACAAATCCGTCATTTTGGGAATTGTACTGTTCAACAAAATTTAATAACTGTTCGTGAGAATAAAAATTAATGTTGGCATAAGTTTGGTATCTTGTATACTCATGTTCACTATTGAAAATATCGATAAAATCTATGTATCTACAAGAAGAAAACATAAATATAAGCGCACACAATAAAAGTACAAATGCAAGTAATTTGGTTTTCTTAGCTTTGAAAAATTGTTTTTTCATTTTCATTCATACTACCTCCAAATAAAGAACCCATCTGTGTTAATTACAACCAAGCTATCCGACATCATTTGAATAATTTCATCAAGCTTTTCTTCACTTGTTTCTTCAATGCTTGAAATGTGAATGCAACCAATCATTTCACCATTTACATATATTCCACACCTATAATAATGGTTATACATTATTACAATTTCGTCAGAATGGTCCTCTATACTTTCGTCATAATACACATCATCACTAGCCATACAACGATGGTTATCAAATTTAATAATTTCTATTTTGTCATGTTCTGTAAAGTTATTGTCTATACGGTCATATCTACATGTAATTTTGTATTCATACTTGTGGGAATTATCCTCATTTCTCAAATAAAATACTTGACATATCGAATAAGGCTCGTCAAGAATATCAACAAAACCCAATTTTTGTCTCATGGTTTTGTTAACTACTGTTTGTAAACAATAATTTTTTTGAGTAACGTCGTCATTAGAATCCAAATTAAAGGAAATAAAAGTATCAATGGAACCATTATTTATGCTATTGTATTTTTCTATTTCTTTAATAAATTCTTCGTGGCTATAAGTTTCCCAAGAGTACTGGAGTTTTCCACACCCCGCAAAGCTCAATGCACTCGCAAGCAAAAGAACAAGGAGCATAATCCTTGCGATTAGTTTAGTTTTATTAGCTTTGAAAAATTGTTTTTTCATTTTGATTCATACTACCTCCAAATAAAGAACCCATCTGCGTTAATTACAACCAAGCTATCCGACATCATTTGAATAATTTCATCAAGCTTTTCTTCACTTGTTTCTTCAATGCTTGAAATGTGAATGCATCCGGCCTCTACGCCGTTCACATAAAGGGTGCAATGATATACGTAGTTATAAATTTTCTGATCGAAAATAGTAGAATCAAAAATATCTTCTTGGTAATATAAATCATAACTGGGATTTCCATGATCGGAAAAATAGGTGCATTTCGAATTTTCGGATTCTAAAATTTCTATTTTATCATTTTGTGTGAAATTGAAATCTAGCTTTCTAAAGTTACACTTAATTTTGTATCCATATTCATTTGCATTTTCACCATCGGAATCTAAATAAAACACAAATCCAGTTACAAAATCAGTACCTTGTATATCGTACATATATCCATTTTTTCTTAAGGAATTGCGAGCCCACGAAGAAGATATCAAAGTAAACATAGAATAGCACCTTTCGGTTACTTGTTCATTATCATCTAAATCAAAGGAAATAAACGTTTCTACGTACAAATTGTGAATACTGTTATACTCTTCAATAAATTCTAAAAACTCCTTGTGAGTATTATAATGCATATACCACTCCGTCATCCCACACCCCGCAAAGCTCAAAGCACTCGCAAGCAAAAGAACAAGGAGCATAACCCTTGCGACAAACTTTATTATTCTTGAATTAAAATGAGTTTTCATTTTATCCCCCAAAAATTAGTATTCCTGATTATAGTATATCTTTCTTTTGGCAATAAATCAATATGTTTTTGGTAAGAAAAATATATTTTGTACTTTATATACAACTGAATTTATTATTTTTTGGCTACAATAAACAACGAGAGGATATATTGTGCATTTTGGAAGGGTTGTTTTTTATGAAATCAAAAAAAATCAGCTATAAAAATTAGGTCTTGACAAATTATTTTCCGTATAGTATAATGATATGGAATAAAAATCGTGAATGGCAACTGCTTTTGTGTTGACGAATTTTAATCCGTCTGCAAAAAAGCAGCTTTTTTTGTGTAGAATTATCCAATTTTCAAATATAAGGAGAAAAAAATGAAATACGACGTAATAATCGTTGGTGCAGGCCCGGGCGGTATTTTTACTGCTTATGAGCTTTCAAAACAGAACAAAGACCTCCAGGTCGCAGTTTTTGAGGCGGGATTCCCCCTTAACAGAAGACATTGTCCAATCGACGGAAAGAAGATAAAATCCTGTATAAGCTGTAAAACCTGCTCAATTATGAGTGGATTTGGCGGTGCAGGAGCTTTCTCTGACGGAAAATACAACATTACCAATAATTTTGGTGGCACACTTCACGAGTATATCGGCAAAGCCCGTGCAACCGAGCTTATGCACTACGTTGACGATATAAATATGGCATACGGTGGAAAGGGCACAAAGCTTTATTCAACGGCAAATTCCAAATTCAAGAAGCTCTGCCTTCAAAATAAGCTGAATCTTCTTGATGCGTCCGTTCGCCACCTTGGAACTGACAAAAACTATATCGTTCTTGGCAATCTTTATGATGAGCTTAAAGAAAAGGTGGATTTCTATTTCAGCACTCCCGTTGATAAGATTGAGATTATTGAGGACGGATACAAGGTGATTACGGCAAACGAAGAATTTGAATGTGACAAATGCGTTGTTTCCGTTGGTAGAATCGGCTCCAAGTGGATGGAAAAGGTTTGCAAGGATCTTGGCCTTGAAAAGAAGTCAAACAGAGTTGACATAGGCGTTCGTGTTGAACTTCCCGCATCGGTTTTCTCACACCTTACCGACGAGCTTTATGAAAGCAAAATCGTATATAGAACCGAAAAATTCGAGGATAATGTAAGAACCTTCTGTATGAATCCCAAGGGAAGCGTTGTTAATGAGAATACTAACGGCATTGTTACCGTTAACGGACATTCCTATGCCGATGAGGCGCTTCAAACAGAGAATACAAACTTTGCGCTCCTTGTTTCAAAGCATTTTACCTCACCCTTTGAGGATTCCAACGGCTACGGTGAAAACATCGCACGTCTTTCAAATATGCTTGGCGGCGGAGTTATCGTTCAGCGCTTTGGCGACCTTGTAAGAGGAAGAAGAAGTAACAATAAGAGAATTGAGGAATGTACGGTTACTCCCACCTTGGCGGCAACCCCCGGTGACCTTTCTCTCGTTCTTCCCAAGAGAATTCTTGACGGAATTATCGAGATGATTTATCAGCTTGACAAAATTGCTCCCGGAACGGCAAACGACGATACACTTCTTTACGGTGTTGAGGTTAAATTCTATAATATGGAAGTTGCAGTTGACGAAAATCTTGAAAGTCAGCACAAGGGACTCTATATTATCGGTGACGGAAGTGGAATTACCCACTCACTCTCACACGCATCTGCAAGCGGTGTTCACGTTGCACGTCATATCGTTGGCATTGAATAATAAAAAATAAAGCACCGTTCAAATGAACGGTGCTTTTTGTTATATTATTTTCTCAAAGTCAAGCCGAGCTGATGCTCAAGAGAGGAGAGGATTTTTGAGCTTACCTTATCCGCTTCTTCAACGGTGAGTGTTCTGTCATTTGCACGAAGAGTCACACGGAAGGAAACTGATTTTTTGCCCTCACCGAGCTGTGTACCGCGGTAGATGTCAAAGAGCTTAACATCCTCAACGAGCTTGCCGCCTGCACGGGCGATAAGTGAAGTGAGCTTTCCTACTTCAAGTTCCTCATCACAAACGAATGAGAAGTCACGTGTGGATGCGGGGAACTTGGGAAGCGGCTTGTATTCGATTACGCCGTCACAATGCTCGAAAATCGCATCAAAATCAAGTTCAGCAGCATAAACCGGAGTATTGAAACCGTAGTTCTGTGCCGTGATGGGATGGAGCTGACCGAATATGCCAAGCATTTCTCCGTCAGAGGCAATAATTCTTGCACAGCGACCCGGATGGAACGTAGCATATTCTGTTACCGCCTCATACGTTACTCCATTGATTCTTCCAAGAGCCAAAGTGCCCTCGATAACACCCTTCATTGTATAGAAATCTACGTTTCCGTACATACCGAGTGTAAGCACGTTGGATTCACAGGGAAGATCGTCCTCCTCTGCGGCGGGAATGTATATATTGCCCATTTCGTAAAGGCAAACGTCCTCGTTACCCATATTGTTGTTAAGAGCGAGTGCTTCCATCATAGAGGGAAGAGCTGTAACTCTCATTATGCTTGTATCTTCGCCAAGAGGATTGGAGATAACGATGGAGCGTCTGATCTTTTCATCCTCGGGAAGACGGATTTTATCGTAATATCTTGGGCTGATGAACGAGAAGGTTGTGATCTCGTCAAGTCCCATACCGCAAAGGGCGTCGGATACGTCAACCTTGAACTGCTGCTTGGGAGTTCTTCCGCCTGCTGTATTTTCAGCGGTGATTTTTGATGATTTAATATCGTTATATCCGTAAATTCTGATAATTTCTTCGGCTATATCGTTCATACAAGTGAGGTCATTTCTGAAAGAGGGAACCGTGATAACACCGTTTTCAACCTTGCACTCAAGCTTTTCAAGTGTTTCAATCATAAATTCTTCGGAAATATCAACACCGAGGAATTCATTGATAACCTTGGGCTGAAGAGGAAGAGTCACGGGCTCTTTCTTACCCGGATAAACGTCGATAAGACCGTCAACAACGTCGCCTGCGCCAAGAAGCTCAACAAGCTCACAAGCACGAAGGAGTGCGGGAATTGTATTTTCAGGATCAAGTCCCTTTTCGAAACGTGAAGAGGATTCGGTTCTCATACCGTTCTTTTTACCTGTTACACGAACAGATGCACCCTCAAAGTTTGCGCTTTCGAATACAACGGTCACAGTTGTGTCCTTGATCTCGGAGTTTTCACCGCCCATAACACCTGCAAGTGCTACCGCCTTGCTGTGGTCGGCAATTACGAGCATTGATGAATCAAGTGTATGCTCTTTTGAGTCAAGAGATACGAAATTTTCACCGTCATTTGCTCTGCGCACCTTGATTTCTGCACCTGAGAGGCAGGAATAATCAAATGCGTGCATTGGCTGACCGTATTCAAGCATAACGTAGTTCGTAATGTCAACGATATTGTTGATGGGACGAACACCGCTTGCACGGAGGCGCATTCTCATCCAAAGGGGAGAGGGAGCGATCTTTACGTTTTTAACGACCTTTGCGCTGTATCTTGCACAGAGATCGCTGTCCTCAATTGCAACCTTGATATAGTTTTCAACCTTGTCACCGTCATTTGCACCCTTAACAACGGGTGTGGGGCAATTCCAGGGACGGTTGAAGCTTACTGCTGTTTCTCTTGCAAGACCGATAACTGAAAGACAGTCGGGACGGTTTGAAGTGATTTCAAATTCAACGCTTGTGTCAAGGAGAAGAAGAGCTTCTCTTATATCCTTACCAACGAACTGTGCAAATTCTTCACCGAGAATAAGTATGCCGTCGCCCTCGTATCCGGGCATATCGTGTTCTGTCAGACCGAGCTCGTGATATGAGCAAAGCATACCGTGTGATTCAACTCCGCGAAGCTTGCCTGCTTTAATGGTAATGTCTCCCGGAAGATGAGCAACGGGAATTGCAGCGGGTACTATATCACCCTCGTGTACGTTTTGCGCACCTGTTACTATCTGAACGGTTTCATTTCCGATATTGATCTGGCAAACCCAAAGATGGTCACTGTTTTCGTGGCGAGCCATTTTTTCAACACGGGCAACAACTACGTTTTGAATATCATCACCGAGCTTTTCATATCCCTCAACCTTGGAGCCGGTGTCGGTCATTCTGTCGCAATATTCTTTAATTTCAATTCCGTCGGTATTGACGAAATCGTTAAGCCAATTAATTGATAAATTCATCTCACATACCTCCTGTTAGAACTGATGAAGGAAACGAACGTCGTTCTCATAGAGAAGGCGAATATCGTTTACGTGATATTTGAGCATCAAAATTCTTTCAACACCCATACCGAAGGCAAAGCCGCTGTATTCCTCGGGATCTATACCCCAGTTGCGAAGCACGTTGGGGTGAACCATACCTGCGCCAAGGATTTCAATCCAGCCCTCGCCCTTACAAAGTCTGCAACCCTTGCCGCCGCAGGCGAAGCAAGAAACGTCAACCTCGGCTGAGGGCTCTGTGAACGGGAAGTGGTGAGGACGGAAGCGTACCTTTGTTTCTTCACCGAAGGTCTTTTTAGCAAATTCTTCAAGAGTGCTTTTAAGATTGCCCATTGTTATGCCTTTGTCAACAACAAGTCCCTCAAACTGATGGAAGAGGGGAGAATGTGTTGCGTCCATAGCATCGGAACGGTAAACACGTCCGGGGGAAACTATGCGAATGGGTGGCTTTTGCTGTTCCATGACTCTTGCCTGAACGGGAGAGGTCTGTGAACGAAGAAGTATTTTTTCTGTAATATAGAAGGTGTCCTGTGTATCTCTTGCAGGATGATTTTCGGGAATGTTGAGTGCCTGGAAATTGTAATAATCGTATTCAACCTCGGGCCCTTCTGCGATTGAATATCCCATACCGATAAAGATGTCCTCAAGCTCACGTTGCATTTTTGTCAAGGGGTGAAGATGACCTCTTACGGGAACTTTTGCGGGCATAGTAACGTCAAGCTTTTCAGCTTTGAGCTGATTTTCAAGCGCTTTGGCTTTAAGCTCAGTCTGTTTTTCTTTCATTGCGTTTTCGATTTCCTCACGAACCTCGTTCGCAAGCTGACCGATAACGGGACGTTCCTCAGGTGTGAGCTTACCCATTCCACGAAGAACTGCTGTCAGCTCACCCTTTTTGCCAAGATACTGAATACGGAGCGCTTCAAGATCGCAGCCGTCAGCGGAAATGGCAAGGAGAGCTTCTTCTTTGATTTTTTTCAAAGTTTCTTTCATTTTGTCTTTCCTTTCAAAATATGAAATATTTGAGTTGTTTTATAGATGTTTTTTGATTACAAGTTTTGATTGATAGAAAATCGGTTAACTATAAGATTATAGGCAAAAAGTGTGATAAAACAGTTTTTACCTACTTTTTCCTCAAAAAAGCAGGTCAAAATAAAAGCGCCCCATCCAAAGAACAGGACGAGGCGCATAGCGCACGTGGTACCACCCGTATTTTTAGCTAAGCTAATACACTTACAAAGCCAACACTTTGATACCTTTAACGCAGGCAAACGGGAAGCGACTACTGAAATTTCACCGCACCAACTCCGAAGGGAAACGAATTTTATCTGATTTTAAGTCACTTACAGCCAAGGCGACTCTCTCTGCGAAAACCGATTGATAAAATCAAGCTTCATCATAGTTTTTCCGGGGTTTATTTATTTTAACATTAAGATTATATCATAAATAAGAAAAAATGCAAGGGCTTTTTGAAAATTTCTACATATTTTTCGCACAAATTATTTAGATAACTCAAACCAAACAGAAGGAATAATGAAAGTTTTATATGATTGACAGCAGTATGCCCAAAAAACCGAAAATCAGTGAAACTGTTATCAGCAGCAGTGTGGCACATTCCTTAGAGAAACCGTGTGAAATCAGATGATGATGAAAATGCTCTTTGTCCGCCTTGAAGGGATTTTGTCTTCTGAATAATCTGCGAACTATACTGATGTTCGTGTCGTACGTGGGCACACGGAAAATTAGAAGAATGGAGATGGCGCATACTATACTGTTACTTTCTATGACAAGTCTTGATGAGAGAACGGAAAGGGTGAATCCGAGAAAGAGAGCCCCGCAATCTCCCATAAATATTCTGGCACGCGGAAAATTGCGTGGAAGAAAGCCAAGAACCGACCAAAAAATAAGCAGAGCGCAAATCAAAACGTCTTTATTCCCAAAAATCAATGCAACTGCTGCAAGGCAAAGGGCTTCGCAGGTACAAATACCACCCGCAAGACCGTCAAGACCGTCAATTAGATTAGTTGCATTGGTGGTGAAAATAATCCATATTGCGCTCAGTATCCCTTTTGCTGCCGAAAGATCGTAACCTAAAAGCTCGGACGTAAATAAATATACTGTAAATGCCAAAAACTGTCCTGCGAGCTTAACAAACGGTGTTATGCTTATCGTATCATCAAGAAATCCGACAAGGAATATCAGAACTCCGCTAAGTAACAACGGAATTTTCAGGTTTATGTCTATTGGAAGAACGATTAAAACTATTGAAAAAGCCGCAAAAAAACAAAATCCCCCCGCACGGGCTGTCGGCACCGTGTGAATTTTTCTTTTACCCGGTAAATCTATTGCCCCGAACGTGCGTGAAATGGCAAGCGAGGGATAGAACATCATATATGACAAAAAGAAGCTCATATAAACAATAAAATAACTTATCAAAATAAATACCCCTTTGAATATGTATCAAAGGGGTTGTGTTATGTAATATTAAATTAGATCTGAACAAAGCCAAGCTTTCTTTTGACCTTTGAAAGTGTCTTTCTTGCGTAATAAGATGCCTCGTCAGCACCCTTTTTCATCTGTGCTTCAAGGAATGCTTTGTCAGAGATAAGCTCATTGTATCTTGCCTGAACGGGAGACAGAGCATCAGCACACGCTTCGCCAACAGCAAGCTTGAATTCACCGTATCCTCGACCGTCAAATTCTCTTTCGATCTCTTCAAGTGTCTTACCCGTGAAGCAAGAATAGATCGTCATAAGGTTGTTTATTCCGTCCTTGCCCTCAGCATAGCGGATAACTGTATCCGAGTCGGTAACTGCACGCTTGAACTTTCTAATTATTGTGTCCTTATCGTCAAGAATATATACCACAGCATTTGCATTTTCATCAGATTTGCTCATTTTCTTTGTGGGGTCAGCAAGCGAGTTTATTTTCGCACCCGATTTTGAGAGCATCGGCTGGGGAATAGTAAATGTGTCGGGATAAAGCTGATTAAATCTTGTCGCAATATCACGGGCAAGCTCAAGATGCTGCTTCTGGTCGATACCGACGGGAACAACGTCGGTTTGGTAAAGCAGAATATCAGCAGCCATAAGTGCAGGATAAGTAAAGAGTCCCGCATTGATGTTGTCTGAGTGACGTGCGCTCTTATCCTTGAACTGAGTCATACGTGAAAGCTCACCGATCATTGTGAAGCAGTTAAGGATCCAAGCCAGATCGGTGTGATATGGCACGTGGCTCTGCACGTAAAGAGTATTCTTTTCAGGGTCGAGTCCACAAGCCATATAGAGAGCAAGAGTTTCATAAGTTCTTCTGCGCAGCTCGGCGGGAACCTGACGAACGGTTATTGCGTGGTTATCCACCACACAGTAAAAGCATTTATATTCCTCGGAGTAGCGAGGGAAATTCTGAATTGCACCAAGGTAGTTGCCTATGGTAAGATTTCCTGAGGGCTGAACCCCGGAAAAACATATTTTTTCATTATTTATCATATAATTCCTCCAAAATCAGAGTTGTATTAAGCAATTTAAGATATTGTATCATAAATTTTCTTTTTTTTCAAGTATGTATTGCAAGTTTTATATAATTATGTTATAATAAACTAATAAAATTCGGAGGTTTGATATGATTAAAATAGAACGTGTAAGTGTTATGAACTTGGAAAACGCTATAAGGGGCGCAAGAAATCCTCTGAATAGCTGGGGAAGAAGCGACAGCTTTTATGATGACAAAGGCAATTACGTTTTGGGGCCCAATGATATTGACCTTGCTGTGCGTCTTGCCAAGGCGGGAAATGATCACAGAAAATTCCTTCGTCAGATATTTGTGAGCGTTGATATTACTGCTCCTCTTTATTGGTGGAAGGAATTTGATACGTATAAAGTCGGAACGGTTGCTAACTCCTGCTCAACTATGCATAAAATTCACCACAAGCAATTTGAACGTGCAGATTTCTCCTGTGAGATGATGGATGAGGGTGCTCTTAAAGTGCTTGATTTAGTAATTGAGTATATGGAAGGCGAAAGAATAAAGTTCTGTGAGGACAAAAAGAATAAACAGGCGTGGATCAATATGATTCAAATGCTTCCCACCTCATATAATCAGATGAGAACGGTAACACTTAACTATGAAAATCTCATCAATATGTATTATGCACGCAGAACTCACAAGCTCCACGAATGGCACGACCTTTGCGACTGGATTATGAGCTTGCCCTATGCAGAGCAGCTTATCGCCGTTAAGGGCGATACCGTTGAGGGTCATTAATATGTTTGAACTTGTAAATAAAAACGGTGTTTTTCTTTTGAAAAGCACCGTTTTGAAATCAAACCACGCATTTTCTACAAGGATCGGCGGGATAAGTGGCAGAGAGCATACGAAAAGTATGAATCTGGCTTTTAATTTGGGAGATGATGATAATACGGTGCTTGAAAATCTTGCAATTCTTTCAAATTCGCTTGGCGTTGATGATAAAAAGGTGATAAGTGTCCCTCAGATTCATTCAAACATTGTCAAAACCGTCGGCTCCTGCGATGCGGGTGCCGGGTATTATAAAAAACATTCTTTTTCTTGTGACGGATACGTTACCGCTGAAAACGGTTTGCCAATCGGTGTAAAAACCGCCGATTGCGTTCCTATTTTGCTTGAAGCGAGAAACGATCAGGGCGAGGTGATTGCAGTCTCTGCCATTCACGCAGGTTGGAGGGGAACTGCCGATAGGATTGTTGAAAACGGAATAAATCAGCTTTGCTCCTGCGGTGCAAAAGCAGAGAATATCTACTGTGCTATTGGACCTTGCATTGATGAATGTTGCTATGAGGTTGGAGAGGATTTTGCCGAACAAATCAAAATAAAACTTGGACAAAACTACTATATAAAATTTCTCACAAGAAAAGAAAATAACCAATTTTATGCAAATCTTAAAGGTATGAATTTGGAGCTTTTGCTCTCACTTGGAGTTCCCAAAGAGCAAATTGACATTGCACCGTACTGCACCTGTTGCAACCCAAAACTATTTTATTCGCACAGACGTCAAAAGGGAATACGCGGCTCACATCTCAGCTTGATAGTTAAATAAAAGAGCAAAACTGCAAGAAAAATCTTGCAGTTTTCTATTATATATTTGTCGAAAAATGACACAAAAACAAAAAAATGCTGTTAAAATCCTAAAATGATGGTTGGGAGAATAAAAAAATCGGGACAAAATTTCAAAAAAGTCTTGATTTTTCTTGTTTGTTGTGATATAATATCAAGGTCAAGTAAATATGCTGCTATGGCTCAGTCGGTAGAGCACGTCATTGGTAATGACGAGGTCATCAGTTCGATTCTGATTAGCAGCTCCAGAAAAAGCAAGCCAAACGGCTTGCTTTTTCTTTTATAACTCTGCAAGTGATCCGATTGCGTTTTGCTTAAATATGCACTGACCGTATTCAAGCAAAAGAAGATATGTATTTTCGGGATTGGTAGTTTCACCAAATTCGGAAAGAAAATCCGTACTTGATGACATACCCCTGCTATCATTTGAATTTATTAAAAGAAAATACTTTCCGTCCACGCTGCGATAAAATATGCTTTCACCGCTGAAATCACGTGACAGCAGCTCCTTTGCTGCGCTTATACTGTGCTCCAATTTTTCAAATTTGTATGATAAATACAGAGTTTTGAACGTCGATTTTTTTGCAATTGGCTTTGGAAGAAGATATCGTTCTTCATTTTCCGGCATAAAAATCGCCTCCTCATTTTGATCAAGTGTTATTTTCGTTACGTATAGTTCACACCCTCCGTTTATGTCGGGATAAAGCTGAATTAATATTTTATCGTTAGAGGATATATTCTCAAAACCGGTTTTTACGGGCGAATTTTGCAGTATTCTTGCAAGAGTTTCTTTTGTGTTGGTTACTGAGCAATAGAATTCATTTTCGTCAAAGCCATAGTGCTTCATATCAGTTTCGCTCATAACTATTTTCAGTTTATTTTCGTTAATAACTATCAATTCCATTAATATTTCCTCCTTGATATATTTTACTACAAAATCCTTGCAAATGATAGTGCAAAAATATTGGAAATTTCATCACTAAATTGTTGACGATTTGCGTAATCTATGATAAAATGATATAGTTATATACTTAAAGGAGGTGCGCTTATGCATTTTAATGAAAATGAATACTGTGTTGAAATGCGTGCAGACGAGCTTTGTCTTATGGTGGCGCATCCTTCGGATCTTGATTCCCGTGCGGTTCAGAATATGAATCTGCAAAGCAAGAGCTTTGATGCATTTTTGTGTCAGATGCCCGATTATGACCGTGCGCTTGAACCTTTAAGATTGCTTTATTCCGTCAGCAACACCGTGCAGATAAACGGAACGTATTATACGGTAAGCGCCGCGGTTGACCGTGCGTACAAAGTGGGGGACATTGGATTTGTTGACAAGTTTATTGAAAAAAGATTTGTTGACGAGAGCGCTTTTCCCGATAACTATGATATTTCACTTCTTAAAACGTATGCGTATTTTTACGCAGCAAAGCATTCTTTATCAAGGGTTAACGTGCGAATCGTTCTCTGCTTTAAGGATAGCAAAAAAATAAAAATCATAGAGGACAGCTTTACCTCCGACTCCTTGCGAAAGAGCTATATCTCTCTTGTTGAAAAAGCCGATTTTTTTGGCAAGCTTATGCTCGAAAGGAAAAATGAGATTCTTCCAAGGGCAAAAAAAGTACCGTTTCCATATACTGAAATAAGGGACGGTCAAGAGAAAATGATAAAGTCGATTTACCGTGGAATCTTAAAAGAAAAGAACGTTTTTGTGCAGGCACCGACGGGAATCGGCAAGACCGTTTCGTCACTTTATCCCGCAGTGCGAGCGCTGTCTGAGGGCAGGTTGGATAAGATATTTTATCTAACTGCCAAGGCAAGCACAAGGCGTGAGGCGTGGGGAGCTATGAAAAAGCTCCACAATGCGGGAGCCAAACTGAAATCCATTGTGATCAGCGCCAAGGACAGCGTTTGTCTTTGCCCCAAAAAGATTGCAAGCGGACTAAGTGCATCTAATTTCTGCAATTCGTTTGATTGCGAATTTGCAAAGGGATACTATGACCGTGTGAACGACGCAATAAGGGAGCTTGTTGAAGCTTACAGCGGATATACGCTTGCGCTTATTGAATCCGTTGCAAAGAAGCACAGGGTTTGCCCGTATGAGCTATCCCTTGATTTGTCACTTCTTTGTGACGTAATAATCTGCGACTATAACTATATTTTTGATCCGATAATATATTTCCAGAGGTACTTCGGTGACGGAGGAGAAAACGGAAAATACGTTTTTCTTATTGATGAGGCACATAATCTGCCCGACCGTGCCATTGATATGTACTCTGCATCTTTGTCAAGGAATACTATCGAGGCGGTGGCATCGTTTTTGCCCCCTTATGACAGCGAGCTTATCAATGAGCTTGACGGCTTTTTGCGTATGCTTGAAGAGTCCAAAAAGCTCTGTTATGATAATATGTTCAAGAATGAAAAGGGTGAGGAGCAGGGCTACTATATAAGCAAAAATGCGTATAGCGATATAGAAAAGCGAGTTGAAAAGCTATGCTCGGTTATGGGTGGCTGGATAAGAAAGAACCGTCTTTCTCCGATTCTCAGCGATATGAAGCGCTTGTATGCCGACCTTATGAAATACAGAAAGATCTCAGAGCTTTATGACGAGCATTATATGTTCTTCATTGAGGTTTTTGCAGGTGATGTCAAGGTGCGTCTTGCGTGTCTTGATCCATCATATCAGCTTGCCGCCTGCCATAAAAGAGCAGTATCAAGCATTATGTTTTCGGCAACGCTTGAACCGATTGATTACTTTTCCGATATTCTTGGCGGGGATAAGAGCAGTATAAAGGTACAGCTCCCCTCACCGTTCAATCAGAAAAATCTCGGCTTGTTTTGTGTTGACAGCATCAATACAAGATTTGAGGAAAGGGAATCGTCATATAAGAAAATCGCCTCCTGTATTGCCGCAACGGTTTCGGGCAGAGCGGGTAATTATATAGTTTTCTTCCCCTCGTACAAGTATATGAATGAGGTTCAGAAGGAGTTTGAAAAGAAATATCCCAAGGTTAAGGTATTCTCACAAAGCACAAATATGAATTATGCTCAAAAAGAGGAATTTTTGGCACAGTTTAAGGACGATACGGGTATTTTGCGTGTCGGATTCTGCGTGCTTGGCGGAAGCTTTTCAGAGGGGGTTGACCTTCCCGGCTCACGCCTTATCGGAACGATAATCGTCGGTGTTGGTTTGCCCGGAATTTCAAACGAGCGAAATATTATGAAGGAATATTTTGACAATACCCGAGAGGGCGGCTACGACTATGCCTATACCTATCCGGGAATGAATAGGATTTTGCAGGCAGCGGGCAGGGTAATCCGAACCGAAAATGACTGCGGAGTTGTGGTTTTGCTTGACGACAGATATGCGACCGAGCAGTATAAAATGATGTTTCCGCTTCATTGGTCGCACGCAAAATATACTCATTCAGCGCAGGAATTGGCAGGCGAAGTCAAGAAATTCTGGATGGATAATTAAAAAATTCTCCAAACTCTTGCAATTTGCTATAAATTGTGATACAATATATAAAATTTTTTGTAAAATATAAAATAATTTCAAAAAGAAGGTAGAAAAATGAAACGCATTACTATCAAAGAAATCTTTGCATCTCCCGAAAAATTTGCGGGACAAAAAATTACCGTTGCAGGTTGGGCAAGAACAATTCGTGCGTCCAACGTGTTTGGCTTTATAGAGCTTAATGACGGAAGCTATTTTAAGAATCTTCAGGTCGTTTTTGAGGATGCAAAGCTTGAAAACTATAAAACAATAGCAAAGCAGAACGTTGGTTGCTCCTTTATTATCGAGGGTACTTTGGAGCTTACTCCCGAGGCAAAGCAGCCCTTTGAGCTTAAAGCAGAGCTTATCGACGTTGAGGGCGCGTCAACTCCCGACTATCCCTTGCAGAAGAAGCGCCACACGCTTGAATATCTCAGAACGATTGCGCATCTTCGTCCCCGTTCAAACACTTTCAACGCAGTTTTCCGTGTTCGTTCCGTTGCTGCTTATGCTATTCACAAATTCTTCCAGGACAGAGGATTTGTTTACGTTCACACACCTCTTATCACGGGCAGTGACTGTGAGGGCGCTGGTGAAATGTTCCAGGTAACAACACTTGACCTTGCTAATCCTCCAAGAACAGAGAGTGGCGATATCGATTATTCTCAGGACTTTTTCGGCAAGAGAACAGGACTTACCGTTTCAGGTCAGCTTAATGTTGAAACCTACGCTATGGCATTTGCTAACGTATATACCTTTGGTCCCACGTTCCGTGCTGAGCGCTCCAATACACAGCGCCACGCAGCTGAATTCTGGATGGTTGAGCCCGAGCTTGCATTTGCAGACCTCACCGACTATATGGATACGGCTGAGGATATGATGAAATTCGTTCTTTCATATGTTATGGAGAACTGTCCTGCTGAAATGGAATTTTTCAACAAGTTCTTTGATACAGGTCTTATCGAGCGCCTTACTGCACTTGTTAACAGCGAATTCGGAAGAATCACATATACGGAAGCAGTTGAAAAATTGCAGAGCTGCGGTCATACCTTTGAATATCCCGTGTATTGGGGTATGGATCTTCAAACAGAGCACGAGAGATATCTTACAGAGGAGATCTTCAAAAAGCCCGTGTTCGTAACCGATTATCCCAAGGATATAAAGGCATTCTATATGCGTCAGAATGATGACGGTAAGACTGTTGCTGCGGCTGATATGCTTGTTCCGGGAGTAGGTGAGCTTATCGGTGGTTCTCAGCGTGAGGAGAGAATGGAAAAATTGCTTGAAGCGATGGCAAAATTCAACCTCGAGCCCGACGATTACTGGTGGTATCTTGAGCTCAGAAAATACGGTGGATGCCGTCACGCAGGCTTTGGACTTGGATTTGAGCGCCTTATTATGTACATCACAGGTGTTTCCAACATCCGTGACGTTGAGGCATTCCCAAGAACAACAGGTAACGCAGAATTTTAAATTACGCACTGACTTTGTGCGATTGTTTTGTCCACTTTTTTAAAAGTGGCGCTCCACGCGTAGTGGCGCGGGTACGGGGTGCGCAGCCCCGTAATCGGCGTTTCTTTGTTAGCTTTCTTTGCGCCTATGCCGTCAAAGAAAGCGGATGAAGATTTTTGATATCTAAAAAAATAACGCTTTTTCTTTGGCAAAAAAGCCACAAAGAAAAAGCTTTGCAAAAAGAAATGGCGTTTTGCGCTCACGCCGCGCGGGCGCCAACTTTTTGAAAAAAGTTGGATAAAAACTTTTTTATTATTTAATTTGTGTTAAACGTATTCATAAAGGAGGTGTTCATTTTGAAATACTCACAAATGAAACACTGTGAGCTTGAAGAACTGTATCTTCAGCTTAAAAATGAATATAAAAAAACTTGCGAGATGGGACTTTCGCTCGACCTCTCCCGCGGAAAACCCGGTAGGGAGCAGCTCGATATGATGACGGGTATGCTCGACTGTATATCAAAGAGCGAGGACTGTATAAACGAAAAAGGTGTTGATTACAGAAACTACGGATTGTTAGAGGGTATTCCCGAGGCGAAAAAGCTTTTTTCCGACCTTTTGAATATCCCACCCGAGAATATATTTGTTGCCGGTAACTCGTCACTCAATCTTATGTACGATACCGTGGCAAGAGCTATGCTTTACGGTGTGCTTGGAAGCGCAAAGCCGTGGTGCAAGCTCCCTGTGGTTAAATTCATCTGTCCCGCACCCGGATATGACAGACATTTTGCTATTTGCCAATCACTTGGAATTGAGATGATTACCGTTGATATGACTCCGACAGGGCCCGATATGGATGCGGTTGAAGCGCTTGTTGCCCGTGATGAGAGTATTAAAGGAATATGGTGTTGCCCCAAATATTCTAATCCCGAGGGCATAACGTATTCTCCCGAAACCGTTGAGCGCCTTGCAAGAATGAAAACTGCGGCAAACGATTTTCGAATTTTTTGGGATAATGCGTATGCCGTTCACGACCTTTATCCTGACGACAAGGATGAACTTGTGGATATTTTTGATATTTGTCTTGGCTGCGGTCATATTGACAGAGTATTTTATTTTGCATCGACCTCTAAAATTTCCTTCCCCGGCTCGGGTGTGGCGATTTTTGCTACGAGCACGAGAAATTTCAATCAGATAAGACCGATTTTGGCAGCGCAAACCATTGGATTTGATAAAATAAATCAGATACGTCACGTTAAATATTTCGGCAGTGCTGAGAACATCAAGGCACATATGATGAAACTTGCTGAGATTATTCGCCCGAAGTTTGATATTGTGAAAAATACACTTCAAACAGAGCTTGGCGAGCTTGGAATTGCAACTTGGAGTAATCCCAAGGGCGGTTATTTTATCAGCTTGAATACGCTTGACGGATGCGCAAAAAGGACTTATCAGCTCTTAAAACGTGCGGGAGTTGTTGTAACCACCGTGGGCGCAACTTATCCTTACGGAAACGATTTGCGTGACAGAAATATAAGAATTGCACCTACCTATCCTTCAAACGAGGATTTGCAGCAGGCAATGAACGTGCTTTGCCTCTGCGTTAAGATCGCAAGCGTGGAAAAAATGCTTGACGTAATATAATTGAATGTAAAAAATGAGGAACGCTTTTTGGGGCGTTCCTTTTTTGTGTTATTTACTTCCGTCACCTGCGCAATAAATTACCGCTTCTTCAATTACGTCGTTGCCCGCACCGATCTCAACTGATTTCCAGGAAGCGCTTGTTCCGTGATAAGTAACCTTTTTTATCGAATTGCATTTATAGAACGCCATATTCGATATTTCCGTTACGTTTTTGGAAATGATCACAAAATTTTCAGATTTTCCTGCGGGGTATGTAATCAAAGTGCTTCCGTCCTTGCTGTAAAGTATGCCTGAGGATGAAGAAAAGTTTGAGTTGTCCTCATCAACCTCAATGGCTTCAAGATATTTACAGCCCGCAAAAGCATAGTTTCCTATTTCTCTTACTGTGGAGGGAATTGTAATCTCTCTTACGTTTGAACCGTAGAATGCATAAGCGCCAATTCTCTTAATTGTTTCAGAAAACTCAATACCCTTGATTTTGTTGCAGTTTTTGAAAGCATTGTCGGCAATTTCAACTACGATATCACCATCGGGACTCATTGTAGGTACAATGATAAATGCGTCCTTGCATTCGCCTATTCCGTCAAGAGCGCAGGTTCCGTCACCGTTGCTTGAAAAAGAAAGCCCCTCGCTTGAAGGATCGGGAGTTGGATCGTCATAAGGATCGTCAGGAATCACGTCTCCGCCGTTGTTACCCGTGCCGCCTTGTTGATTTCCGCCGTTTCCGCTTGTTGTCGAGCTGCTGCCGCCACCACCGTTATCGTTGAATACGGGAACGGAATTGTCGTCCGACATATTCATTGCCACAACTATCAGCATAGCTAATATTGCGACAAGTAAAATGGGTAATGCGATAGTCAGCGCCTTCATAATTTTTGCTTTGATTTCTTTTCTGTCCATAATTTTTCCTTCCTTTTTTAATTTGGTAATTACATTATATATTTCCATATTTTTCCTGTCAATCAAAAGACGTCGTGCAAATTTGACTTGAAAACAGAACAAAAAAGAAAAAAAGACGGCATTTTTACAGCCGTTTATCGAAAAGAAAAGCAACAAGCAGATTTATTTTGAATTTTGCGACCGAAAAATCACTTGACTTTGCATATTTATGTGGTAAAATGGACATGTATTTAGATTTGACGGTTTTTAATACTTTTCGGAGTTATACTTCAATACAGACTGATTACTCTTGGAGAAAAATATGGAAATAACAAAAAGAATTATCGCAATAGGCGGCGGAGAAATAAAAAGCAAGGAAACACTCGAAATTGACCGATATATAGCAGGTCTTGCCCGTGAGAGAGCAGGAGAAAAAAGGCCTTACGGTCTTTTTATCGGAACTGCAAGTCACGACAGTATGCCATATTTCAACAGTTTCAGAAAAACATATACGTCCGTGTTTGATATCAAAGCAGACGTTGCGCTCACGGTTTACGGTGAGATGGATTTGGAAAAAATCAAAGGAAAATTTGAAAAGGCGGATTTTTTATACGTCGGCGGTGGAGATACTCTCTATATGCTTAAAAGATGGCAGGAGTTTGGCTTACTCGACCTTATCAAAGATGCCTATGACCGTGGAGTTATTATTTGCGGACTTTCGGCAGGTGCTATATGCTGGTTTGATGATATTTATACCGATTCTGCCCTTGTGGAAGACCGTGAGGGGCTGTATTCAATGCAAAAGGGACTCGGTTGGCTCAAAGGAACGGTTTCTCCGCACTATAACGAGAGGGTGGAGGACTTTGATGAGATTATGCTTTCAAAGGGAGCAGGCGCAAGTGCTTACGGAATTGAGAATCTTGCGGCACTTGAATTTGTAAACGGAGAACTGACACGCTCCATCACCTGCGGTGGCAATGCCTACCTCATTGAAAATGACGGTGAAAAGCTGATTAAGAGAATAATCGAATAATAAAAAGGGCAATTTTTCAATTGCCCTTTTATTTTGTTATTTAATTACTACCTTCTTGAAGCTCTTTTTGCCTCGTCTTACGAGAATACCGTCTTTAAGGTCGGAAATGCTGAACGAATGACGAAGATTTGTAATCTTTTCATCATTTACGGTTACGCCACCCTGTTCAACAGCACGTCTTGCCTCGCTTCGAGAGGGAACAAGCTCTGCCTTGACAAGCACTGTAAGAATGTCTATTGCGCCGTCTTGAAGGTCTGCCTCTGCAAGCTCAACTGTGGGAGCATTGTCTGCGCCGCCCGTGAAGAGTGAGCGAGCCATTGCCTGCGCTTTTTCCGCTTCTTCTTCACCGTGAACGAGCTTTGTAAGCTCATAAGCAAGAATTTCTTTAGCGCGGTTAAGCTGTGCGCCTTCCCAGGAATCCATCTCATTGATCTGTTCAAGGGGAAGGAATGTGAGCATTCTAATGCATTTAAGAACATCGGCATCCCCCACGTTTCTCCAATACTGATAGAAATCGAAGGGAGTTGTCTTGTTAGGATCGAGCCAAACTGCACCGGATGCCGTTTTACCCATCTTCTTCCCCTCGGAGTTGAGAAGGAGAGTGATTGTCATTGCGTGTGCGTCCTTGCCAAGCTTTCTTCTGATAAGCTCAGTACCTCCAAGCATATTTGACCACTGATCGTCACCGCCGAACTGCATATTGCAGCCGTATTCCTTGAAGAGATGATAGAAGTCATAAGACTGCATAATCATATAGTTGAATTCAAGGAAGGAAAGTCCCTTTTCCATTCTTTGCTTGTAGCACTCGGCAGAGAGCATTCTGTTAACTGAGAAGCAAGCGCCAACATCACGAAGCACCTCAACGTAATTAAGACCAAGAAGCCAGTCGGCATTATTAACCATAATTGCCTTGCCCTCACCAAAGTCAATAAAGCGCTCCATCTGCTTTTTGAAGCAATCGCAGTTGTGCTGAATTGTTTCGGTTGTCATCATCTGACGCATATCCGTTCTGCCGGAGGGGTCGCCAACCATAGCTGTGCCGCCACCGATGAGAACAACGGGCTTATTGCCTGCCATCTGCAATCTTTTCATAAGGCAGAGAGCCATAAAGTGACCAACGTGAAGCGAATCTGCCGTTGGGTCAAAGCCGATATAGAAGGTCGCCTTGCCCTCGTTGATCATATTTTTGATTTCTTCCTCGTTTGTAACCTGGGCAATTAGTCCACGTGCAACGAGTTCTTCATAGATTTTCATATTTTTATCTCCTATCTTTGATTAACATAATAAAAAAGTCCTTGGGCAAAAGCCCAAGGACGAATTAGCGTGATACCACCTTGCTTCAAGCGTTTCGTATAGAAAAGCTCCTCATTGAACGCTGTAACGGGCGCACCGTTGCCGCCTACTTTCACGTGGGTTCGGGGCAAAGCTCCAAGACGTATTCACATAATATTTTCTGCGCCTCTCACCGACCGGCAGCTCTCTGTAGAAAAGGGAAAATGCTACTGTTTCTTTTCATAGCTTTTTGATATTACAAGATATATTAACATAAAAAACATTATTTGTCAACGATTTCAGCAAAAAAAGTTTCCCCGTTATGATTAATTAGTTTCACGTCAAAAACAGCGGAGTGAAGTGGGCGCTCGCTTTTCACGCAAATTTCAAGAAAATCGGGTGTGTGACCGTATGCAAAACCGTTTTCAAAGCTCTCAAAAAGCACGGTGTGAAGGTCATTTTGCGCCAAAATTCTATCAAATTCACGTGCCCTTATTTCTTTTTCAAGTGCAATAAGCTCGGCAGAGCGATTCTTCTTGATTTCCTGCGGGATTTGTCCACTCATCTTTGCGGCGGGGGTACCTTTGCGTGCTGAGTACGGAAAAACGTGAATCATAAGAAAGTTTGCCTTCTTTGCAAATTCAAGAGTTTCGTTGAAATCTTCATTCGTTTCGCCCGGAAATCCGACTATAATATCGGTCGTGTATCTGACGTTTGGCATTGCCTTGCGCAATCTCTCCATATTTGTCAGGGCTTGGTCGGCATTGTATTTGCGCTTCATATTGCGAAGTGTTTTTGATGAGCCCGATTGCATTGAAATATGAAAATGCGGAGCGAGTTTTTTAAGATGTTTGATTTTTTCAACGAATTTTTCGGTAAGGCACGACGGATCAAGCGAACCGAGTCGCACCGTGAAATCACCATCTATTGCGTCAATATCGCAAAGCAAATCGGCAAAGTTATAGCCCTCCAAATCCTTTCCGTAGGAAGCGGTTTCAATGCCTGTCAGCACGACCTCACGACAACCGTTATTAACGAAGTGAGTAACCTCGCAAATCACCTCCTCGGGTGATTTTGAACGTATTTTGCCGCGTGCATAGGGAATTATACAATAGGTGCATTTGCTTTCGCATCCGTCCTCAATTTTGATGTACGCACGTGTGCGGTCGAAATGCTTTATTTCCATCTTTTCAAATGCTGCTAAATCAATATCACGCACAAAAATTTCGGTTTTGGGATTTTTTTCACCCTTTTCAAAAAGAGAGTTGAGCGCTTCTGCGATAATCAGCTTGTCCGTATTTCCGCAAACGTAGTCAACGCCTGCAATTGCGGCTATATTTTCGGGGTCGGTCTGAGCTAAGCAGCCCGTAACAAGAATATAGGCATTGGGATTTTTATTTATCGCACGGCGAATGAATTGACGTGCTTTTCGGTCGCTTTCAGCCGTTACCGTGCAGGTGTTTATTATGTAAGCATCACATTCGTCGTTGCTTGGTCTGATTTCAAAGCCAAGAGACGAGAGTCTTTCGGCAATCGCCTCGCTCTCATATTGGTTTACCTTGCACCCAAGTGTCAGAATGCCAACAGTTTTTGTAATCCTGTTCATTTTTACCTCTGAAATAATTGATAGATTCATTTTATCACTTTTTTTGTTAATTGTAAAGGCATTTTTTGTTTTTTAATAAAAGCTTATGAGAAAAGCCAAAATGTTAAAAAATTATGAACATTTTCAACATCTTATTGAAAAAAAAGATGAGTATGATATAATTATAGAACATTTCTTTATCTATAATGGCATATACTACTATAAAGGCCATTAGGAAAGGTACGATATGAAGAAATTAACCTGTTTGTTATTAGTTATTATTGCTTGCTCAGTGCTTGTAGGTTGTGATTGGAAGAGTATTTTTAATAAAGAAACGAGTCCTGAATGGGAAGCACCCGAGGGAGTAGTTGAAACCACAACCACCGATAAGGACGGCAATCCAATAACCGTCGCTCACAGTGACAATTTCACCCAGGACGATATTGAATTTATAATGATGTTTAATGGGAAAATGAGAAATGATACGGCGGTAGCAGGTATGCCTCCCAATTACTTGCTCGAAGATATTTTATCTATGGGACAAACAGGAGAGCCGCTATTTTTAGTACATTTTTCAAATCCATATATTATTTGCGCATATCTGAAACCTGATTCAGCTGACTATGAGTTGAATGAATTTGGCAGCTATAAATTTGATGCGACAAAATATGTATGGTACAAATATGCCGATTCTTCGCAAATTGCTGAGGAAATAGATGGTATGAAGTTAACAAATGATGTTTATTTGCTCTATGACTGCATTATTGAAAGAGATATAGTGAATAATGTTGAATACAACAAGAATTGTAAATATTATCTAAATTACAAAAGCGAAGCAACCTTAAATATCACAAGCTCCGATATGCTCTTATATGTAGAACCTCAACGTGTCACTAACATTATAGGAGATAATCAATTTATTGCTTATCCTGAATACGGTGGCGGTGTATTAGATGTTTATATAGATGAAAATGCTTTTGAATATATATATTTCTATTACGGTTCATATAATCCCGACGGTACTGAATATGAAAATTATTCCCAAATACGTTTTGGTTGTCATTATGATGTTTTAGAGCCACATTTTGAAATGTTGAACGAGAGTATTAATGATAAAGGAAGAACATTAAAGTATGCAGGAATAAGATTAGATATTGTTGTTGATTATTTGATTAACGAGAGGTAAAATATGCGAATTCTAAATAGAATTGTGACTATGTCATTAATTATTACATTATTATTGGTTAATAATTTGCTTGTGTTTGCACATAGTAAAATACTAAATGTAGATTACGATGATTGTTTAATACCCACCAATGCTAATGGAGAGATAATATCAACGGACGGCGAAGACGAAATGTGGTATAGAATAGCACTGTATAAACGTAGAAGATACTAATAATCCAGAAAATAATGTTTACTGTGAATATTGATACGTTTTTGCCCCTCCGAAACGGAGGGGCGTTTTTTTATTTCTCGGTTTAATTCTGTTATTTTATATATATGAATTTAATGGAATAAGTGTGTAAATTACAATATTTTGTGAAAATAAATATTTTTTTTGCTTTTTATCTAAAAAGGCTTGCAAAACTTCCGAGAATGTGTTACAATGTTGCCAATATAATGGATGTTTGCATCCAATTTCAGTTATCATATATATTTATGTAGTGGCATATACTTAAAGTATAGCCACTAAGAAGGGGATTTTTATGAAGAAAATAATTTGCTTATTACTCGTTGTTATAATGGCTTGTTCGGTTTTAATGGCTTGTAATTTAGGACAATTTTTCGGTACGGAAAATAAACCTGAAGACTCAAACCCAACTACCGCGACCACCGAACCAACTTCGCCACCGACACCAGATATTGTTTCACCCACTAAGTTGTATACGCCGAGCTTTGTTCACGGCGATAATATGACCGATGAGGACATTTGCTTCATTATGGAGCATGCAGGTAATGAAGTTCCCATTTGCAGTTATCCGCCTTATGTGCCGAATGACGTATCCGGCTTCTTGAACTATATGAAAGCAAGAAATTTCACTTACTATGAAATAAGTATTGATTTTGATGCGCCTCATTACTATATTTGCGCGTACCTTGATAAAAGTTGGTTCGATAACTTCATAATTGCTCCTCCCGGTACCGCAGATTCAGGTTATCTCGCGGAGTATTATTCTTGGTATAAATTCGAACAAAACGAAGCTATTCCCGAAGAAATTGACAATTGCATTTTTATGGGTGGTTTCGTGCTGTTTGATTGCGTGATTGAAAAGGATCTGTTGAACGGTAAGGAGTATAGTTATGAGTGTAAGTTCTTTGCTTCTTTGAGAAACGGTTATTCGGATATTGGTGCCGACTTCGCTTCAACGTATGAGATATATAATGACTATATTTTGTATCACCTCGATTACGATTTTCTCGTTGAGGACAAAACGCCTTCAACTGATTATTTGTTTTTAGCACCTTCATATTATCAGCAGTATCACCGCGCTGATGAATGGAAAGGTGTAATAGAGAATGACGGTCAAAGATATATGACTGTATTTTCATCAACAGAGAAATATAACCCCGATACGTTCAGCTTTGAAGCGCACCGTGAGAATATAGGAAATCTTTACGACCAGATCTTGCCTTATTTGACTGTAATAGAAAAAGAGGGAGATGCCGGATATAATGTTTGCATTTCACTTGATAACCTTGCAAAAGTTTGGGACTTGTTACAGTAGAAATAATTGAATTAAAGAAAGGTATACGGCAATGTCAATAAAAATAATAGCTTTTTTAATATGCATTTTTATGATATTAAATTTCTCGTTGGCAACCACGGCGCATCCATTGGTATTGGATGTTAGTTACGATGATTGTAGTAGAGAAGCGCTCGTTGATGGAACGAACGAAATGTGGTATAAGATCGACGAAATTTCGAGTGAATTTCCAAATACATCTTTTCATTTGAGTGATGAAATGCATGAGATTAGATATTACTTTTCTTCCACGTCTGAAAATTCACAAGATGATTGGATTACTTGTGTTAAACTTGCAGCTAGCGGTGAACCCTGGTATATTACGTTATCGGATGATGAAGCATCAGATATAGTTGAGCGTATTCAAAAAGTATATGTTGATAGTATGAAGAAATGGAATGATGTTTATTATTTTTCATACGACAGTAATGGTAATAGGGTTGCCAATAAAGTAATAACCGTTAGAGAAGGAACAACCACGAATCATAATCTCACAATATATCCAACAGCAGTTCAAGGAGCAAGCATTTCTTCAACAGCATTTGATTGCAAAGTTGCGGATTGGGATGTTTTGGAGTATAACCATGCTCATATACCGGAATACAAAATGACAGTTAATGTTCGCGACTTTTACCAAGCATTAGAAGCGGTTACCCCTGATACTGAAGCGGAAGAAAACGCCGTTAGAGAAAACACTGGAGCTCACGAAATAGGACACGTGTTGGGATTGGCTGATTTGGACGTGTGGTGTGATATAAACTGTACTTGTGATGTATGCAAGGATGGTAATCCTGATAATGATTCAACTTGTGTTCAAGAACATCATCACGAAGAAACCTTGATGGGATACGGAGAGTTGTCTTCCAGAGTTACGCATATTACGTACAAAGATATTGCCGGTGTTTCTATTACGAGAGGATTTCACACAGATAGCGATCATTTGTGGATGGTTAGAGAGATAAGAAATGAATCAACTAACGAAATAGAACAAATAGATGTAGTATGTGCGCTTTGCAATGGTGTTAGAACCAATCTTCAAGCACACGGAGTTGTTCCAAGCAAGATTGATTACATCAATGGAGAGTATGTATACCAAAATCAAGAAGTTCCACTTATGGGGTCTTGCAACGGAGCACATTCGCCCGCATCAAACAATATGATTTTAGTAGCAACCGATGGCGAGCGAGTTTTTTTTAAGTGCCGATGCTGCAGATATATTGGAGAAGCAGAAATAGTAAACCTGCCCGCTGTTCCGGTGCATGATACTCTTGATTATTGTGAAAATATGGGCGGATTTGGATACAAGTACTATAACATTGATATTCCTTATGATGAAATATTTAATTTCAAATTTAATGCCGATGGCGATTTTAATATAGTTTTATGCGATAGTGATTTCAATGAAACTGACTTGTTAGACATTAGTATGTATTCGACAAACGGTTGCGATGTTGATTTGCAGCAAGGAAGATATTATTTGTGTGTAAAGAATACCGTTAACACAAATAATGAATTTAATATGACAGTTACCCCCCCTTGCTTATCGCACTCCTTTACCGAATGGACCCAACACACTCCTGCGCGTCATATTGAGTGTTGCGAGTATTGTGGTGAAAAGGGAACAATAACATCACCACATGCTATTAGAAAAGAGGATATATCAAAACTCTTTGCTAATTGTATGGTGTGCGGTCAGTTGGTTAATTTGAAAAACACCATAGTAAATGTACCGGAAATGAATAAGATTACGCAAGTAACCCTCAACGGCTCATACATATTGCCAAACGGCATTATAGTTTTAGTTGACGAAGATATTGAGGCATACGAAAACGGAACTCTTGTCTGGTACGATAAGGACGATCTGCCACAAGCACAATAGATTAATAAACCGTTTAACCGCTTCGCTTTTTGCGAGGCGGTTTTTTAATAAATTGCGTTTTTTTATTGTATTTTTGCAAAAATCCACTTGAAAAATGACAAAAAGAGTAGTATAATAGTTAAGATAAAAATAAATATACGCTGTTTTTCAGCGGAATGGAGTTAATTATGAGTACTTTACACATTATGGATCATCCACTTATTGCACACAAGCTCACTATTATGAGAGATAAGGACACGGGTTCTAAGGATTTTCGTCAGCTTCTTAACGAGATAGCAATGCTTATGGGCTATGAGCTTACAAGAGATCTTCCTCTTGAAGAAACAGTTGTTGAAACTCCTATTTGCAAGTCAAAGCAAAAAATGATTTCGGGCAAAAAGCTTGCCATTGTTCCGATCCTTCGTGCAGGACTTGGAATGGTTGACGGTCTTCTTTCACTTATGCCTGTTGCAAAGGTTGGTCATATCGGTATGTACCGTGACCCCGAAACACACAATCCCGTTGAATATTACAGCAAAATGCCCTCGGATATTGATGAAAGAATTGTAATTCTTGTTGACCCAATGCTTGCAACCGGAGGTTCTGCTTCGGATGCGTTAAAGCAGCTTAAAGAAAAATATCACTGCAAGCAAATAAGATTTATGTGCCTTGTTGCTTGTCCTGAGGGTGTTGCAAGAGTGCAGGCAGATCATCCCGACGTTGATATTTACACAGCGGCACTGGATGAACGCCTTAACGAGCACGCATATATCGTTCCCGGTCTTGGTGACGCAGGCGACAGAATTTTTGGAACACTTTAATTTCGTTTGTTACAAGGAGAAGGGATATGCCTTCTCCTTGTTTTTTAATTTGTAACTTTGGAGCAAAAATGAAAGAATTTCAGATAAAAAAGAACGATGCGGGGCAACGTCTTGATAAGTTTCTTACGAAAGCTGTCAAGGGGCTCCCCATATCGCTTATGTACAAATACATCAGAACAAAGAAAATAAAGGTCAACCGTGCAAGGACGGAGCAGAAATACGTCTTGCAGGAGGGTGATATCGTTCAGCTTTTCATCAAGGACGAATTTTTCGATTCGCCCGAAAAGGATAACAGTGCGCTTTCGTCCATCACACCTAAGCTGACTATCGTTTACGAGGACGAAAACATTATTCTTTGTAACAAGCGCCCGGGTGTGCTCGTTCACGAGGACGACGAGGGAAGGGATAACACCCTGATTATGCACATCAAGGCATATCTTTATCAAAAGGGAGAATACGATCCCGACAACGAGCAGAGCTTTGCACCTGCTCTTTGCAACCGAATTGACAGAAACACGGGCGGAATCGTTATCGGCGCAAAGAATGCAGAAGCTCTCCGTATAATGAATGAAAAGATAAAAAATGACGAGATTTCAAAATTTTATTATTGCGTCGTTCACGGAAAAATGCCCAAGAGTACAGATACCTTGATGGGATATCTTTTGAAGGACGGCGACAAAAATCAGGTTAAGATTTTTGATAAGCAGGTCAAGGGGTCAAAGAACATTATTACAAAATACAAGGTCATTTCCGAGAAAAACGGAATGAGCTTGCTTGAAATTGAGCTTGTTACGGGCAGAACGCATCAGATCCGTGCGCATATGAGCTATATCGGGCACCCCCTTCTCGGTGACGGGAAATACGGTATAAACAAGGACGACAGGGCAAGGGGATATAAGTATCAGGCGCTTTACGCCTACCGTTTGCGCTTCGATTTCAAGGATGACAGCGGTGTGCTTGGCTATCTCAAAGGAAAAGAGGTCAAGCTCCCTAAAAACGACGTATGGTTTTTGAAGGATTTTACTTAATCGGAGGTGTTTATGATAAGCTTTCTTAAAAAAATCCCACCAAGAATTTATATAATTTTAAGCGGAATTTTGCTCGGCTTCACGGTGATTTTTGCCAAGATGGGAATTGTTGCTTTTGTAGCTATGATTCCACTTGCAATGATGATTTACAAACGTGCGGGCGGCGAAAAATACAGAATGAGAAAGGCATATCTTGACGGCTTCATTTTCTATATGAGCTTTGATATGGTTGTTTTCCATTGGTTCGTATATTTTTACCCGCTTGAATTTGCAGGTCTTACAAGCGGACAGGCGATTGGAGTTATCGCACTTGCGTGGATCGGGCTTTCTGCTCTTCAAAGTGTGTTCTCGGCATTTGTGTTCGTTCTGATTTCAAGATTTGTTAAAACAGAGATATATAAAAAGCACCCTATTTTGTTAGCCCCCTATGCAGCATCTCTCTGGGCGCTTAACGAATGGACGCAAACGTTCACCTGGGCAGGCGTTCCGTGGGGCAGAGTAGCAATTTCTCAAACCGAAATGCCCATAATGATGCAGTCGGCATCACTTTTCGGATCGTATTTTCTGACGTTCATTATCGTGCTGTTTAATTTTCTTGTGGCTTATGCCATTGTTCGCGCAGACACAAGACGTCTTGCGATCAAGGTGGCAGCAGCTGTGCTTTGCGCCCATATTTTGTGCGGAACGGTGCTGTTTTTCATACCCACGCACGACGGGGACAGAAGCATCAAGGTCGCATCTGTGCAGGGTAATCTTGAATCGCAGTCAAACTACGATCTGACGTCATCGGATACGTACGTTATTTATGAAGCGCTGACCGTAAAGGCGGCGAATGAGGGCGCACAGCTTGTTATCTGGCCCGAGGGAGTTTTGCCCAAGAATATACATAGCAGTATTTGGACACCGAACGGCGATTATTTGCCGATAAGCGAGGTCGTTTCAAGTCTTGCCTGCGAGCTTGGGGTTACAATTGTTGTCGGCACATATTATGATGTGGATGAGGATGAATTTTACAACTCCGTGTCAGCATTTTATCCCGACGGAAGCAGTAATATAGGAGCATATTCAAAAATCCGAATCGTTCCGTTTGGCGAGTATATGCCAATGCGAGATTTTATATCGTCGATAGTTCCTTCCTTGGCGGAGATAAATATGCTTTCAAACGATATAACTCCCGGTAAAGAAGCAACCGTTTTTGGCGCAACGAGTGACAAGGACGCAATCAAAGTCGGCACACTTATTTGCTTTGACTCGATATATGAAACCGTTGCAATAGAAAGCGCAAGGTCGGGGGCAGAGATGTTTATAGTACCCTCAAACGATTCCTGGTTTTACGATTCACGGGCAATGAATATGCACCATTCACAAAACGTTTTACGTGCGGTGGAGCAGGGAAAATATACGGTTAACTGTGGAAACACGGGAATAAGCTCGTTTGTCAGTGACAAGGGCGAAATTATTTCCGATATGCCGATTTACCAAGAGGGATATATAATTGATACGGTTTACGCATCAAGCGGCAGAACGCTGTATTCGTATATTGGCAATTTGTTTGTTTACCTTTGCATAGCGGTTGCATTAGTACCGCTTGTGCTTAATGTACTGATAAAAAAGAAATATACAAAATAAAAAAGGGGACGCAGACGCGTCCCTCTTTTGCTTGTAGATAAATAAAAAACACCCCCGAGGGCTGAGCCCTCGGGGGTGAAAAATGCTACATTGGGATCAGTCCCAAAATTGAATTTTACTTATTAATTATTCTGCTACTACAGGAGCAGGAATTGTGTAAAGGTCAAGTGTACCTACTGCAAGGAGATTTCCGTTTGCATCGTACTGGTTAACCTGAAGTCTTACTGTACCTTCGCAGTAGTTAGTTGTTCTGCCGGAGTAAATTGTAAGAGCACCGTCTGCCAAAACATAACCCATGTCATGATCTGTTCCGTTAACGATAACTGCACTTGATACAAGGTCAAATACCTTACCATCTGTAGCAGCCATTTCTACATTACCAAGAGGCCATGTCATACCTGATTTGTTAGTGATCTTATTACCTTCTTCGTCATAAGCAGTTACTTGAGCGTTAAGATATACTACGAATGTAGCAGCGCCCTCAACAGGAGTTGCTGTATAACCTGTTTCACCTGCAACAGGAGCAACAACTGCAATTTTACCAAGGTTTTCAGCTGCAGGAATATGACCGTTATCGAAAGCAATTTCTTCACCGTTTACGATAAACTTATTAAGAGCATTATTGTAATCGGATGTCATAGCAAAGTAAAGGTTGCCTTTTCCGTTTGTTGTCAAAATCTTGCCTGTGTAAGCGGAATTTGCATCAATCTTCAATGTGAAAGCATTGCCTGCACCTTCATAAGCGTGACCAAGGAAACCGCCTGCTATGTTACCGGATGTACATACGATGGTCATATCAGACTTGGAGTTGATAAATTCAACAGTATAATCAGCACCTACGCCGTCGTAGTTAGCTGTACCGTAGTTGTAGAAGGAGCCCATGTTGTAAAGGCCTTCAATATAGCCGTGAAGAGTTACGTTTTCAAATGTTGTTGTACCTGCATTGTAGATGTTTCTAACAAAAGCACGACCGTCTGTTGCGTTCATTGTTGCTGTAATGTTGGAAATCTTAATTGTTTCAACACTGTTTTGGTAACCAACACGTTCAAAGAGAGATGTTGTGAGGTTAACGAGTGATACACCGTTACCGTCGAAGCTACCGTGAAGAGTGATTCTACCAACACCTGTAAGGTCGAGAGATGTTACACCGTCAGCTACCTTGTAGTAGTTGTATGTATCGTAGTGCTTGCTGATGTTAGCCAACTGTTCAGCATTAGCAATGATGAAAGGAGCTGCTTCTGTACCGAAACCGCCTGCGAAGTCGCCAAGTGTTTCAGGATCAACTACTGCATCAATAAATTCACCTGCACTGGGAGCAAGAGTTTCGAGCTTAGCAAGAAGATCTTCATTTTCAGTTGCAACTGCACCAACAGTACCTGTAACTGTTACTTCAGCATTCAAGATAAGACTATCAACCTTAGCACCGTCGCTAACAGTTACGTTAGCTGTTGAGCTTGCGGGAACTGTCAAAGAAATAACCTTTGCACCGTTTTCAACAACAATGTGACCCTTAGCTACTGTAAGAGATTCAACAGCGCCGTTTTCATAGTAGGAAGCATTTGCTACAGCAACTACATTAACGGAATCTGCCTTACCGTAGTGAGTGATATGTGCGTTTGGAGCATCGATTGTAAGAGCACCGCTTTCTGTGTAAATAACAACAGTTACGTTACCTTCTTCTGTGAATGTGCCACCGTTTACTGCACCAATGTAGTATGTATTGTATGCGGGGTCAACTGTGTCAGAGATAATCCAGTTTGTTCCTGCAGGTGTTTCATCTGCAGTATAGAAGAATCTCTTCTCTGTTTCATTCCAAAGGATCTGGTGATCATCAGCAACTGCTTTGATCTTTCTGATGTCGAAACCATGACCTCTAAGAGCTTCAGCTACTTCGTGAATGTCGCCATCCTGACCTGTGATAGCTGTGTTAAGCTGAGCAACGAGAGTTCTGTCGTTTGACTCTTCAGCCTTCTTTGTGAAGCTTGTATAACCGATGATAGCTACTGTCGCAAGGATAGCAACTATTGCGATAACAACAAGCAATTCAACAAGGGTAAAACCCTTTTTTGTGTTTTTCATTGTCTTTTTTCTCCTTTAATGAAAAATAAATAATTCTTTTTACCTCGAATTCGGACTTAGTCCACAGGGCGAAGCGCTCCCTGCCGCCTTAATTTGCACTTTTGAAATTGCTTTCGGGGAGTGCTTCCCCTGCCTTAAATTGATTGCATAGCAAAGTACGCACTTTATGACAAAGTACGAACTTCGTTTTTTTACATTAATTTACAAATGGGCAAAAAAGTGCAAAAAGATAGCCAAAAAAGTGCAAAAAATGGTGCAAAAAATGTTAATAATCTATAAACTTTTATTTTTAGGTTGACAAAATGAACGTTTAGGTATATAATTTATGGAGAAAAGTACACACTTTGTCATAAAGTGTGTACTTTTTTGTCTTTTTTTCCAATATTATCCAATTAAAAGTTCGTACTTTGTCATAAAGTGCGAACTTTTTTATTTGCAATCTAAAAAGGTTCGGAGTTTCTCAATCCGTTGAAAGTGATTTCATAAATTGAGAAAAAATAAGGCAACAGGGATCGTGCTTCGTCCCTGCGGGCAACCGAAATTCGAGGCAGAATTTAATACTATTTATTTTTCATTAAAGGAGAAAAAGACAATGAAAAACACAAAAAAGGGTTTTACCCTTGTTGAATTGCTTGTTGTTATCGCAATAGTTGCTATCCTTGCGACAGTAGCTATCATCGGTTACACAAGCTTCACAAAGAAGGCTGAAATGAGCGCAGACCAGTCAGCTGTAACTCAGATGAACACAGTGCTTTCCGGCACACCTTGCGCAAACGTTGATGAAGTTGTAGCAGCTCTTATCGCTAACAAGTACAATGGCGATTTGACTACATATTACAGCGGATACGAACTTGCTTGGCTTCCCACAGAAAACGTAATCGTTCTTATTGAAAACGATGCAGTTGTATATCCTGAAAATCAGGTAGGTAAGACAGGTTATGTAGCACTTAATCCTTTGGCAACAGACGCTGACTCTCTTACAAGCGGTCTTGCTAACGGTAAGGTACATATGAACGGTAACGTTGCAGTTGAAGCTCTTACTCCCAACACTGCTGGTGAATACGAATTGCTTCTTAACGGTAATACACTCAATGCTACAGGTAGCATTGGCTCTTCCACTGACGGTGTTAATCTCGTTATTTCTGATGGTGTTGTAAATTCTACCAACGAAAGAACCGGTATTTTAGCAAAAGCAGGTGCTACCGTTGAACTTAACAATGTTCAGGTTTACTCAGCTACTGCTTCCAACACACTTCAGTGCTATGGTGGAACACTTATACTTAACAATGTAACAGCTGCCCAGCATGGCGTTAACGAAGCAGATTGGTATAACTCTGCTATCCAGATTATCAACACAATTAAGGAGGTTGAACAAGCAGACGGAAAAATGAAGTGGACCATTTATGGCGAACAGGCACATACTACAGTAAATAGTGGTATGTACACAGGTGACAAGGCAATTCAGATCTCTGCTCCCGGTGGTAACGTTACAGTCAACGGCGGTACACTCACAGGTACATCATATGTAATCCAGGGCGACTTTACTCCTCAGAACTATGCTGTAGAAGATCCTACAAAGACATACGAATCAGTTATCACAATCAACGGCGGTAACCTCAACGGTAACATCAAGATTTCTGCAGCTACTGAGCTTGTAATCAACGGTGGTACATTCACAGGTTCCAAGATAACATACTTCGATACAACAGCTAACAAGAACGTAACAGTAGATCTTACAGTTGATTCTCTTGCTCCTTACGTAACAGCTGGTTCTACAATCGTAGTAAACGGTGTTTCTTTCACAAAATAATCAAAAAATCACACACATTGGGATAAATCCCAATTAGCATTTTTCATCCCCGAGGGCTGAGCCCTCGGGGATGTTTTGTTTTTTAGTCGGTATGCTATTTATCTATTCTTACAACTTTCAAAAAGTATTTTTGCTTTATGCCGCCCCCGTATCCATTAGTTAAGGTGGGTATAGTTAAATTGAGTATAGTTCTATTGGGTATAGTTCTATATATTTCCCCTGCACGTGGTGCAGGGGGTGGGTGCATATTATGCAGGGGGTGTATGCATATCGTTCAGGGAGTAGTATAAAATCGGGAACGTTACAGAGAAAGTCACAAGCTGAAAATGTGGTTTTTTTTGAAAAGTTACAAAATAAGAATGTGGGGACATTTTTGAAAAACTGTCCCCACGCCCCCGAAAAACTTTAATGGCTTGGGGTTGTGCTGATTTTGCGTAAATTTTCGATAATTCACAGGTGAATTATCGGTACACCCACTAAAATCCTTTTACGAAAATGAATTTTCGCCAAGGATTTTATTGTCTGTACTACGAAAATAAC
>JAZURO010000174.1:0-3535 GCA_045606265.1 Eubacteriales bacterium
TCCGACTTCCCCTCCCACCTTATAAGAAAGGGTGATGATATGTATATCGAACCTAATACGACAATTCACGTATTGAAGAACATACCGCTTGATACCACATATGACCACACAATTTACTTTGATAACGCAGAACAACAGCACATTTATTTTTTCAGAAAGGTTAAGTACACTTACTCAAATCAAACGTATCAAAGAGTCAAACGTGGGTGGATTAGGGTTAGACAAAATGCGAACGACCTTTACGATTGCAATTATGTAATGTTTCAAAACACCAGTTACGGCAACAAATGGTTCTACGCTTTTATTAAAAGTGTTGAATATATTAACGACAGCGTTGCCGAAATTGAATTTGAAATTGATGTAATGCAAACGTGGTTTTTCAACTACAACCTTGACCAGTGTTTTGTTCTACGTGAACACAGTGCAACCGATAGAATAGGTGATAATCTTGTTCCCGAAGATGTAAACACAGGCGAGTACGTTAGCGGTGTTGAGGTTGGTGCGAACTGGTTCACAGATTGGAAGATTGTAATTATTTCAACAAGTAAACTTGTTGATGGCAGTGGACACCCACTTCCGGTTTCACAGGCGGCTGACGGTGGTTTTTTCGGCGGCGTGTATGGTGCTTGTAACTATTACATTTTCCCTGCTGACAGAACTGGCGTGACAAGTGTAAAGCAGATATTGTCTTCTCTCGGCCTATTCAACAATGCCCAAAATCTTGTAGCAATGTTTATGTGTCCAAATCAAATGATACCCTCCGACCCGGATACCATCGAAACTGCGGCACAAAGCATGGCAGACCAGCAAGTAAAATTAACGCCTTTTACGTTGCCATTTAACCCTAAGGGTGAAACATCTATTGCTGGTGCTACCTTCACCCCGTTTGGTGGCTACGTGCCTAAAAACAACAAACTTTATACATATCCCTACAACTACTTTATTTGCGAAAACAATCAGGGCGGAAGTCAAGAATATAAATATGAATATTTCCCTAACCCCAACAACATTATGTTTGAAGGCGTGGCAGACATTAGCGTAGAACCTTCTGTTATGTGTATGCCATTTGGTTATATGCAAAAACAGCAAAGTGCTGGTGACTTTGATGCTCGGCCCGAATTTGCGCTAACTATTAAAAACTTTCCTGTTTGCACGTGGGCAACAAATGACCTCGGTGCTAAATTGGTACAGGGCGGTATTTCTCTTGCACTGTTAGCGGCAACAAAGGGATTTAGTGCTGGTTTTGGTACTGTAAATTACAGGCAACCTATAACTCCACAACAGATACCAAATTATAATACACCGGAATTACCAGCTGGTGGTAACTTGATGGTTACACCGCACAAATATACGCCACCCATTTCCAACGGTGAAACGTATAACGTTTCTGCCCGTCTAAGTCCTATTGATGCGCTTATTGCTGGCGCAATAACAAAAGGCGTATTAAATTCACACATGAACAACCATATCGGTACAAGTAATACACTGTATGTTTCTGGGTTTTTTGACTTCATGTTTAGGCAGGTATTTCTTGATGCTCCTTTTGCTGAAATTGTAGATGATTATTTCACAAGGTTTGGCTATGCATGCAACAAAATTAAAGTACCCAATATAAACGCAAGGCCGCATTGGAGTTATGTTAAAACAGGTAATTGTACTATAACAGGGAGTTTACCGTGTGACGATGCCAAAACTATTTGCGACATATATAATAATGGCATTACATTTTGGAAAAACGGCGACGAAATAGGCAACTACTCACTTGACAACAGGGCTATTATTAGATAAGGAGGATGATTAAATGGGGAAACGAAAAGTAGCTGATAGGGCATTTTGGGAAGTTGCCCGTAGAAATAATGCTACATTTATGCAGTATTATAACCGCCTTATGGAGCTTTCTATCTCAATGTTTGAGTGGAAAAATCTTCCCAAAACCGTAGACGAGCGTTTCCTTGAACTGTGCTTGTTTGCACAGGGACAAGCTGTATTCTTTTTTGAGAAAGGTATTGGATACCTCGCTTTGCAAGTTGCAACGGGCGGAAGGCTGGACGTTTATCTTATTCCTACACAACGTAGGGCATATGCATCTAACGGATTTAACGCAGACTTGGATGAAACAAACAGCGTATTGATTTATAACAACCGTATTCACACAAACTCAATGCTGGATGTCAAGATGTTTGCCGAAAGGCTTGCTAACTATGACCGTGTTATTGACGTAAACGCAAACGCGCAGAAAACCCCTATTCTCATTAAATGTGACGAACAGCAGAGATTAACCTTGAAAAATGTTTATATGCAGTTTGACGGTAACCAGCCCGCTATCTTTGCAGACAAAAATCTGGCAAAAGACTCGCTTGAGGTGCTGACAACTAATGCGCCGTTTATCGGCGATAAAATGTATCAGTTGAAAACCCAATACTGGAATGAAGCACTGACATATCTTGGCATCAGCAATATCAACATTACCAAAAAGGAAAGACTCATTACTGACGAAGTTACCCGAAATCAAGGCGGTACTATCGCAAGTCGTTATAGCAGACTTGAAGCACGTAGAGAAGCCTGTAAGAAAATCAATAAACTGTTCGGTCTTAATGTGTGGGTTGATTTCAGAGAAGACTTCCAGACCATTAACGTTGACAACGACACTATCGAGGGAGAGCCTAACAGCGAGGGTAATGGCGGAAAGAAGGAGGAGATTACTAATGAGTAAGTACACAACAGAAGTACGCTATATCTGCGAGGTTGCGGCTGGCTATGACGAAAGTGTTGGATACTCAAAGGTAAAAGAAATTCTCCCTATCGCCGCGCCTAAAGTCTTTGACTTTGATTTTCCTATCTTTGACGAAAATTATAGGCTTGCGCTGGAAATCAAAATCCTACGTCACTACTACACAAGAGAAATCTGTGCTGAAACTGTGGGGCTGTGGAAACTTTGGCTTGCGGATAAAATGAACCTCATTATGCCGTACTACAATCAGCTTTACAAAAGCGCACTGTTAGACTTCAATCCGTTTTATGACGTTGACGTAACTCGTGACCACACGAAGGACGGTGCTGGTGAAAACGAGAATATCGAAGTAGGAACTGAAACGAGAGCAAAAACTGGAACGGTTGACACAGACACTACTGGTAGGGATAACACCACGACAAACGGAAACAGGTGGGAGTTGTATTCCGATACTCCGCAGGGTGGCATTAACGGACTTGTTGACGATAATGACCCGCTAACTGCGAACAACTATCTGACTAACGCTACAAGAAATATCGACACTGAAAATCAGCAGACAAATACAACTGGTACGCTTGACACTACGACAACTGATAACGAGAATAACAACTCAAGGACAACGAACAATGGCAGCTACACAAATACGGAAGATTATCTTGAACACGTTAAGGGCAAGCAGGGAAGTGCTTCATATTCTAAAATGCTTATGGAGTTCCGTGAAACCTTCCTTAACATTGACAAGATGATTATTGACGAACTCGCACCTTTGTTCTTCAATCTTTGGTAAATAGGAGGTAACAACTA
>JAZURO010000175.1:0-4280 GCA_045606265.1 Eubacteriales bacterium
TTTCAATGCTCGATTTGCGCAAAATCAAGTCGAGTCAGCACAAACTCTATGGCTACACCCCAAAAACCATTCAAGGTTTTTCGGGGGCGTGGGGACAGTTTTTCAAAAATGTCCCCACAGTCTTAGTTTGTAACTTTCAAAAAGCCCCCACATTCTTATTTTGTAACTTTTCCCACATCTTCACTCTGTAACTTCCCCAAAAGCTCCATTTTGTTGGTATCTTTTTCTTTTGATTTTCATATATTGATAGGGATTAAACGAAAGGAAAAGAAAAAAATGATACCGATTTTAGACAAAAAAGAATTTTACAAATTACTGCTGAAAGACAGATTGCCTGTGGCAAAAATCGAATTTCCTGCGGGAGAAAGCATTGAACGGGTGGAGTTTATCAACACGCCCATTGGTACACTTTTGCGCATATACACGATGGGCAAAGAGCTTCAAGAAATAAAGATGTATAATCGAAGCTTGGGTGATTTTGCTCTTCAAAACGTGTTTTGCGGACAAAACCTCATAAGATTTGATGATGGCTCGTACATTACCATATCAGGCAAGCTTCAAATTGAGGACGTTATTGGTAGGAGCTTTTTAATAAAGCTTGAAAACATAAATATTGTCGCGAGAGCAGAATTTGTTTCAAGGCGAAGAAGCGATGTTGACAAATCGTGCGTGATGGTTTATAATTAATTGGATATTATTATGTAAGGAAGTAAAACAATGAAATTACAGCTTGTAGCAACCTGCCTTTTCGGACTTGAAAAATTTCTTGGTGAAGAAATAGATGCCTTGGGATTTAAGAGAATAGAGACGATTGATGGCAGAGTCACCTTTGAAGGCAGCTTGCAGGACGTTGCACGTGCCAATATTAATTTAAGACTTGCAGAGAGAGTTTTTATAAAGCTTGGCGAATTTAATGCACATTCCTTTGATGATTTGTTTGAGGGAACGAAAGCGCTTCCGTGGGAAAGCTTTATATCTCGCTATGATGAATTTCCCGTCAAAGGACACGCAATAAAGAGCAAGCTTTATTCAATCCCGGACTGTCAAAGCATTGTTAAACGTGCAATTGTTGCAAGATTGTCAGAAAAATACGACATTTCGTGGTTTACCGAAAACAGTGGAGTTAAATATCAGGTCGAATTTTTCATACTTAAAGACAGGGCAAGTCTGATGATTGATACAAGTGGAGTGGCACTTCATAAAAGAGGATACCGTCCATCTTCCGTTGCGGCACCGTTGAGGGAAACACTTGCTGCTGCGTTAGCTCTTACGTCAAGACCTCGCAAGGACGTTCTGATTTGGGATCCTTTTTGCGGATCGGGAACTATCGCAATTGAAGCTGCTATGATTCTGGCAAATATTGCACCCGGAATGAACAGGGAATTTATATCCGAAGAATTCCCTCAGATAACTGCAAAAATGTGGAATGATGAACGGGAGCTTGCGCACTCCAAGGTGTCGAAATATGTGGATTTTGAAATTTTTGCTTCCGATATTGACGAGGAGGCAACGGATATTGCTTATGAGAATGCACTCCGTGCCGGAGTAACCGATTATCTGAATATTTTTACAGCTGACGCAAGAAGAATCGAAAAGCCCGACAGACGCGGAACTATCATCTGTAATCCGCCTTACGGAGAGCGACTTATGACTCCACGGGAAGCCGAACAGCTTTATAGAGATATGGGTAAAAATTTTGAGAGCTTTTATCCCTGGCAGATATACGTTCTGACCTCGATGGAAAGCTTTGAAAAATGTTATGGACGCCGTGCCGATAAGGTAAGAAAGCTATATAACGGAATGATACCCTGTAATTTGTATCAATATTACAAGCCAAGGGATGACAAAGGATTTTCAAAAAAGAAAAAATGAATTGAGGCATACAAAGGCGAGAGTAAACTCTCGCCTTTTTTGACTGTATTTTGCCAAAAATGAACAAAAAATCAAAATTTACAAAATATTAACAATTTCAAACGGTATAAAAAACACCCCTAAATATACCAAAATTTTTGCAAAAAAAGACTAAATAAATCCGATTTATTGCCGTTTTTTACAAATATTTCATATTTGAACGCTAAAATTTTGCTTTGCTCGTATTGACAAAATCCTATAAATAGGTTATAATATTATGACTAACATAGGGAACTATTGCAGTAAACAGGTTGGCTTGTGTTTGAAGGCAATTTCAAATGCCGTGATTATGAGCCGTAATCTATATTTTAGTGCTTGGCACTAACCAAATTAAAGGAGAATAATATTATGACTGATAAAAAAACAGTTAGTACCGAAAGAGTTTGGATGAAGCATTTCCCTGAGGAATCAAGAACTGCTGAATTTCCGAGAATGAAGGTCTATTCATACCTCAAAGAGACAAATAAGCATAGACTTCATCATACAGCTCTTTATTACTACGGAGCAAAGATTAAGGTTAAAACTCTTATAGCTAAAATTGACGAGGTTGCCGACGCATTTGCTGCGTTTGGAATCAAGCAGGGCGACGTTGTTTCCTTGCTTTCCGCATCAACCCCCGAATCAATTATGGTTTTCTATGCGCTTAATAAAATTGGTGCTACTCTTAATGCGATCGACCCAAGACTTGATGCTAACAGCATTACAAGAATGATCACCTCATCGGGTTCAAAAATGCTTATTGCCATCGATATGTCCTACCCCTTGGTTTCAAAGATCCATAAAGATATTAAACAAGAACATATCGTTATCCAGACTGCGGCAACGTCCTTGCCTTTCTTCAAAAAGTTTGCACTTAAAATTGCTACAAGCAGCCGTATTCCTTTTGGAAGAGGCGGAATTATCAGCTGGGATACCTTTATTAAAGCTGCAAAGGACGGCTTGGCTCAGGAAGCGGACTATGATGGAGATGCAACCGCTGCAATCACCTATACAGGCGGTACAACGGGCTTCCCCAAGGGAGTTATGCTTACAAACGATTCTATCAATGCAACTGCATTTAACTTTATTCACGCAGGTATCGTTCACAAGGGAGGAGAAAGATTCCTTGGTATTATGCCCATCTTCTCATCCTACGGTCTTTGCTGTGGAATCCATATGCCCTTGACCATTGATACGGAGCTTGCACTTATTCCTCGTTTCTATCCTCTCAAGATGGGCGAGTACATCAAGAAATATAAACCCAATCATATGATCGCAACACCTGCTTTCTATGAGATTCTCATCGATAGTAAGGAAGTTAAGGGAATGGATCTTTCTTGGCTTTACACACTCGGCTCCGGCGGTGACTCTATGAATGAAGGCCTTGAAGCTAAGCTTGAAGTGTTTATGAAAGAGCACAATATGAGATATCCCTTGTGCCAGGGCTACGGAATGAGCGAGGTTTCTGCTGCCGCTACCTTCTGTGTTAACGACAGATACAGAAAGAACAGTGTTGGTATTCCTTGTCTTACCACAACGATTGGTATCTTTGATCCCGAAACGGGAGAAGAGCTTGGATATAACGAGCAGGGTGAGGTATGTATTGCCGGTTACTCCGTGATGAAGGGTTACTTTAATAATAAGGAAGAAACCGATCACGTTAAGCGCTTGCACGCCGACGGTCAGTATTGGATTCACTCCGGTGATATCGGATATATTGACGAGGACGGTTTCGTATATATCAAGGGCCGTGTTAAGAGAATGATAACAAGATTTGACGGACATAAAGTATTCCCGATTACTATTGAAAGTTTTATTTCCGAGCATCCCGATGTTCACAGCTGCTCAGTTATCGCAGTTGACGACCGCGAGCGCTCACAGGGACAGTATCCTATGGCGGTTATCGAGTTAAATGCGAACATTGAAGTCAGTCGCAGAAATGCGATTTGTAAAGAGATCTATAACAGCTGTCAGGAGCATCTTGAACAGCGAGGAAGACCCGTTGCAATTATGTGCGTGGATGAGGTTCCTCTCACTCCTATGGGTAAAAACGATTTTAGAAAACTCGAAAGAGAATATAAGTACTTTGACTACATTGCTTGGCAGAAGGAAGTACTTGGATAATTTTTGCGTAAACAATTGGACGAATTTGGTTGCTTGAAACGACGATAAAGGTTTTTTCACAATATAGCCAATGGACTCTACAAAAATATACTATTATTAGATTCAAGATGTGAGTACAATTCTCATATCGGAAAGGAAATCATATGAATTTCAAAAGAGTTCTCGTTTTGGTAATGGCGCTTGTAATGATGGTAAGCGTATGCGCGCCCACAGTATCAGCGATATTCAGACCCGAAACAAAACACGAACACCACGATATTCTTAAC
>JAZURO010000176.1:0-24443 GCA_045606265.1 Eubacteriales bacterium
TTGAGGCCAGAAGCGCAAAGAAAAGCTCCAAAAGAAACGCTGTTGCACAGGGCTACTCGCCCCGTACCCTCGGTCGCTTTTTGAAAAAAGCTCCGCAAAAACTTTTTTAATCGCTTGGTTTGTGCAAGCAAACAGCTAGATAAATCAAAATTTGAAACGCCAATACAAAAGAGGAGCTTTTCAGCTCCTCTTTTTATATATTATTCTTCATCGTTCATTCTTTTTTCCATTATATCTGCTTTGGTTACAAGCACTACACGGGGTTTGTTTCCGTCGGGAGCACTTACGTATCCAAGAGCTTCCATTCTGTCAATTATTTTTGCGGCTCTGCCATATCCGATTTCAAGTCGACGTTGAAGCAATGAGGTGGAAATCTTACCCATTTCAATAGCAACGTCAAGCGCTGCCTTGAATTTGGGATCAACTCCCTCTTCCCCGGGTTCGCCGTCATCAATACCCGCAAAGCCGGATCCGCCGCCCTTACCCTTGGGATTACCGCATTTTGCGGCTTCCTCTTCAAGACGTTTAATAAATGCATCATTGAACGAAACACCGTCATTATGCTCATTGATAAAGTCAACTATTCTTTCAACCTCACGGTCGTCAATAAATGCACCCTGAACACGTATCGGCTTTGTTGAGCCAATGGGAGCAAAGAGCATATCGCCTCGTCCGATAAGCTTATCTGCACCGGCAGTATCAAGAATTGTCTTGGAGTCGACCTGAGATGCAACGGTAAACGCAATACGTGAAGGAATATTCGCCTTGATAAGACCCGTTACAACGTCAACAGAGGGGCGCTGTGTACCAACGATAAGATGGATACCTGCTGCTCTCGCCTTTTGTGCAATACGGCAGATAGCGGTTTCAACGTCATCGGCAGCAGTCATCATAAGATCTGCAAGCTCGTCAATAATAATAACAATATAAGGAAGGTACTCCTTTGCGGGATCATTGGCTGTAAGCTCGTTATATCCCGAGATATTCTTTGCGCCAACACTCTCGATAAGTTCAAATCTTCTCTCCATCTCGGCAACAGCAGAGGCAAGCGCACCTGCAGCCTTTTTGGGATCTGTAACTATTGGTGCATAAAGATGAGGAATTGATCTGAACGGTTGGAATTCAACCTTTTTGGGGTCTATAAGAATGAGCTTAACATCTCTTGGGCTCGCCTTATAGAGAATACTCATAATAATACAGTTGATACAAACGGATTTACCCGAACCCGTTGTACCTGCGATAAGCATATGGGGCATCTTTCCAATATCGAAATATACGGAATTACCGCCTACGTCCTTACCGAGAGCAGCTGTCAGAATGCTCTTTTTCTCTTCAAATTCAGGGCTGTCAATAAGTGAACGCAAGCCAACGGTTGCGGCAATCTTATTGGGAACCTCGATACCGACAGCGGCTTTATTTGGAATAGGTGCTTCAATTCTTACACCCGTTGTAGCCAAGCTGAGCGCTATATCGTCAACAAGATTTGCGATGGAACGAATACGAACACCAACGTCGGGCTTAAGCTCATAACGTGTAATTGTGGGGCCTCTTGAATAGGTAATCTCCTGAATTCTTACGCCAAAGCTTTTAAGAGTTTCCATAAGAGCTGCCGCATTTGCCTTGATTTCCTCGTGAGCCGCCTTTTCGTCCTCATCATTTCTGTAATTTTTAAGAAGATCAACGTCGGGTCTTACGTATTCACGCATAATGCTTTCGGGAACAACCGATCCTTCTTCCCCGTCATCGGGTACCGTTTCAATATCGGTGATTTCTTTCATCTGAATTTCAATAGCTTCGGGCTTCTTATCTTCGTTCTCGGGAAGCTCCTCTACTATTTCAACCTTTACCTCCGGCTTTTCATTTTCGGGGTCTGCATCGGGAGCATATTCCTTGGGAGGATTCTTAAACACTGCAGCAACATTTACTCTGCCATCATCCGTTTCCTCAGGGGTATTATCCTCAAAATCAACCTTTTCGAGCTTCGGCTCGTCATAAGACACGGGCTCGGGATCAACAAATCTCATCTCGCCGTATTTCTTCTTATCATTGATTTCCTTTTGTTCTATTTCAATGGCTCTGCGCTCTGCCATAGCAACTCTCTCATCCTCGATCTCCTGCTCGGCTCTGCGCGCCATCTCTTCTTCTTTCTGACGAAGCTCCTCTTCCTCTGCCTTTTGCTTCTTTTCAAGTTCCTTCTGCTCACGCTTTTCTTCTTTTTTGATTGCGTTCTTTTCCCTTTGAGCAACACAGAACGCAGCCCATTTCTGAGCAATAAAGTCAGTGATAATGCTTGGTCTTATTCCAAGAGAAAGAATAAAGAACACAATGCTGAGCGCAAGCATAATTATCGTTGTGCCAACGGATTTGAAAAGGAAGTATATGCACTCGCAGAATATACCGCCCAGCACACCTGAGCTGAATACGTTCTTTGAGGAATGATCGTAAATCTGTCCTGCGCCAACGAAAACGTCACGGAATTCTTCAACTCCCGCTTTTACAAAAATATGTATAAGTCCGGAGAATGAAACTAAGAATATTAAAGTGAAAATAATCTTGGATTTTGCCAGACCGTTATCAACGAATTTTCTCCAATTAATTGCCAGGTTCAAAAGAGCAATGGGAATTATAAAGGCGCAAATACCAAATACACCAAGGAACACTTCTTTTAGGAAATCTCCCGCTACTCCCACGTATTTTTCACCCGTAAGTGCCGCAAGAACGAAGCACGCTTCAAGCAAAAGCGCAAGCGCAACAAACACAAAGGGCAATATCTGATGCAGTAATCTTTCGGAAGGCACCCCAAACGACGCTTTGTGCGCTTTGGAATTCTTCTTCGGAGTTACCTTTTTGTCCTCAACCTTTTGCAATGCTTTTTTGGATTTCTGAGTACCTGATTTCTTTTTTACAGCCATTTTGTCACTTCCTTTAAGAATTTGTAGTCATACATAAATATTATATCATAACAATTATATAATTTCAATATTGAATTTTGGAGTTTTTTATGAAATTTATAAAAAAATATTCGCCAACACTCTTAATTGGTGCTGTTGCAGGGACCGTAAACGGCCTTTTAGGGGCAGGCGGTGGAATAATAATAACGTACTACCTGTCCTACGTTCTTAACAATGATCAAAAAAGTGAAAACGGTGTTTTTGCAAACGCAGTTGCAACAATGCTCCCGATTTCAGCCGTATCTCTTGCAATATATTTATTTAAGGGATATATCAAAATCAACAGCACCCTTCTCTCGTTTCTGCCTTCTGCAATTATCGGAGGAATTGCAGGCGCTTTTTTGTTAACAAAATTAAAGTTCAAAACGATTAAAACCGTATTCGCAATTTTAGTTACAATTTCAGGTATTATGATGGTTTTAAGATAAAAAACGGAGCACTATTGCTCCGTTTCGATTTCTCTTAAAACAATTTCAAAAGCCGCCTTGATTTCATCAAAGGTATATCCGTATCTTACAAGTGAGCCGACAATCTTTTTTCTGACAGCCGAATCATCAGGAATCGTTCTGTGCTTTTTTCGAAGCAACAAAGCGCAATTTTCTATCATTTGCTCCTTGTCTATTCCCAAAAGCGCCTCTGATATATACTCTTTTTCGTAGCCCTTTGCCAAAAGCTCCCTATATATTCGTTTTTTACCCCACAGCTTTCTAAGACACAAATCAAGTTGTCGCTCTACGTCAAGCTCCTCGTTGATGGCACCTATTTGTGCCAGATGCGATGCGGCAGTTTCGGCGCTTTCTTTGTCAATACCCTTATTTCTGAGTCGCTGAACTAAGCGTTTTTTTGAGGAAGAGGAATAGGATAAAAGGTCATTTCCCTTTCTTATGGCAAGACATTCCTTCGACAATTTTTCGATTTTATCAAAAATATCCTTGTCTATAATCATTCCCTTTCGCAAATTCAATTCAAGATATTGATTTGTAAAAAGCAAAAATTTTCGTCTTTCTTTATTTCCCGTACCATCCGATATTTGAAGAGTGAGGAGCATTTCTGCCCCCTCACTCATTGCATTTATTGAAATAATTTGAATATTCATCAGAAATTATTCTTCATCACCAAGAGTTTCGATTTCAAAGCTATCAATATCGTCATCATCTTCAAGCTCAAATTCGTCACCGTGATCCGTGAGCTTATCAGCCATAGCACGAACCTTTGCTTCAAGCTCATCCATAAGCTCCTGATTGCTTTCAAAAATCTTGCGTGTGTTATCCTTACCCTGCGCAAGTCTTTCACCCTCATAAGAGAACCACGAGCCGCTCTTTTTGATAATTCCGAGAGTGATACCCATATCGATAAGCTCGCTTGATTTGGAAATTCCCTTTCCGTAAAGAATATCAAATTCAGCAACCTTAAAGGGCGGAGCCACCTTGTTTTTAACTATCTTACATTTAACACGGTTTCCGTAAACGTCGGCACCGTTTTTAAGCTGCTCTGTCTTTCTTACATCAATACGAACGGAAGAATAGAATTTGAGCGCACGGCCACCGGGAGTTGTTTCGGGATTTCCGTACATAACACCAACCTTTTCACGAAGCTGGTTGATGAAAATTACTACTGCATTACTCTTGGAAATAACCGCAGAGAGCTTTCTCATTGCCTGTGACATAAGACGTGCCTGAACACCGACCATTGTAGCACCCATCTCTCCGTCAATTTCCTGACGGGGAACAAGAGCCGCAACCGAGTCAACAACCACAACGTCGATAGCACCTGAGCGAACGAGTGCCTCAGTTATTTCAAGTGCGTCCTCACCGCAGTCGGGCTGGGATACGAGCAATTCGTTTATATTAACACCGAGTGCCTTTGCATAAACGGGATCAAGTGCGTGTTCAGCATCGATAAAAGCTGCCTCTCCGCCAATCTTTTGAACCTCGGCAATAATGTGTAGCGCAACCGTTGTTTTACCTGAAGATTCAGGGCCAAAGATTTCAATTATTCTTCCTCTCGGCACACCGCCGATTCCAAGTGCAAAATCAAGTGCCAGAGAGCCAGTATGAACCGCCTGCACTTCCATTCTTGTGTTTTCGCCAAGCTTCATAACCGTACCTGCGCCAAAATCTCTTTCAAGCTGAGCAAGGGCGGTGTTCAGAGCTTTTTTACGTGCTTCTTTATCGTCAATAGGTGCAGTTTTCGGTGTTACTGTTTTTTTAGTTGCCATAGTTTATTTCCTCCAAAAAGTTATCAAATTTCATTTACGTGCCTATTATACACCCTGTTTTATCATTTGTCAAGACATTTTTTCTCAAATCGGAAATATTTTTTTATATTTTTTGATTTTTTATTTAATAATTCCATTTTTGGAATTATAGAAATTATTACTTGACACAATTTACAAACTATGTTAAAATATTAACGGTTTATAAAAAGACATATTTATATCAAAGGAGAAATTATGGCAAACGTATGTGTAATTACAGGCGGTGGAAGCGGAATGGGTCTTGCTGCCGCAAAATTCATGCCCAAAGATAAAATTATCGTTATTTCGGGCAGAACTCTTAAAAAACTTGAGGGGGCGGTTGAGGAGCTTAAGGCACTTGGCTATACAGCTTACGCAAAAACCTGCGACACCTCAAAGCGCGAAAGTGTTAAAGAGCTCGTTGCTTTTGCAAAGGAGCTTGGCGAAATCAAAAATGTTATAAACTCTGCAGGTCTTTCCCCCGCAATGAGCGATCCCGAAACTATCGTCAGAGTAAATGCCCTCGGCACAGTTTACATCAACGAGGAATTTTCAAAGGTAATGAACCCCGGAAGTGTTATCGTAGACGTTTCATCAAATTCAGCTTATATTCTTCCCTCTTTTATCATTAACAAGAAGGATTACAAGCTCGCAGACACAGATGAAGAAAAATTCGTCAAAAAGATCATCAAAAAAGCAAGTATGGCAAAGGGCGATTATCAGAGATCAGGCTTTGCATATTCGCTTTCAAAGAATTTCGTGGTTTGGTATGCTCAGAAATGTGCATTTGAATACGGAAAGAAGGGCATCAGAGTTTGTTCTCTCAGCCCCGGCCTTATTGCAACAGATATGGGTAATCTTGAAGCTAAGGACGGTGGAATGCTCATTCCTATGTCCGCAGAAGAAAGAATGGGCAAGCCCGAGGAGCTTGGATTTGCTCTTGCAAGTGTTGCTGACGAAAGAAACGGATATCTTGCAGGTGTTGACGTGCTTGTTGATGGCGGAAGCACAAACGGTATGAAGGAATTCAAGAAGAACAAGAAATAATTTTTTTAAGGACATTCACACCGAATGTCCTTTTTTATACATAAAAACACCCAAAATGGCAAACATTACACAGTGAATACATTTTTCACGGAGTAATATATATGTTTAACGAATTTTTGGCTGATTTGAATTTCGTGGTGGGTTTTATTCTGTTTCTGTGCTATTCCTATCAGATATTTTACACGATAGTTCCCTTCGCAATAAAGCCCCGACGCCATAGGCATCCGATAAAAAAGAGCAATATTGCAATTCTGATTGCCGCCCGCAACGAAGAAAAGGTAATTGGAGAGCTTTTGCACTCCATCTCCGAGCAGGATTACGATAAAGAGTATCTTAAAACAGTAGTGATCGCCGACAACTGTACCGACAGCACCGCAGAAATAGCAAGAGAATACGGGGCTACGGTTTTTGAACGCTTTGATCAAAAAAATATAGGCAAGGGCTACGCACTCGATTTTGCAATAGACAATCTTCGAAAAAGTGGTGAGCTTGAACAAATTGACGGTGTTATCGTTCTTGATGCCGACAATATTCTGACAAAAAACTACGTCACCGAGATGAGCAAAACGTATTCCGATGGCTATGAATCCTTTACCAGCTATCGAAATTCCAAAAACTACGGTGATAACTGGATAAGTGCGGGATACGGCCTGTGGTATATCAGAGAATCAAAATTTCTGCATTACGCAAGAATGCTTCTGCACTCGTCCTGCGCAATATCGGGCACCGGATTTTTCGTAAGTAAAAAGCTGCTTGATAAATTCAACGGTTGGAAATTCTATCTGCTGACAGAGGACATTGAGTTTTCCATTTTTGCAATAATCAACGGAGTAAAGATCGGCTGTTCCATAAATGCCGAGCTATACGACGAGCAGCCGATCACCTTCAAGCAATCCTATAAACAGCGCCTGCGATGGTCAAAGGGATTCTTTCAAGTTTGGAGAAAGCACGGAAAGGCGTTGATAAAAGGCATATTCAAGCACAGAAAATTCGCTTTTTTCGATATGACAATGAACATTATGCCCGCTTTTATTTTGACCGTGACGCTGCTTTCAAGCAGCATAAGCGCCATAGTATTTGGGATATTTGGCATAGGAAATCCCGCACCGGTTGTAGAGAGCTTGCTCGGATATATTGGATTCACCTATTCAATAATGTTCATTATGGGACTGATAACTATAATAAGTGAGTGGAAAAAGATTCACACAAGCACAGGAAAAAAGATTGGATATCTGTTTTTGTTCCCCATTTTTATGTACACCTATATTCCCATCTCCGTTATTGCGCTTTTCAAAAAAGTAACCTGGGAGCCGATCCTTCACACTCGCTCACGTTCACTTGACGAGGTTACGGGCAAAAAATGAAAACCATTATCATTATTTTTCTTATCGCGCTACTTTCGGGAATGGGTGTTGGTGGTGGAGGGCTTCTTGTTATTTATCTGACACTTTTTGAAAACGTTGAGCAAGTGATCGCCCAAGGAACAAATCTTAGCTTTTTTATTGCGACAGCATTGGCATCAACGGTGTATAACGTAAAAAAGAAGAAAATCGTTTGGAAAATCACACTCGTTTTAAGTATTTCGGGAGCCGTGTTTTCTCTTTTAGGATCATTCCTTGTCGAAGCAATTGATCGGGATATTTTGCGAAAGCTCTTTGGCGGAATGCTCGCCTTGGGCGGAATTTCATCCCTTATTTCTTCGTTTGTTAAAAAGAAACAAAACAAAAGTATATAATTAATGTAAAATAAACAAAAAAAATTGAAGAATTTTCTAAAAAGCTATTTACAAAATTCATTTTTTGTGATAGAATAACCTTTGCATGACGTATGGCTCGGTTTTCGGGAAAATAAGATGGCAACAGCCGTGTTTCACCCGCCGATGACTGTGCCCTTCGTTAAATAAAAAAGAAAGGTGAAAATTAAAATGTTGAAGGAAGAAAAGCAAGCTATAATTGCTGAATATGCTACTCACGAAGGTGACACAGGTTCTCCCGAAGTGCAGATCGCTATTCTCACTCACAGAATCAACTCCCTTAACGAACATCTTAAGAACAACCACAACGACCATCACAGCCGCCGCGGTCTTCTTAAAATGGTAGGTCACAGAAGAAATCTTCTTGGCTATCTTCAGAGAGTTGATATCGAAAGATACAGAGCAATCATCAAAAAGCTCGGCATCAGAAAGTAAGAACAAATATCGGAGTGGGAGAGTGGGTTTTGGCCGACTCCTCACTCCCTTTGTTTGTTTTTTCACAAATTGTTTTATTAAATTCAGTCGCTGTCTTACGGTAGGTATTAGCAATTAACTATGCACTGAAATCATTTCAGTTCGTAATTAAGTGCTAAACCCCGTAAGAATAAAATAAATGAAACTTAAATTTTTATGGAGGAAATTAAAATGAGTAATTCAATCAGCTCACCTATGGTGTTCAAAAATTTCAAAACATTTCATTACACACTTGCAGGCAGACCCCTTGTTGTTGAAACAGGTAAGCTTGCAGGTCTTGCAAACGGCTCTTGCCTTGTAAGATATGGCGATACAGCAGTTCTTTGCTGCGCAACAGCATCCGAAAAGCCCCGTGACGGTATTGACTTCCTTCCCCTCTCCGTTGACTTTGACGAGAGAATGTATGCGGCAGGTAAGATCCCCGGCGGTTACCTTCGTCGTGAGGGACGTCCTCCCGAAAAGGCAATTCTCACAAGCCGTGTTATCGACCGTCCCATCCGTCCCCTTTTCCCCAAGGATCTTCGTAACGACGTTGCTCTCACTCTTACAGTAATGTCCTACGATCCCGACTGCTCACCCGAAATCACAGCTATGATCGGTGCATCCATCGCCCTTTCCATCTCTGATATTCCGTGGAACGGCCCCATCTCAGGTGTATTTATGGGTCTTGTTGACGGTCAGCTTGTTGTTAACCCCACAGAAGCACAGAGAGCAGTTTCAGATCTTGAACTTACAGTAGCTTCTTCAATGAAGAAGGTTGTTATGATAGAAGCAGGCGCTAACGAGGTTGCAGATGACCTTATGTTTGATGCAATTATGCTTGCTCACAAAGAAAACCAGGGTGTTCTTGAATTCATCAACGCAATTGTTGACGAAATCGGCAAGACAAAGTTTGAATATCCCTCTTGCGAGCTTGATCACGATATGTTCGATAAGATCTTCGCTTTCTGTGAAAAGGACGTTATGGTCGCTCTTGACACTGACGACAAGACAGTAAGAGATGCAAGAATGTTCCCCATCAAGGAAGCTATCCTTGCAAACTTCTCAGAAGAATATCCCGATCTTCCCACAATGATGGAAGAACTTGTATATAAAATTCAGAAAAAGATCGTTCGCCGTTGGTTGCTCGTTGACAAAAAGCGTGTTGACGGCAGACGTATGGATGAAATCAGACCTCTCGGCTCAGAGGTAGGTCTCCTCCCCAGAGCACACGGTTCGGGTCTTTTCACTCGTGGACAAACACAGGTACTTACAGTTGCTACACTCGGTACTCTCAGTGAAGCACAGCTCCTTGACGGACTTGATTCCGATAAGGAAAAGAGATATATGCACCACTACAATATGCCCGGCTTCTCAACAGGTGAAGCTAAGCCCGCACGTTCTCCCGGACGTCGTGAGATCGGTCACGGTGCTCTTGCAGAAAGATCTCTTGTTCCCGTTCTTCCCTCAGTTGAAGAATTCCCCTACGCAATCCGTCTTGTTTCTGACGTAGTATCCTCCAACGGTTCTACATCTCAGGGCTCAGTTTGCGGTTCAACCCTTGCACTTATGGATGCAGGTGTTCCGATCAAGGCGCCCGTTGCAGGTATCTCCTGCGGTCTTATCACAGCTGAGGACGGTTCTTGGGATACAATGCTTGATATCCAGGGTCTTGAAGACTTCTACGGCGATATGGACTTTAAGGTAGCAGGTACACATAAGGGTATCACATCAATTCAGATGGACCTTAAAATTGACGGTCTTACACCCGAAATCATCAAGAAGGCATTTGAACAGACACACGTAGGCAGAGATTACATCATTGATGAGGTTCTTCTCAAAGCAATTCCCGCACCTCGTGCTGAGGTTTCAAAATATGCTCCCAAGATGACAACAATGAAGATCGATCCTGATAAGATTCGTGAAGTTATCGGTAAGGGCGGCGCAGTTATTCAAAAAATCGTTGCTGATACAGGCGCAAAGATTGATATTGATGATGACGGTACAATCAGAATCGCAGCAGTTAACGGTGACAGCGCAGCAGCAGCTAAGGCGTGCATCGACGCAATCGTATTCGAGCCCGAGGTTGGCGCTATCTACACAGGTACAGTAACAGGTATCAAGGAATTCGGCGCATTCGTTGAATACGTTCCCGGAAAAGAAGGACTTGTTCACATCTCCAAGATCGCAAAAGAGCGCATTGACAAGGTTGAGGACGTTCTTAAACTCGGTGACACAGTTAAGGTTAAGTATATGGGCGTTGATGCTAAGGGAAGAATGAACTTCTCTATTAAGGACGCTCAGTAATAAAAGATAGTATAATTCAATTTTTCCTTGGGAGAAATCCCAAGGAAAAAATATCTTTGTCACTTTCTGTGGCGGAAAGGATATAATATGACTAAAAATGATTCAAGAACAAGAGCTTTTGATACTACCGCCAATCACAAAACAAAGTACAAAAGCAAAAGAAGAATAAGACAACAGCTTGTTATCGCCATTTTTGTCGTTATCGCACTCATACTCGTGGTATTTGCCACTCTTATTATAGGCAAGATCATTACCATAAAAAACACGGACGAGCCCGACACCCCTCCGATATACACGGTTACAAAGCAGGCATCGGACGTTCACAAGGGTAATTTACTTTTGATAAATAATAGTTATAAATTTGATTATTCAATCAACGGCTTGATTTCAAATTCCTATGACAATCTCCCAAGCGGAATCGTTAATTTGTGGACTTTCAAGCACAATTCTACAAATGATGCAGAAACAAAAATAACTATTCCGGGTACCGGTATTCAAGCTCCAACTTACGAATTGGGTGGTGGTCAACCCAAAGATATTGCTTTGGAAGAAATCACTTTACACGCCTTTAATCAAATGATGCTCGATTATTGCAAAACCTTAGATCTTTCTTCTTATAGCTCGGGCTCGGCAAGTAAAATCAACGTGGCTTGGGGTTGGTCATATGAGGGAGACTTGCTAAACAACGACCTTACTCACGAGGATAGGGGAGAAACATTTTGGAGCCAAGCAGATGGAAAATCTTTAACTCTAATGCACGCGGGTACACAAGCCAAAATGTCCGAAACTATTTTGAAAAATCAATTTTCATGGATTTATCAGAATGCCCATAAATATGGTTTTATCAATCGCTATCCCAATGCTTGCGAGGAACACACAGGGCTTAACAGCAACACAAGAATACACCTCCGTTACATAGGTGCAGAACACGCAACCTATATACACAACGAGGGCTGCTGCCTTGATGAATACCTCAGATTGCTCAGAGAACAGCACGGATATGACAATCCTCTTGTTTTCACGGCAAATAACAAAAACTACAACGTTTATTACGTTGAATGTACGGGAAATCCCGCAAGTATCCCCGTACCCGAGGACAGCAATTATTACATTTCAGGCGATAATAGGAATGGATTTATCGTAACGGTGGAAAAATAATATCAAAAATAAAAATCAAGGATTGAAAAATCCTTGATTTTTTGATATAATTAAGATAATGATTTTGAAAGGAGAAAAATATGAACAAAAAGAATATTGCAAACTTAATCTTACTTTTGTGCCTTGCTTCAATTATAGCTTTTTTCTCACTTTCTTATTTTATTACACCCGAAAAGAGCTTTTCCGAGGATGAAAACCGCGCTTTGCAAACCCTTCCCCGTTTCACTTACGAAAAGCTGCTTGACGGAACCTATACACATCAGCTCCATAATTACTTTTCAGATCAGATCGTTTTTCGGAAAGAAATGATTATGGTAAAATCAACTTCCGAGCTGCTTATGGGCAAAAACGAGAACAACGGCATTTTGCTTGGCAGGGATAACAACCTTATTGAGACTTACCCCTACACCGAGGAAAATTACGGATTTTTAAGCAATAATTTACGCAAAATCGAAAAACTAATGCAAATCTTTGAAGAAAATAACGTGGAGGTAAGCTCAGTTATTATTCCGCGCAAGGTTGATATTTTGCAGGATTATTTTCCTCCCTACTATTCAAACGAGCGAAACCAAATAGTTTGGGAGCTTGTAAATGATAATCACATAACGTTGATTGAAGAATTTGCCCAAAGGCAAAAATACGGCACGCAAATATTCTATAAAACAGACCATCACTGGACTGCGGACGGCGCTTATTACGCATACGCAGAGCTTGGAAGCTTAATTGGATTTAATCCTTATGCCCCCGATCATTTCACAATGCAAACGCTCTCAGATGACTTTTGCGGCACAACGTATTCAAAATCGGGATTCTTCTTCATCCCAGGTGAGGAAATCAGAGCGCCAATGATTGAAAGAGGGCGCTACAAGATGACAATAGTTGATACCGAAACTGAATTCGATACTCTCTACGATACGGCATATCTTAATAAAAAAGATAAATATTCTCTTTTCCTCTCAGGTAACAATGCACACGTTAAGATTTTTGATACACAAAACAGCGAAAAAGAAACATTATTGATAATAAAGGACAGCTTTTCCCACTCAATTGCCCCCTATCTTTGTGAGCATTATAACATTGAGTTGATAGACCCTCGTTATTACAGCGGTTCCATTGAGGAGTACGTTAAAGAAAACAATATTGAAAAAGTCTTATTCCTTTTTGGAATAGACACTCTTTCATCAGCAAATATCAGTATAAGATAAGAAAATGCATCGGAAATCCGATGCATTTTTTATTTTATTACGTTGCATTTCATAATACCGTAATACTTGAAACATTCAATAGCATTCTTATCAATTATCTCACCCGCAACTGCAATCGGCACAGCAGGAGGACATCCAACGCTTGTTATAGCCACTATCCTGCCAAGTGCCTTTTCTATGGGCACGGATTCTGATGGGGATAAAACTGCTTTGCGAATTGATGTACTTTGTTTTAATCTGACAAAAGCGGGTATTTTTTCGTTTATTGGACTTTGCCTTGGAATAGAAAGCATAGCATTTTCTATTTCATTAAGATTATCAATTTCGGGTGTCAACATCAACACCACAAAATCGGGATCGCAAAATTCACATACTATTCCTTTTTTTGCAAGAATATTGGCAAAATCAAAGCCATAATATCCGTATTTCTTAGTTTGAACGGTAATTTTTAATACTTCGTTGCCATAAAGCTCATATCCGTTTTCGATAAGGTGATTTTTCAGAACACCAAGTAACAAAGCGAATACTACAAGACGCTCACGGTGATTTTCAAGATATACGTTAGCTTTGTCAAGCGACTGCAATATCAAATATGAAGGACTTGTAGAGCCAAAAAGCGACAAGGCATTTTTAACCTGCTTTGAAAACTCGCTATCAACCTGCTTTGAAAGATGCAAATATGCACCACCGGTAAGCACGGGTAATGTTTTGTGTGCAGAATCACAGCAAATATCGGCGCCAAGATCCATTGGGTGCTTTGACGGCCTCAAAAACTTCAAATACGCTCCGTGTGCATTATCCACGAGAAGCAAGATGTTATTTTTATGGCAAATCTCAGAAATTTCGGCAATATCAAGCACATTACCAAGGTAATCGGGACTTGTCAGGTAAACTGCCGTCGGCTTTTTTTCGCATTTTTGAAAAATCTCTGACAATTCTCTTGCACTAATATTGCAAGAGAGATAATTTTGCATATCTTCTGAATAAAGCCAATCAACGTCAATATCCAACAGCGCAACTGCGCTGTGAAACGCTTTATGGGCGTTTCTACCCGCTAAAACATAGGGCTTTTCACCTCTGCTTTGCGCATAAATCGACACAAGCTGCATCATTGCTCTGATACACTGAGATGAGCCCTCGGTTGAATAATACGTAGGGCAACCGAAAATCAAGCTTGCATTTGCCTCACTCTCGGCAATTATGCCGTTCGCTTCATAAAGACTGTCGGCACCTTCAATTTCTGTAATATCAAGTGCTTCCACGCCGAGCGCACCTTTACCTTTATGCCCCGGCATATGTAATCTTATATCGTTGCGTTTACTGTAAACGTTAACGAAGTCACAAATCGGTGTATTCATATCATTCGCCAAGCGCACGTGCAATAGCTACCATTATTGCACATTCCATTCTCTTGCGGAAGAGCTTACATCCGTCTTCATAAACACCCGTAACACTTCCCGTTGCGTGATAAGCGTTTGCTGCGCAACCGCCCGAGCAATAAAGTCTTGCCCAGCAATCACGGCATTCGGGATGTGCATATACGTTGCAGGATGCAAATTCACCCTGAATCTCTTTGTTCGTAACACCCGTCCAAATATCACCGAGCTTGAATCTTTCCTCACCCACAAACTGGTGGCAGGGATAGAGATCGCCCCAAGGTGTTACCGCCATATATTCGGTACCGCTTCCGCAGCCCGATATTCTCTTATAAATGCAGGGGCCACCCGTCAGATCTATCATATAGTGATAGAAGGTAAACGGTCTTCCCTCTTTATCTCTTTGAAGCATAAGAGAGGCAAGCTCCTCATACTGCTTCATTACTATTTCCATATCCATATCAGTAAGGGCTGACGGATCGTCCTTTGCGCAAACCACGGGTTCCATACTCAGCTCATTAAAGCCAAGGTCCAGCATTTGCTTTATATCTTCAAGAAAATCGGGATTTGCGTGAGTAAAGGTACCTCGCATATAGTATTCCTTACCACCACGTGCCTCTACAAATTTCTGGAACTTGGGAACAATCCTTTCCCAGCTGCCGTTACCCGCATAGTCAACACGGAAGCGATCGTGAACCTCTTTTCTTCCGTCAAGCGAAAGAACAACATTAGAGCATTCACGGTTAGCCCATTCGATAACGTCATCATCAACAAGCACTCCGTTTGTAGTCAATGTAAATCTGAAATTCTTGCCCTTTTCTTTTTCAATGCTGCGTGCATAGGCAACAAGATCCTTAACAACCTGAAAATTCATAAGTGGCTCTCCGCCAAAAAAATCCACCTCAAGATTGTGACGTGTGCCCGAATTTTCAATAAGAAAATCAAGCGCTCTTTTTCCCACCTCAAAGCTCATCACTGCTCTATCACCGTGATATTTACCCTGAGAAGCGAAGCAGTATGAACAATTAAGATTACAGGTATGCGCAATATGAAGGCAAAGTGCCTTGACTACACCGGCTGTCTTTTCTTTAAGCTTATTTGCCATCGGCTCAAAGGTATCGGGGTAAAAAAGCTTTCCCTGCTCTTTAAGTTCTTCAACCTGAGCATAGCATTCCATAATGTCTTCTTTGGTAATATCCTCAAAAGAATATTTTTGAAGCATCTGGTTGATAATTGCCTCTTTGTCTTTGGACTCAAATTCTGAAATAATATCGTATGCAACGTCGTCAACTACGTGAACTGAGCCCGAGCAAACGTCAAGAACGATATTAAATCCGCCAAGTTTATATTGATGTATCATATTTCCTCCATAAAAAATGCCGCCAACACGGCGGCATTTTGCAATTACTTGCTTTCCTTTGTGCTTTCGCACTTCTGGTTTGCAATACCGCAGCTGGTCTTGCAAGCAGATTGACAAGATGTCTGGCATTCGCCGCATCCACCTTTTTTAGCACTTTCGCAAAGATTGCGAGTTTCTATTGTTTTGATGTGTTTCATAATTTCCACCTCTATGATAGATTTGTACGAAAATTATTATATCACAGTTATCGGTCTATGTCAATACGTTTTATGAATTTTTACCCTCAATCTGCCAAAAAAACCGCCATATCACAGGGATATGGCGGTAAATTTATTCGATTTGTTTCAAATCAAATTATTTCTTTTTGTTGTGCTTTTTCTTGCCGTTCTTTTTAGCGGGAGCAGCTTTCTTTCCGTTTTTATTAGCGGGAGCTGACTTCTTGCCGCCCTTACCCTTAGATAAGGACTTTTTACCGTCCTTTTCAGAAGGTTTTGTAAATCTCTTTCTCTGAGTAAACAAGATATATGCAACGATAATAGCACCAACTACTGCAAGAGCCCAAGGTGAAGACTTGATGGGCTGAGGAGCAAGCATAGGAATTGTTTCCTGCTCTCTGTGTCCGCAAACTGAGCATACACGTTCTCTCAAACCGTTTGCCTCAGTTGTTGCTTCAAGGATTGTTGTCCATTCACCGAATGTATGCTCAAGCTGTGAACCCTCAACCTCTCTTGTTGTAGTTGCACCACAGTGGTCACAAGTTGCCTGTTCCTTTGCGGGATGAGCACAGGTTGCTTCTTCGATAACTACATAATTTGTGAAGCTATGACCGGGAGCTACTCTTTCTTCTCCGCAGATAAGACAAACTGTTCCCAAGCAGTAATGCTCATAAACGTGTGTATGAGTTGCGTTAAGTGCATCATAGATGTCTGCTGCATCAAGGCTGTCAACGAAAATTGTATTTTCGTTTGCAACTGCCACTGCAACAAGCTGTGCGTTAAGAGCAGATACAACGTAATCGAAAACGTACTCGTATTCACCAAGTTCAAAACCGAAGGAATCAAGAGGATTCTGAATTCCTGTGATTACAACAGTAGCATCAGGAGCCATTGTGTAAACGTTATCAAGAACTGTCAACGTTCTGTTAACAAGCTCAGCGTATGAGTAAAGAGCACCTTCAATGATATTGGATACAACGTTTGCAACAGTCTCAGGTGTAAGTGTTGCTGTGGGAGGAAGTTCAAGATACTTTCCAACTATTTCTTGCAATTCGTCAGCGATCTTGTCTGCGTTACCGCTTGCAATAAGCTCTGCTCTGAGAGAAGCAAGCAATTCCTGAAGTGCTGCCTGACCTTCTTCATCAAGGTACTTATCCCAATCAAGAGGTGTTCCGGAATTTTGAAGTCTTGACAATACGAAGTTAAGTGTTTCGCCGTTATCAAGTCTTATTGTGATAAGGTCTGCACCTGCAATAGCATCAAGATAATCCTCTGTAAGTGAGAAATTGTGGTACTTATCGCTAAGGAAGAGCATTCCTGCAAGTTCCTTACCGTAAACCGCATTACCGAGAGATACGTATGCGGAATCAAGTGTGATTTCGTAATTGCCCTCGAATGCGTGTTCAGCTGCATTGAGAATATATGCGTAGATCTGTGTTGCAATATAGTAAGCATCCTCTGTTTTGCCGTATGCATCAGATACGATGTCAACTATACCGTCAAAGAAGCTCTTGATCTGTTCGGGTGCGAAGTTCTCTGTTGCGAAATCAGATACGTATGAGAAGATCTGACCTGCTACGATAACAACGTTTTCAACGTGTCCGTATGTCTTAGCAAGAACGTCAATAATCTTATTGTAAAGCTCAACGCCATCCTCAATAGCACCATCTACCTTAGATGCGATATCATTAAAGATTCTTTCTGCCTCTTCAATTGCTTTTTCTACTGAACCGTAGATTTCTGTAAGCTTATTTACAAGTGCATTATAAGCTTCGATTGCGTCTGCAACCGTACCGTCGAACTTATTGATAAGTGATTCAAGAAGTGCGTTTGCTGCTTCAATTGCTTCTTCAATGCTATCGAAGGATGCATAGAGATTCTTAAGAAGTTCAGCGTATGCGTCAGCTGTCTTTTCAAGAAGAGTTGAAAGCGCTCCGTTGAGCTTGCCGTCAATATAGTTAAACTTATCAACGATATTTGTGATGATTTCGTTAGCAGCTCTTATTGCCTCTTCAACGGAACCGTAGATTTCAGTAAGAGCATCAACAAGCGTGAAGTATGTATTCAAGATAGGTGTAATTGCATTTTCAATCTTTTCACCAACCTGAAGCTGAATCTTCACAATAGTTTCAATCATCTGGTTGTAAACTTCCTTGGAAATACCAAGAAGCTCTGTATAAAGTGCGTCAAGCTTAACCTGAACGTATTCTACAACTGCGTTTGTGAACGCATTTGCTGTTGCGATAATCTGAGGAAGAACCTCATCATTGATTATTCTGATTGCTTCATTGAGTGCAGGAAGGATAACGAGCTGATTTACGTCGATGCCTGCCTGTTCAAGGATAGCATAAATGTTACCAAGATGTGTATAAAGGTCATCTTCAAGAGCAAGAATTGCTGCAACAAAGCCATCAACATCATCAGCTGTGCCGTTTGCAAGAACCAGCTGAATTTCTTCAAGTGTTCTGATAGTTGCAACAAGCTCTGCTTTGATCTTTTCTTTAAGCTCTTTGGTTACGCCAAGAAGACCTGCATCAACTTCATCATAAGCTACACGAAGTGCTGCGATCGCCTTATCAATACCTTCTACTGAAAGTTCAATGTAATTATTGTCTTCCAAGTACTTATAAGCCTCAAAGTATGCTTCGTCATAGTACTCTACTATAAGTCCACCGATATATTCAATGTTTTCTTCTGTAATATATCCCTCGTCATCCAAGGTCTGGTAAACGATAGCAACAATTCTGAACTTCTGCTCAGTTGTGAGATCGTCACGTCCAAATACAACATTGTGAACGTCAATTACGATATCAACTACGTCTTCAACATCAAGCTGTTCGCCGGATGTCAAAGGTCCATAGATACAACTGATAATTTGCATTACTTCTTTGTCACTCAAAAGGCCTTCAGCATTAAGATTATCATAAATCTTCTTAGCTACGTCAAGACCTTCAAATACGATTTCACCGTTTTCATTATCAGCAGCTCCGTTGTTTTGTATAATTAAAACAACTTCATTGATGATTTCCATTTTTGTAGCATCGTCGGTATTGGGATCTTCAAGAATAGTCTGTGTAATAGTCTGAGTCATCTGATCGATAAGAGCCGCACTATCATTCGATTCGTCGCTCTCCATATCAGAAACCATATTCTCTGCAAGTTTAAGAAGCAATTCATCAGAAATCAAAGCATCATCATTAGAAATGAGCTTATCCACAGATTTCTTATCTTCTTCCGCAAAATAATTGTCAGCTACAACACCAAGAATTATTCTGAGTGTCTTTGCAGCAGCAATATCATCCTGAGCAGAAGCTGCTCTCTTTCTTGCAAAACGACTTACAGGTGTTTCGTTTTTAACGAGCTTATAGTAAACAAATCTGATTATATCAAGAACGTCATTATCTGATACACCGTCGCTAATTGTTTCATAAACGTAATCAACTATTGCGTATGCCTGTGCATCAGTAATAAGCTTTTCAGCTGCAAGAGCGTTGTAAATTTCTTCTACAACTTCCAAAGCAGTATATTCATTGAGGTAATTGTTTGTTTTAAGAATCAAATAAACACTTCCTACAATGGCAACTCTGTCCGTATCGGAAAGGTTGGGATTTCTTATCAAGCTTGTATATACGTATTTACCAATATTGGTAATATCTGCCTCTGACAACTCCTTATCTTCAATTGCATCATAAACATAGAAGATAATATCAAGCGCCTGTTCGTCAGTTATATATTTATTTGAGCTGAGATATACATAAATCTCTTCAAGAACTGAAAGCTCAGGGAAGCTTTCAAACAAACCGTATTCGCCTGCAAATGTATATACATCATAAAGCTTTTCAAGAACTACACCTGCGGGAATACCGCCCTGGTTGTAGGATTCGATCATAGCATCGGAAAGATTTTTATGACCTGCCACAGAAGGATGTGCTCCAAGGCCGTTGCCAAGTTTATTACGAGCAACAACCGCAAGCATACTGCAAAGATCTGCATCAGTCCAAAGTGCGTTACTGAGGGCTACGGGCAATGAGAGAATCATACTCATATCATTTCTTTGAGTTTCTGTAGGTTCTTCAATACCAAATGCCTTCAATCCGGAAATTGCATCATCATAATAATCACCAATGATCTTTTCCTGTTCAGAAGTAAAGTTACTGAGTGCTTTGTTGAGAATAGCAGGATTGCCAAGTTCAAGACCTGTAAGTGTTGAAAGAGTTACAGGTGCCAATCTGCCTGATTTACAAACTGCGTCCTCAATAGCCAAGTAAACAGCTATTGAACCGGCTTTATCTTTATTCTGAATAGCAAATGCTACACGTTCATTGTTATTGAAAGCTTCATACATCTTAATGTCATAAGATGTGATACGTTCAATGGTGATACCACCCATATCAAAGCCGTCAAGAAGTTCCCAGAAAATACCGTAATCCCAGTCCTCACAAGCTTCAGCATTATCTGTGTTGTGACCGTTGCCACAGTCGCATTCGCCAACAAGACCTGTCACAAAACGATCTCGGGATACGCCTACCCAGTTATAGAAATCTTCATCACCGAAGTTTTGGATAAGACATTCGATCGTGTATTCTTCTGCATAATAGAACTTTGCATTTTTGTAAAGTTCATTTCCTGTATGTTCCATATATGTAGGAAGACCTACGATGTATGCGTTAAGAAGGGGGAACATCGTATCAAGAATATCACCGATTGTTACAACACCCTCATCCGCATTCACGCTGTCACCGGCATATGTATTCATAAGACCTGTAAGAACGATCTCAACATCAGGATTAAGTCTGAGAATACTGTCGATTGTATGTCTGTAATTAACAATGAAGCTAACTACACCGTATATACAAACATCCTTAATAGACTTTTTAACATCTGCATCAAGGCCATCACCCATCATAGTGGTAATGTATTCGTCAATCATAGGATCAATTTCATTAAGGAGATTAATCATCTCTTCCTTGAATTCGGGATCACAAGTATTAAGAACTGTATTCAAATCATAAACACCATTAGCTGCAACACCGTCATAGTCCATAAGTGCTGTTGTAATTCTACCCATAAGCCATACACCAAAGTTTCCGTTACCGATGGCAAGAGAAATTACGTCAGCATTTTTAACTACTTCCTGATAATGCTTAGCAACATAGCAGGTTTCTTCACCGTTTGACATAGGGTCTCTGGGTTTAGCAGGATTTGAAGCAATAAGCTGTTTTGCAGCCTCTTGTTCTTCAGGTGTACCATAGTTTGCTTTAATATGTGTAGCAACTGTACCAAAACGATAATCCTCTACAAGCTCTTTCCAAGTCCAGAAGTCACCTGTGCCAATAAGATCAGCCCATTTCTTGCCCTGAACAAGAGTCCACCAAGCTTCGTAGTCATCTACTGATTTACCGTCGTCTCTTTGAACTCCCCAACCGGGAAGGTCAATGTGGTCCCATTTACACACAGCACAGTAAACAATGTCTTCATAAGGCACTCCGCTGTGATCTCCACAACTCCAGCATACAAGATCGTCACTAGGATATTTGTTCAAAAGCTCAACAATTGCAGGATTGCTATAATCCAAATTGAGAAGGAAGTTAATATCCTCGGGACGAGCCGCTGACAAAGCAAGCTGATGATGAGTTACATTTACACCGTATTTTTCAGCAAGTATTTCAGCAAAATTGTTTGCGTAGGAGTCATAACCGTAATCGTAAACTCCCGCTTCACCGTCATAGCCATCAAGACCATAACCGTTAGTCATCGAATCTCCAAGGGATACATAAACAAGATCCTTTTTAGATTCGTGTTCGTGTCCTTCGTTAATAGCTTCTGCAAATACACCAAGAGTAGGTGCAAAAGTCGTAACGATCATTGCAAACGTCATAACAAGGACGAGAATTCGTTTGAAATTCATACTAAAATTCCTTTCTGATACTTTTGTATCAAATAAATAAAATATATTTGGTTTGGACCTCGTCAAGCAAGCGGCAAAACCCTTCTATTTTTGCAGAAAACTCAACTTGTCCTTATTAATTGTTAACGCTCAGTGCTTTCGCTTTGAAATCATTTCAAAAATAACCCCAAACTAACAAGACACACCTTCGCATCATTCATATGATTATACCACAATTGTCGGTTTTTGTCAATCCTATCTTTGAATATTTTATATATATATTAATTTCTTAAATTGTATAATTTGAACAAAAATCCGCCGTCTTTTGCAAGACGGCGGTTAAATTTTAATTCTTATTAGATCTTATTTTTCTTTCTGAGAATACCTGCAACAGCTGCGCTCAAGCCACCTGCGATTGCTACGCAACCAACGATAATGCTAACGATAGCTATTGTTGACAAGGTGTCATAAGGAATTGTCTCTGTGATTGCATAATCACAGTTCAAGCACTTTCTTTCCTTCAAACCTTCAGCATTTGATGTAGGATCCTTTGTTACTCTCCAATCACCAAGAACGTGTTCAAGTAATTCTCCCTGTTCAAGATCACAGTTTTTACATTTGGAAAGCTTTGTACAAGTTGCGGGAGCAAAGTCGTGATCAAGCATGGAGTTTTCAACAGTTCTTGTATCCTTTTCTCCACATCTGTCACATTTTGCTGTTTCTGTGCCATTCTTTGTACATGTTGCATTGTCATCGGATACGTAATTTGTAAAGCTGTGACCAAGCTCACCTGTTTCGGCAACTCTTGTGTCAGTTTCATCACATCCGTCACACTTTGCTGTTTCTGTACCTGTATCAGTACATGTTGCATTGCCATCGTGTACGTAATTTGTGAAGCTATGTCCGGGAGCTACTCTCTCTTCAAGACAACGGTCACAAACTGTATCCAAGCAATCGTCATAAATGTGGTTACAGTAAACGTTAAGTGCATCATAGATGTCATCAGCATCCTCGCTGTTTACGAAAATAACATTTTCGTTAACAAGTGCCAAAGCATAAAGATGCGCATTCAAAGCATCAACAACGGGTTCAAGTATCTCAGCATATTCGCCAAGCTCAAATCCCTTGAAGCTGTATCCAACAAATGCATTGCTTACAGGAGTAAGAACGATTGTTGCATCTGCAGGAGCATTTTCAAGAACGAATGCGATATTGCCGATAAATTCAGCATATCCGTAAATCATATTTTCAACTGCGAAAACAACGAGATCCGCCTGAGGAACTACGATGGGTTCGAATGAAAGTGTGAAAATACCTGACAATCCGTTCTGATCGAGCATATCATAGATCATAGGATTGATGTCGATATAGTGATATTCTTCAATTCCCTGTGCAAGAACTTCAAGTCTTACCTCAGCAAGGAATCTGTCAAGAGCTGCCTTGCCCTCTGCATCAAGGTATTTATCCCAATCGAGATCCACAACCTGAGCATTGAGGTTTATATTGCTATCAATTGAACTCTTAACATTTGTAAGACCGCCAACGATCTGGTCCTTATATTCCTGGGGAATCCACTTATTAGAAGAAAAATTGGAAATAAGTGAATCAAGTCCGTTATACCAAGCCATAAGGTCGTCGTTTGAAGAGATGATCTCAGCTACCTTACCTTCAACCTGTGCTTCAAGTAACTCAACAAAGGAGCCGTTATCAAACTTAGCTGTTACAAGGTCAGCATTGATAAGCTGTTCGATATAATCATTTTCAAAGATTATAGAATCGTGCTTGTGAGCAAGATTGAGCTTGCCTGCAAGTGCGTCTGCATACGCAGCATTACCGATTGATACGTAATAAGAATCGTCTTTAAGCTCATAGTTTCCGTTAACTGCACCGTCGAGTGTATCGTTGATTGCAGCATAGATCTTTGCGATCATATCAGCAATGTATGCGCTGATTCTTGTTGCTACAAAGTGAATATTCTGCTGTGTTTCGTATGCTTCTTCAAGAATGTCAAGCACGTCATCAAAAATCTGACCTGCAATTTCAATTCCGCCTTCAATAATTGCCTGACCGTCAATCAAAAGCTTAACGATATAGTCATAAAGCTGTTCTGCAACGATAATAGCGCCTTCTACTCTGCCGTAAACTTCAACAAGAAGATTAACTGTGTATCTGTACACCTCGGTTGCATGTACTACAAACGCCTTAACGTTTAAAATTGCGTTTTCTACTCTTGTATTGATCTCGTTTACGGTGTCAATAATCTTGTTGTAAATCTCGCAAGCCTTGATAATTGCCTGCTCGACTGAACCGTAGATGTTTGTAAGTGTTTCAACGAGCTTATTATATGCACCAACAACTGTATCAACAGCCCCCTCAACGTAGAGGTTGATCTTAACGATAACTTCTACCAAAAGGTCATATGTATCACGTGCAATTCCGATTATCTCAACTGCCTTATCATAGTAAGGTGCAAGCTTCTCTGTTACGTGTTCAAC